>CAYXOX010000010.1:0-2530 GCA_964466745.1 uncultured Rhodobacterales bacterium
GCCCGCGTGGGCATGGGCGTGCCTTTCCGCGTCCGTGCCCGGCGGACCATGGGTATGGTCGTGATCGTGCCGGTAGAGCGCCAGCGCGCCGCCCGTTCCGGTGCCGAAGAGTGCCCGGTATTCCGGCGCCGAGGACACGTGCTCGGGCGTGCCATGGCAACAGACATGCCCGTTGAGGCAGATCACGCGGTCGGACGCGGCCATGACGACGTGCAGCTCGTGGCTGATCATCAGCACGGCGCAACCGGTTTCCGTGCGCACCTCGTCGATCAGCCGATAGAACGCGGCGGAGCCGGGCTGGTCGAGCCCCGCCGTCGGCTCGTCGAGCAGGAGAAGGCGTGGCTGCCCCACCAGCGCCCTGGCCAGAAGCACCCGCTGCAACTGCCCGCCGGAGAGCTCCGACATCTGCCGGTCCGCGATTCCGGGAACGCCGGCGCGCGCAAGCGCCGCGGCGATATCGGCAGGTGCGGCCCGATCGGGCAGGCGCAGGAACCGCGAAACCGTGATCGGCAGCGTCGGATCCACGTGGAGCCGCTGCGGAACGTAGCCGATCGTCAGGCCCTGTACCCGGTCGACCCTGCCCGACGCGGGCCTTACCGCACCGACGATCGCACGCAGCAGAGTTGTCTTTCCCGAACCATTGGGCCCCACGATGGTGACGATCTCGTGCGGGGCGATACTCAGGCTCACGTCGCGCAGCACCTCGGTGGCACCGTAGCTGACGCTCAGGTTCTTCACATCGAGAAGGCTCATGCCTCGGCCTTCGCCGCACATGAGGGGCACACGCCCAGCGCCTCTACCACTGTCCGTTCGATCTGGAAGCCGGTCGCGCGGGCCGCTTCGCCCAAGGTGCCGCGGGCCGGCGCCGACTGCGCCTCGGCAACGGCATCGCACAGGCGACAGATCAGGAAGGCAGGCGAGTGGGTGGCACCGGGATGGGCACAGGCGATGAACGCGTTGAGCCGCTCGATCTTGTGAACGAAACCGGCCGCCACCAGGAAATCGAGCGCCCGGTAGGCGACGGGTGGCTGCGCACCGAAGCCGGCCTCGTGCAGCCGCTCGAGCAGCTCGTAGGCCCCCATTGCGCGGTGCTCGCGCAGCAGGATCTCGAGCGCCACGCGCCGCACCGGCGTGAAGCGCAGCCCCTCTGCGGCGCAATGCGCCTCCGCAGCGGCAATGGCCGTCTCGACGCAATGGCCGTGATCGTGGGCCTCGAAACCCACCGGCTCGGATCCGTGTGGATTTCCGGATGCGGATGCCTGCGGCTGCCCACTTGTCATGTTATCTCGTTTCATGTATCCGAACGTGTAACGTTATATAGTCACAGGGTCGTGCCGATGTCCAGAAACCTCTTCCCCCTCTCCCTTTCGGCAACGTTGCTTGCCGGCGCCGCCTTTGCCGACGCACCGCGCGTCGCGGTGGACATCGCGCCGGTGCACTCGCTCGTCGCGCGGGTGATGGAAGGCGTCGGCGTGCCCGATCTGATCGTGCAGCCCGGAGCCTCGCCGCACGAGTACAGCCTCCGCCCCTCGGAAGCCGCCGCGCTCCAGGACGCCGGCATCGTGATCTGGCTGGGCGAGGACATGACGCCCTGGATGGCCGGCGCCGTCGAAACGCTGGCAGGCGACGCGGCGGTCACCACGCTGCTCGAAGCCGATGGCACGATGCTGCTCGATTTCCGCGAGGGCGCGCTCTTCGAAGCGCATGTCCACGGCGACGCGGCGCAGGATCACGACGACGACCACGACCACGACCACGACCACGAGGATCATGGGCACGCAGAAGACCATGCCCACGACCATGAGGCGCATGCCGATGGGGCCGGCCATGACCATGACCATGAAAGCCACGGGCACGAAGACGACCACGCCCACGAGGAGCACGGCGGCGGCCACGACCATGCCCACGGCGACCACGATCCCCATGCCTGGCTGTCGCCGGAAAACGCGGCGACCTGGCTCAATCTGATCGCCGCGCAACTCTCCGCGGCCGACCCCGCAAATGCCGGCACCTACTTCGCCAATGCCGCGGCAGCCCGCGCGGATCTGGATGCGCTTTCGGCGGAGATCGCGGGCATCCTTGAGCCGGTCCGCGACGGCCGCTTCATCGTGTTCCACGATGCCTACCAGTATTTCGAGGACGCCTTCGATTTTCCCGCCTCCGGCGCGATTTCCCTGTCCGACGCGACGGACCCGAGCCCCGCGCGCATCGCCGAGATCCAGGCCCGCGTGGCGGAAGAGGGTATCGACTGCGTCCTGTCCGAACCGCAGTTCGACCCCGGCATCGTGGCCACCGTGATGGACGGCGCCACGGTCAACACCGCCGTGCTCGACCCGCTGGGCTCCGACCTCGCGCCCGGCCCGGAGCTCTATCCGCAGATGATGCGCAACCTCGCAACCTCGCTCGCCGCCTGCCTCTGAAGTCCGGCGCCCGGGGCCGCCGCGGGTGCCCGGAGCCCGCGGCGCCGCAGCGCCCGCGCGGTGCGCCCGTTCACGACGTGAAGGAGACAGCCCCATGCCGGCGAACAGGG
>CAYXOX010000010.1:2540-45381 GCA_964466745.1 uncultured Rhodobacterales bacterium
CCATGCGCGCCTACGACGGGCTGCCCGCAGAACTGCGCGCATGGCTGGCCGGGGCCGTTCTTCCCTGGCGCCCGGCTTCGGTACGCAAGGCCTTCGAGCGTGCCCTTGCCGAAACCGGCGACCGCGCGCGCGCGCTCGCCCGGCTGGACGCGCTGCAGGATTTGCTCGTCGGGCGCGACGTGGCGGCGATCTGGGGGGAGGATCATCCGGCGGCGTGGACGCCCGCTCCTCCCGCGCGTCCCCGGGTTGGTGTCGCCGGATACCGGGCCGGAGCAGACCCAAACGAGACGCAAGCCGGCCAACCGGCGCGGCCCGAGCCGCCGGTGCACCTCCCGCGCTCCGCCGGCGCCGGAGATCGAACGCGCGGCGCGGCAAACACGCGTTGACCCCGCTGGCCGCTGCCGCGAGGGTAGCGCCGGAGGAACACGATGCGCCGCCAACGCTTCGGACCAGGGACGAGACGACGCGCGGCGGCCTGGTCCGGCACCGCCGGGCCTCCGACTCTTTCCCGTCTGCGGCGCGCCGCGTGGATTGGCGGCGCGCGAGGCGCTGCCCATGGCCCATATCGTCCCGCCCCGGCGCCACTCCGGCGTATCGCGGCGGCCGGCATCGCCTTGCCGTGCCGGCCCGCGTGCTGCACGCCGCAAGCAACCCGCGCATGACGCACACACTCCGCGCCGCCCTGCCCGAAGTCCGCCCGCTTGTGGCGTTGACGGCACCCATTG
This sequence comes from uncultured Rhodobacterales bacterium, assembly GCA_964466745.1. GTDB lineage: Bacteria > Pseudomonadota > Alphaproteobacteria > Rhodobacterales > Rhodobacteraceae > CAYXOX01. Next base: position 3,266 of record CAYXOX010000010.1, read on the forward strand.
TGGCAGGTTTCGCGAGCTCCACCCTCATCACCGTGGTGGACACGGTGATGATCGCCCCGCTCGGCACGGTGCCGCTCGCGGCTGCCTCGCTGACGGCGAGCGCCCTGATCCTCTTCTATTCGGCGATCTACGGGCTGGTGAACGCGTCGGGCATCCGCATCTCCGAGAAGCTGGGGGCAGAGGCGCCCGGCGAGGTGCGTGCAGCGATGCGCGCCGGCCTGCTCCTCGCCGTTCTCGCCGGGATCGCCGGGTCTGCCGCAATGGCCCTGCTCTTCCGGGCCTTGCCCTTCCTGGGCCTTCCGGCCGATGTCCTCGCACCGCTCGGCCCCTACTGGATGACCATGGCCATGACCCTGCTGCCCTGGGCGGTGGGCATCGTTCTGATCGGCGCCCTCAACGCCGAAGCGCGGCCCTGGCAGGGCTTCGCCGTGGGTGCGGTCCAACTCGCGGCAAATGTTCCGCTGAACTGGGTGCTGATCTACGGCGCCGGGCTCGGGCTCCTCGGGGCAGGCCTGGCGAGCCTCGCAGCAACGCTGGTTTCGCTTCCGGTGGGCTGGTGGTTCATCGGCCGCATCGCGCGCAGGCGCGTGGCCCGAACCGCGCCGCTGATGCCGGAGGTCGCCGCACAATGGCGCGCCGGCTGGCCCATGGCGGTGAGCTTTACCGCGGAAGGCGGCGGATACGCGCTCGCGGGGTTGATGCTCGGCGCCCTCGGCGCCGCGGCGCTCGCCGCAAACCAGATCGTGCAATCGGTGATGGCGGTGCTCTACATGCTGCCGCTCGGCCTCGCGACGGCCACCTCGCTGCGGGTGAGCTTCGCGCGCGGCCAGGGCGCCCGCGAGCGGCTGCGTCCGATTCTGACGGCTTCGATCCTTATCGTGGCGGCATGGATGCTGCTGTTCATTGTTCTCCTCGTCCTCGGCGGCCGCGGATTCGCCGGGCTTCTGTCGGACGACCCGGAGGTGATCGCCCTTGCGACGACGCTGTTTCTCGTCCTCGCGCTGATGCAGGTGTTCGACGGCGTTCAGTCCAGTTCGATGGGCGCGTTGCGGGGCCTTCTCGACACGCGCTGGCCGATGGCGGTCACGCTCGGCGGCTACTGGCTGGTTGCCCTGCCCGCGGCCTGGTTTCTGGCGTTTCCCGCAGGGCTGGGAGCCCCCGGCATCTGGCTCGGCTACACGATCGGCGTGGCCCTTGCGGCGGTGGCCCTGCCCTGGCGCTTCTGGCGCAAGACCCGGCCCCGATGAGCCGTTTCGCCGCCGTACCGGAGCACGGGCAGCCCATCGCGCGATGCGCCTGCCCTGCCCCGCAGCAAGGAAGGCGTCTGCCAGCCCGCGCCCCCGGCAGCTTGCCCCGCTGGGGCCGGCGCAGGGGGTTTCGCGCGCACCTTGATTTCGGTGCGCGCAGGTATTGTTCTGCAACGGGCGCGCTCCGAAGCGGAACGGGGCTCACGAAATCGCGGGCCCGCCCGGCATCCGGGCGGTATCGGCCCCACGAGGTTGGCCACCGCCGTTCCGCCGCGCCGCAAGGGGGCAATGCGTGAGACCAGTCCGCTTCATCCAGTCCGGCGACATCCACCTTGGAAAGCCTTTTGGCGGCTATCTGGAGGCCGACCGCTTGCGGGTCGCGCGCCGGGGGATACTCGCGCGCCTTGCCGAGACGGCACGGGCCCGGGGGGCACCCCATGTCCTCGTTGCCGGCGATCTCTTCGAAACGCCGAATCCGGCTGCGCAGACATGGCGGCAGGCGGCCGCGGAAATGGCGGACGCCACGGACCTGACCTGGTGGTTGCTGCCCGGCAACCATGACAACCTCTCCCAGGCCAACGCGACATGGGAGGGCATCGCCGCGCTCGGAAAACCGAACCTTCGGGTTCTGACGGGGGCCGAGCCCATCGAGATGCAGCCGGGCGCCTGGCTGCTGCCGGCACCGCTTGCAACGCGGCGCCCCTCATCCGACCCAACGGCGTGGATGGACAACGCCAGCACCCCCGATGGCGCCATCCGGATCGGCCTTGCCCACGGGCCGATCCACGGGTTCGGCGAGAACGAGATGCCGGCCGACATCATCGCCCCAGACCGCGACCGGCGCGCGCGGCTGGACTGGCTGGCCCTGGGCGACTGGCACGGCATGATCCGGATTTCGGAGCGCATCGCATACGCCGGATCTCCCGAGCAGACGGGGTTCGGCCATGATGGTCGGGGGGGCTGCCTAGCGATCGAGCTCGATGGCCCGTGGTCCACACCCCGGGTCGAGCTCGTGGAAACCGGAGCCTTCGACTGGCGACGCGTCGAGCTCGACCTGTTGCCCGGCGACGATCCGCGCGCCATGGTCGAGGCCGCGCTGCCGCCCGGCCCGCGCCGCGACATGCTCGTCAAGGTCATCGCCCGCGGGCGTGTCGCGCTTGAGGGCGCCTCCTCCCTGGCCGCACTCGAAAGCGGGATCGGGCCCGAGTTCTGCCACTTCGAGGTTGAGGCCAGTGGCCTGCGCACCGAAATCGAGGCGGGGGATCTCGATGCCATTTCCACCGGCGGGGCACTGCGCGAAGCGGCCGATACCCTCGCCGCGGCGGCGGGCGATGCGAGCACGGCCGAGGGCGAGCGACGCGTGGCCGCAGCCGCGCTGCAACGCCTGCACGCGATCATGCAGGAGCTCGACCCGTGAGGCTCCGTTCCATCACCCTCGAAAACGTGCGGCGTTTCACCGAGCCGGTGACGGTCGGGCCGATCGGCGATGGCGTCACGCTTCTTTGCGAGCCGAACGAGGCCGGCAAATCCACCCTCTTCGACGCGCTGCACGCCGTCTTCTTCCTGCCCCACACCAGCAGGAAGGCCGAGATCAAGGCGTTGCAGCCCCATTCCGGCGGCAAGCTGTCGGTGGACTGCGAGATCGAGCACGAGGGCGCGCGCTGGCGCATCCGCAAGGAGTGGCTCTCGGGCCCGGCCGCGCGTGTCTGGCGCGAGGGCGTGTTGGCGCACCAGGGCGATGCCGCGGAGGCCTGGGTCGCGGGGCTCGTCTCCGGCGAGGCAGGTGGCCCCGGCGGATTGCTCTGGGTGCGGCAGGGACGCGTGTCCCTGGCTCCCCCGGAAAAGCGAGCGGAGGCCGATCAGGAACTGGAGAAGCGCCGCGATCTTCTGACCGCCATCTCGGGCGCGATGGACGAGGTGACAGGCGGTGAACGCATGGACCGCGCCATCATGGCGGTGAGCGCCGAACTCTCGAAGCTCCAGACGGCCACCGGCCGTCCCAAGGCCGGCGGACGCTGGGCCGAGGCGGAAGCGGCGGTTACCGAATTGGCGGAGGAAATGACGGCGCTTGCCCGCACGGTCGAAGACCTGCGAACGGACCTCGAAGCCCGGCGCAAGCTGCGTGCCGAGTTGGCCGAGATCGACGACGAGGCCCTTGCCCTGAAACGGCGCGAGGCTCTGAGGGAGGCGGAGACCGCGCTGCGCGAGTCGGAGGGCCGGCGGCGAGAGGTCGCCGCCGCCGGCTCGGAAGCTCGGCTTGCCAGGCAGATGGCGCGGAGCGCTGCGGAGGAGCTACGACGGCACGCCTCGGCGCGCGCCGAGGCACGCGAGGCGGAAACCCTGCACCACGCCGCCTTGGCTGCACACCGCGCTGCCACCGAGAAGAAGGCAACCGCGGATGCGGCACATCGGGCCGCGCAAAACGCGCTGGACAGCGTGAAGGCCGCGCTGATGGCCGCGCAAGCCACCCTGCGGAAGATCGACCAGCGCGAGGCCGTGGAACGGGCGAAGCAGGAGCGCGTTCGCCTCGCCGAGCGGATCGCCAAGGCAGAGGCCGCCGAGAAAAGGCGGATCGCGCAGCAGGCACATGCCCGCAAGGGGCCGGATGCCGCCACCGTCGATCGTATCGTCGCGCTCGCACGGGATGTGGATACCCGGCGCTCCCTGCGCAACGCGGCAGCACCTCGCGTGACCGCGCACTACATTGCGGATGCCGAACCGGTGCGCCTGGCTGGCCAGCCGCTGGCGGAAGGCGAGAAACGTGCCGTGCCCGAGAACGGGCTGATCGAGATGCCCGGCATCGGGACGCTGGAGATCGCCGGTGCAGAGGCGCGGTCCGAACGGGCGCTGGCAGACGCCGAGGCGCAGCTTCGCGAAGCGCTGGCTGCAGGCGGTTGGAGCGATCTCGCCGCGCTGCACGAGGCCGCAAGCCTGCGGGCCGAAGCCTTGCGGGCCTCCGAGCTTGCCGTGCAGCTCAGGGATACGCTCGCGCCCGATGGCCTCGATGCGCTGCGTGCAGAGGCCGCCGCCTTTCCCGAGGACGGGCAGGAAGCGGCTGAGGATCTGCCGGACCGCGCCACCGCCGAAGACGCACTCGACGCCGCACAGGCCGGGCTCAACGAAGCCGAAGCCGCCGAGGCCAAGGCCGCGGAGCGGGCACAGGCGGCGGCCCTCGGCGCCGCGAAGGCGGAGGCGCAGGCCGAGGCCACGCGGGCCCGGCAGGACAAGACCGCACGCGAGGTGGCCGCCCTGCCGCCCGAAGACGCGGCAGAGAACGCCCGGCGCATCGCAGACCTCGAAGCCGCCGCCGAAGCCGCCGAGACGCGCCTTGCAAAACTCGAAGCAGACGCGCCCGATATCGCCAAGCTGCGCGCGCACCACGCACGCATCAAGGGGATCGCCGAAGCTGCCGCGACCCGCATCGGCGAGATCAGCGCAGAAATCGGCAGGCTGGAAGGGCGCATCGAGGCACGCGGGGAAGCCGGCGTGGAGGAACTGCTCCGAGACGTCAGCGAAAGGCACGAGGCCGCCGTTGCAACGCTCGACCGCGTGATCTTCGAGCAGAATGCGCTGGCGCGGCTGCTCGATGCGCTCGAAACCGCCCAGAAGGCGGCGAGGGAAACCTATTTCGCCCCCGTGGTGGAGGAGTTGCGCCCACTCCTGGCCGACCTCTGGGAGGATGCCGAGCTGGTGTGGTCGGACGACACGCTCTTGCCGTCATCGCTGGTCAGGCGCGGCACGGAAGAGCCGATCGACGTGCTTTCGGGGGGCACGCAGGAGCAGATCGCCTTTCTGGTGCGGCTCGCCTTCGCGCGGCTGCTGGCGCGGTCCGGCCGCCACGCACCGCTGATCCTCGACGATGCGCTGGTCTATTCCGACGACGACCGGATCGAGAAGATGTTCGATGCCCTGCACGGTGCCGCCGGGGATCTTCAGATCATCGTGCTGTCGTGCCGCCAGCGCGCGTTCCGTGATCTCGGCGCCCCGGCCCTCAGTTTCCGGCCCGAAAACGGAGCCTGAGCAGACAGGCGCGAACCGGCTCCTACGTCGTCGCAGGGCCGCTCATGCTCAGCCCCTTCCGCGCCGGCAGGTCCGTTTGCGGACGCCCTCGCTTCGGGGGCGCGCGCAGCCCGGGCGGCATTCGCTCGTCAGGTCGCCCGCGGCAGGCACCGGCCGCGCGCCACCTTGCGCCCCGGGGGCTGCATGAGAAATCTCCGCGCCCAGCTCCCGGCCTTCGGGCGCTGCGTGTCGTCGGCCACGCGGCAGCCGGCATACCCGCACCGATGCGAACGGTGGAGAGCGCCCGGCGGAGTCAGGCCGGCAGCTCCCTCTGTCCGTCGGGATCCTCGGGAGCATGTTCCGGCGCCCTCGCACCGCCAGCGATCATCCGGGCCGCCGCGAAGGCCGCGTCGCGATAGGGCATCAGAACGAGATCCGCGCGCTGTGCCCGAAGGGCATCTGCCGTGGCGTCCCTCTGGGCGGCCACGGCGATCTTTCCTTCGAAGCCCAGTTCGCGCACGGCCTTGAGAAGCGCCTGGCGCGGATCGTCATGGGTCAGCCCCGTGTCGTGCTCGGGCACGGCGAGCACGAACCATTCAGCGCCCTTCAGCGGCAGGTGAGCGAGGAATTCGGGATCGGTCGCGTCGCCGAACACGGCGTCGAAGCCCTGCGCGCGGGCGTGCTTCACCGCCTCCGGGCTGAAGTCCACCCCGAGAATGCGCTTTCCTCCGTCGCGCAGCGCCGTTGCAATGCCCAGCCCGTAGCGGCCGAGCCCGAAGAGGACCACGTCGTGCCCGCGCGCAGCCTCGCCGCTGCCCTCATCGCCGGAGCCGGCCGTGCGGCGCTCGAAGACGCCGAGCACCGGCTCGAATACCCGGTAGAGCTGGTGCGAATACGTGATCATGTAGGTCGAGGCAGCGATCGTCACGAGCCCCACGAGCGTGACGAGACCCAGTGCCTCTTCGGCGACATGGCCGATGGCAACCCCCATCGCCATGAATATCAGGGAAAACTCGCTGATCTGCGCGACGGTCAGCCCGGCCAGGAAACCCGTGCGCTTGCGGTAGCCCATCGCGCCCATGATCGCGAGCACGATCAGCGGGTTGCCGATCAGCACGAAGAGCGAAAGCACGATGGCGGGCCCCACACTCGCGCCCAGCACGGAGAGATCGAGCGACGCCCCGAGCGCGATGAAGAAGAAGAGGAGCAGGAAGTCGCGCAGGGAGGCCAGCCGCGCCGCGATCGCCTCGCGAAAGGCGGTCGAGGCAAGCGAGACACCCGCCAGAAGGCCGCCCAGTTCCTTGCCGAAGCCGAGGTAGTGGCCGACGGCGGCCAGCAGCGCGGCCCAGCCGATGGCGAAGGAGACGAGCAACTCCGGAGCCTGCGAAAGCCGTTCGACGAGCGGGTCCGCGACATAGCGGATGAAGACCACCACGAAGGCCAGCATCGCGAGGCCGTAGCCCAGCACCCGCAGGACATCGCCTACCGCGCCGTCGCCCTCGGCCGCTCCGCCCACGCCTATGGCCGAAAGCGCGATCATCGCGACGACGACGACCACGTCCTGAACGATCAGGAACCCCAGCGCGATCCGCCCGTGAAGCGCGTCGATCTCGCGCTTGTCGGACAGCAGCTTCACGATGATGATCGTGGATGAAAAGGTCAGCGCGATGGCCACGTAGATCGCTGTCACCGAGTCGAGCCCGAGTGCGAGCGCGATCAGGAACCCGAAGACGGTGGTGAAGGCGACCTGCCCCAATCCGGTCACCAGCGCCACGGGCCCGAGCGTGCGCACCAGCTTGAAATCGAGCTTCAGCCCCACGAGGAACAGCAGGAGCGCGATGCCAAGCTCGGCCAGCAGGTCGATCTGCTCGTCGGATTGCGCAATGTCCAGAACCGAGGGGCCGGCGAGAATTCCCACCGCGATGAAGCTCACGATCAGCGGCTGGCGAAGCAGCAGGCCGACGAAGCCGGCACCGGCCGCGAGCACCAGCAGTGCAGCAATCTCGTAGAAGATGTAGCCTTCGATGGCCGTGGTCATGGATGCTGCCCTTGCCTGTTTACCTGTGCCTCACGGCGCCCCGGCGCCACCGCCTCCGTTCGGGCCCCGCACCGCAGGTGCAGGGAAGCGAGGGCGCGAGCGGGCCCCTTCGCATCGGTGCAGGAAGCGGCCCGGCGGGCGGAGCTTGTCGGGCCTCGGGCGATCCGCACCGAAGCCCGCACGGCTCCCCGTCCCTTCCGGCGCGGCTCCGCCGCAGCATGGCCGCGGCGGACGCGGCGCGGGCATCCCCCGGTGCGCCTCACGCATCGTGCCGCGGCGAGGGTTCCGCTGTCTTCTTCGCGCCGAGGGTGCCGGCCACCGGCGCGAAATCGCCCTCCAGGCAGTCGCCCACCGCCCCGACGACCGACCGCGGATTCAGCCTGCGCCGATCCTGCCGAAGGATCGAGGCGCGGGCGATCGGCTCGCGAACGTCGACCGGCCGCGCCACATGTTGTGGCGTCATGAACGATTTGCCGAGCATCCGTGACCCTTGGCGCGTGTCCTTGTGGCGCTGACTACACGAAAAGAATATCTCGGGCGTCTTGAGAGCAGGTCAAAGGGTCGCAGGAGGCAGAAAAGGGCACCCCCCGCGGCGAAGACACTGCCCTGCGGCCACGATACCGCGAATGCGCGGGCGAACCGGGCCGCACCACTGGCGTAGAGCGCTCGAGGGTAGTCCGCGGACAAGCGTTGCCGCCGCGCGCTCGATAGGACGTCGGTTTCCATGTCTGGCTATGCGCCGGGAAAGGCTGCAGTGCCCTCCCCCGCGTTGGGCGCGACCCCGCGGCACGATGGCCGCGGGAGCGCGCGGGAGCCCGTCGTCAGCCCGGCATGGCCACGTCGATGCCTTCGTAGAAGTAGTTCTGCGCCCGGATCTGGTCGTCGCTGAGGCTCTCGCCCGCTGCGATGACCTCCTCGCCGGCCTGGTTCACCACCGGCCCGGCGAAGGGATCGATGGAGCCGTCGCGCAGCCCCGCAACAACCGCCTCGGCCTGGGAGGCTTGCTCGGGGGTCATGTTGGTGAAGGGCGCCAGGGCGAACATGCCGGAATCGAGGCCGCCCCAGGTATCCGACGGCTCCCAGGTTCCGTCGATCACGGCCTGGGCGCGGGTGGCGTAGTAGTCGCCCCAGTTGTTGACCGACGAGGTCAGATGCGCGTTCGGTGCGAAGCTGGTCATGTCGCTGGCCTGGCCGAAGCCGAAGATGCCGCGCTCCTCGGCAAGCTGCAGCGGCGCCGGGCTGTCGGTGTGCTGGCAGAGCACGTCGCAGCCCTGGTCGATCAGCGCGCGGGCCGCGTCGGCCTCGAGGCCCGGGTTGAACCACGCGTTGATCCAGACGACCCGGATCTTCATCTCGGGGTCGACCGACCAGGCGCCGCGCATCACGGTGTTGATGGCGTGGATCACCTCGGGCACCGGGAAGGAGGCGACGTAGCCGATGGTCTTGGTCTGCGACTTCATCGCCGCGATCACGCCCTGCACGTAGCGCCCCTCGTAGAAGCGCGCGTTGTAGATGGCGAGGTTGGGCAGCATGCTGGTGCCGGTGGCGTTCTCGAACATCACGTCGGGGAACTGCTCGGCCATCCGCAGCGTGGGCTGGAAGTAGCTGAACGAGGTGGTGAAGATCAGCTTGCAGTCGGCACGCACCAGCTGGGTGACGACGCGGTCGAAATCGGGCGGCGCCACGGCCTCCACCTGCGTGGTCGTGACGGCATCGCCCATGATCTCTTCCATCCGCTGGCGGCCACGGTCATGCATCGTGGACCACCCGAAATCGCCCACCGGGCCGATCAGCACCATGCCGACGTTCAGCGGGTCGGCCGCGGCGGCGCGCATGGGAATCGCGGTGGATGCCGCAAGCGCGGCGGCGCCGCTCAGGACGTTGCGTCGGTTCAGGGTCATTTCTGGTTCTCTCCTCTGTCGGTTCTCGGGTTTATCGATCCGTGGTGAAGGGCTGGCCGAGGCCCGCGGGCGCCACGCCGCCCCCTCCGCCGCCGCGCCGTGCGGCCATGATCAGTGTCAGCGCGACGATCGTGATGAGATAGGGCAGCGCCGCGAGGAGCTGCGATGGAACCGCCACCCCCGCCGTCTGCGCATGGAGCTGCAGGATGATGAGGCCGCCGAAGAGATAGGCGCCAAGCATCGCCCGGAACGGCAGCCAGGAGGCGAAGACGACGATCGCGAGCGCGATCCAGCCGCGCCCCGCGGTCATGCCGGCGGTCCAGAAGGGCGTCAGCACCAGCGAGAGGTAGGCGCCCGCAAGCCCCGCGCAGGCTCCGCCGAAGAGCACCGCGTACAGCCGGATGCGCAGCACCGGGTAGCCGAGCGCATGGGCCGAAACCGGGTTCTCGCCGCAGGCGCGCAGGATGAGGCCGGGCTTGGTGCGCCACAGGAACCACGCGACGGCGGCCACCAGCAGGAAAGAGGCATAAACGAACGGGTCCTGCCGGAACAGGATCGGCCCGATCACCGGAAGCTCGGACAGGAGCGGTACCTCGATACGCCCGATCCCCTCGCGCTGGATACCTACGAAGGGCGCGCCCACGACCCCCGAAAGTCCGAGGCCGAAGATGGTCAGCGCCAGCCCGGAGGCATACTGGTTGGCGGCGAGCCCCAGGGTCAGCAGCGCGAAGAGCGCCGAAAGCACCATCCCGGCTCCGATCGCGGCGAGCACGCCGAGCAGGCTGGAGCCGGTGACGATCGCCACCGCCACGCCCGAGGCCGCGCCCATGATCATCATGCCCTCGACCCCGAGGTTCAGCACGCCCGATCGCTCCACCACCAGCTCGCCGATGGCCGCGATCAGAAGCGGCGTCGCCGCCGTGATCACCGTCAGCAGGATCGCGGTTGCCAGCATCATGCGCGCGCACTCCGCGGGGCCGCGCGCAAGCGGTACAGGATCAGCGTGTCGCAGGCGAGGATGTAGAAGAGCAGCAGCCCCTGGAAGACGAGGGTCATGTCGCGCGGCAGGCGCAGCAGGATCTGCGCGTTCTCGCCCCCGATGAAGGTGATGGCGATGAAGATGCCCGCGATCAGGCAGCCCACCGGGTTGAGCCGGCCGAGAAAGGCCACGATGATCGCGGTGAAGCCGTAGCCCGGCGAGAAGCCCGGCAGCAGTTGCCGCACGGTGCCCGCGGCCTCCATCACCCCCGCGAGGCCCGCAAGGGCGCCCGAGATTGCGAAGACCGTGATCGTAAGGCGCGCCTCGGAGAAACCTGCGAAGCGCGCGGCGCGCGGCGCCTCCCCCACCAGCCGGATCTCGAAGCCCTTGAGCGTGCGGGCCATGACCACGGCGGCAGCCGCCACGACCGCCAGCGCGATCACGCTGCCGAGGTTCATCCGCCCTCCCTCGAAGAGCAGGGGCAGCGTCGCCTCGCGCGCGAAGGTCACCGTCTGGGGCATGTTGAAGCCCATCGGGTCGCGCCAGGGCCCGCGCACGAGGTAGTCGAGCAGGAGGTCCGCCACATAGACCAGCATGAGCGAAACGAGGATCTCGTTGACCCGCAACTTTACCTTCAGGACCGCGGGGATCATCGCGTAGGCCATGCCGCCCAGCGCGCCGGCAAGCAGCATCAGTGGAAGAACCCAGGGGCCGCCCGAACCATGGGTGAACACGGCGACCCCGCCCCCGCAGATCGCCCCGATCAGGAACTGCCCCTCGGCGCCGATGTTCCAGTTGTTCGACCGGAAGCATAACGCCAGCCCCACCGCGATCAGCACGAGCGGGGTTGCCTTCACCGCCACCTCCTGAAGCCCCCAGGCATCGGAGACGGGCATCAGGAAATACACGTTGAGCGCGTTCCACGGATCCTGCCCCAGCGCCCAGAAAATCACCACCGAGGAGGCCAGCGTCAACGCCACCGCCAGCAGGGGTGACAGCAGGAGCGACCAGCGGCCGGCATCGGCGCGGCGTTCCAGCACCAGCGCCATCAGGCGGCCTCGTCCCGCGGCGCGGCGAAGCCTTCGCCGCCCATCAGAAGACCCACTGCCTCGCGGGAGACATCCTGCACCGGAAGAGCGGGCGAGAGACGGCCGTGGAAGATCACCGCCAGGCTGTCCGCGATCTCGAAGAGCTCGTCGAGATCCTGGCTGATCACCAGCACCGAGGCGCCCGACTGCGCAAGATCCAGCAGCGCCTGGCGGATCAGGCTCGCCGCGCCCGCATCGACCCCCCAGGTGGGCTGCGCCACGACCAGGAGGCGCGGCTGGCGCAGGATCTCCCGTCCGACGACGAATTTCTGGAGGTTGCCGCCCGAGAGCGCCCGCGCCTCGGGATCGCGGGGGCCCTTGCGCACGTCGAAGGCGCGGGTGACGGAATCGACCCAGTCCAGCATCCGGACCCGTTGCACGAACCCGCGGTGCACGAAATCGTTCGCGGCGTGGCCGGCCACGAGCGCGTTTTCCGAAAGCGCCATGCGGGGCGCGGCGGCATGGCCAAGCCGCTCCTCGGGCACGAACGCGGCGGCGCGGCGGCGGCGCTCGTTGATCCCCTCGTGGCCGATGGGCGTGCCCTCGAACACGATGGCGCCGGGCCGCGTCGTCCGCTCGCCGGAGAGCGCGGCGAAGAGCTCGTCCTGCCCGTTGCCGGCGACCCCGGCGATGCCCAGCACCTCGCCGGCGCGCACCTCAAGCGAGACGCCCCTCAGGCTGGTGCCGTGCGGATCCTCTGACGGCAGATCGAGGTTGTCGACCTGCAGCCGCACCGGCCCGTCGATGGCATCGGCGCGCACGCGGCGCACATCCGCGATCTCGGCGCCGACCATCATTCGCGCGAGGCTGCCGGCGGTTTCTCGGCGCGGATCGCAGCGCTCGACCACACGGCCCTGGCGCAGGATCGTCGCCGTCTCGCAGAGCCTGCGCACCTCGTCGAGCTTGTGCGAGATGTAGAGCACGGCCCGTCCCTCTGCGCGCAGCATCCCGAGGGTCTCGAACAGTCCCTCGGTTTCCTGCGGGGTGAGCACGCTGGTGGGCTCGTCGAGGATGATCAGGCGCGGGTCCTGCATCAGGCACCGCACGATCTCTATGCGCTGGCGTTCGCCCACCGACAGCCGCCAGACTTCCCGCTCCGGCTCGAGCGGAAGTCCGTAGGCGCGGCTGACCTCGGCAAGGCGCGCGGCGACCTCCGGCAGAGGCGCTGTCTCGTCGAGCGCGAGCGCCACGTTCTCGGCCACCGTGAGGGCGTCGAAGAGCGAGAAGTGCTGGAACACCATGCCGATGCCGAGCGCGCGGGCGGCCATGGGCCGTGGCAGCGTCACCTCCCGGCCCTGCCAGAGGATGTGGCCGGAATCGGGGGCAAGCAGGCCGTAGAGCATCTTGACCAGTGTCGATTTTCCGGCGCCGTTCTCGCCCAGCAGCGCGTGGATCTCGCCCGGCATCACGGTCAGGTCCACCGCATCGTTGGCGACGAGCGATCCGAAGCTGCGCGTCAGCGCCTGAGCCTCGAGCAGCGGGGGCGGGTCTGCCATCTCGCGCGCCATCTTTCCTGTTGTCCCGGCCCCGTGTTTCGGCCGCGTGTTCCGGCCAGCGCTCCCCACCAGGGGCAGATGAGGCCCGTGGCGGCACCGAAAAATGGCGTTCCGCCCATGTCAGACCCAACGAAGCCCGAGGCAAGCAGCGCCGCTGCCGAAGTCTCGGCGAGCACCAGGGGCGCCCCCGTTTGCCTAGTAATTGGACGCTCCTGTGTAAATAATAATCGCGCCCCGACCGCTCGTCGAGTAGACTTCAGCGGGCCTGCCGACGTGCGGGCGCTATGGCGACTGCAGGGCTGGCCGGGCGCGGGCGCCTCGCTCACAGCCGCCCCGTCACGCCGGGCACCGCCTCATCCGCAGCCCCGGAGATCACTCCGCAGCCCGAGCACGCGCTGTTGCACCAAACGGCACGCGAGGCCGGGCCCTGAGCCTATGGCCGACGGCAGGAGTGCACCGAAGGCGTCGTTCCTGGCGGCACGGTGCGCGCGTGCCCGCCACCCCCCGGCCGCAACAAACGAGGCGAGCAGCGCGCGCAACGGAAGGCCCGCCGCGGCTGCGACGGTGTTGCGGGATTCGGGATTATCGTTCAGGACAAGCCCGGACGAGGGGCGCCATCCGGTTTCCCGCCGTCCGTCAGGGCGTTGCGTGCCGACGGAGACAAGACGATGGATTTTTCGACCGAGCACGAGGCCCCTGCCGGGGCAATCGCGGAGCTGTTCGAGACGACCTTCACCGCCTCCGAGGGCCCGGACGAAGGCGCGCTTGTCGGCAAACTCGCGCGCCGCCTGATCGCGCAGACGCCCGCCGAGGATCTGCGCGTCTTCACAGCCTGGGAGGATGGCGCGCCGGTTGGCTGCATCTTGTTCACACGGCTCACGTACCCGGGCGATGCCCGCACGATCTTCCTGCTGGCACCCGTGGCGGTCGCCACGGCGCACCAGGGCAAGGGCATCGGGCAACGGCTCATCGCACACGGCCTCGAAGAGATCCGGCAGGAGGGGGTGGACATCGCCGTTACCTACGGCGATCCGGCCTTCTACGGTCGCGTGGGGTTCGAGCCGGTCTCCGAGGCCGACCTGCCGGCGCCGCAACCACTGCGGCACCCGCAAGGCTGGATCGCCCAGTCCCTGACCGAGGCGCCGCTGACGCCGGTGCGCGGTCCGGCGCGCTGCGTCGCTGCTTTCGACGATCCGGCGCTCTGGTAGCCCCCTGTGCCGCGGCCAGGACGCCCGGCCGCGCAGCGCCATGACCGTCGCTCCCGGAAACCGCCGGCGAGCGACGGCACGCCCCACGCTCTTCGCGATCAGCGGGCGACGGCACGAGCGCCGTTGAACACGGCCCTTGCGGCAGGCGTCGTGCAGCTTGCGCCCACTCGCCGGTATTCACCGGCACGCAAGGGACGGCGCGCCTGCCGGTTTCTGCATGGCCCCCTCCCCGTGCCGGCACCTCTCCGGCGCGCGCCGGGCGAAGCGGCCCTTCTGCCTTTCATTCGGTGACGTGTCTCTGATCGCCAGCGCCGCTCCGGCCTTCGTTCCTTGCGCCGCATATGAACGAAGCGCCCATTAATTGAGCATGTGCGCGCCCGTGCATCCGCAGCGAGCCCGTGCGGCCCAAGACAGCTTGCCTCTCGCAGGCAGCCGGTGCGATTTTCATTCGCGAAGCGGGACGTAGGGGCCGGTGCTGCCTGATCGGCGCTTGCTCTCGCACCCCGACGGAGAGCCATGGACCTTGAAACCCACATAGACGCAGGCCGCAGCCGGGTCATCAGGCAAAGCCTGCGCCCGATCCTCGGAAGGCTTTGCGACCTGACCGAGGCAACGGCGTGCTACGCGGTCTTGCGGCGGAGCGGGCGGGCCAGACTGGACATCGTGGCGGCACTCTCGACCGAAGGTGAAACCGGGCTCCTCGCCGGGGAAGCAATCATCAGCAGCGTTGCCCTGCCGCGCCATCTGCCGCGCGTGCTGAACAATCTGGAACTCCGCTCACTCTTTCGGCCTACCGCCATTCGGCTCGACGCGGTGCTCGCAGTTCCGTGGTCGCTCGAAGCTGGTCAGGGCTGGTTGCTCGTGGCGTTCCGTTCCCTCGACTCCACCGTCTTGAGTGTGCCCGATCCGACCATACTCGATCTGCTCGCGCACGCCCGGCGCGCCTACCGGGATGCGACGAGCCGGTGCTCGCGGCAAATCGAGCGCAACATCGCCGAAGCGACCAGGCGCCTGTTCGCATCCACCGCCGGCGAAGGCGTTTCCAGCACGCTCGATGCCGTGGCATCGAGCACGCGCTGGTTGTTCGATGCCTCGGCTTCCTATGTCGCGGTCCCATCGGGCAGCGCCGACAAGTTCGCCTTTGCCGCAACCGACCGGATCAGGACATCGGCTTTCCGCGGCCTCAGCCTGGGGCCCGACGAGGGCCTCGGCGGCCTCGCGCGGCGGCAACGGGGCGCCGTCAGGACGGCCGACTACGCCCGCGATCCCCGGCTTCGCAAGGCCCCCCTCCGCGAGACAATCGGGGAAGGGTTCAAGTCTGCGGCCTGCACGCCGATCGTGCGGGGCGATCGTATCGAGGGGCTGATATACGTGGCCCAGCGACAGCATCGTTCATTCACGGACATCGACCTCGGCTTGCTCGAACACTTCGCCGGGCACGTTGCCGAAGCGATGGACGTCGATCGACGGAGCCGCAATCGGGCCGAACTGGCCGTGCGCAGGGAAAGAATGCGCCTTGCCGAAGAACTGCACGACAGTGTTCTGCCGCAACTGCTGGAAGTATGTCTGGCGGTGCAGCGCCTGGGACACGCCACGGGCGCCCAACCCGGCGGGCCCGACGTGAGGCAGCTGACCGAGAAGGCCGAAACCTGCCTTCAAGCGATCCGTGCATGCATCGCGGATCGATCAGGGCCATCGGCCAGGCTGCCGATCAGCGTGGGTGCCGTGGTGTCCGAGTGGCAGGGGCTTTCCCTTACGCAAGGCACCACGCTGGAAATCGACCTCGGCCATGGATGCGAGCTCCACCGGATGCTGGCCGGACCGCAAGCCGAAGCGCTTCTGGCGATCGGCCGCGAGGCAATCGTGAACGCCAACCGCCACGCGACGGGGCACAGGATCCGTGTTCGCCTCGGCCGCGACGAGGGAGTCCATCGGCTGTCGGTGGAAGACGATGGCGAGGGAGGTGACCTCGATTGGCTCCACGCGCAGATCGGCAAACCGGGCCACCTCGGGCTGAGCTTGATGCAGGCGCGGGCACAATCTCTGGGCGGCACCGTCTCATTGAGCCGGTCGCACCTCGGGGGCGTGCGCGTGTCGGTCGCTCTCCCCGCAGTCGAGAGCGAATGAGCGACGGCCCGATACGGTTCCTGGTTCTCGATGACCATCCGATGATCGGCGAGGGATTGCGCCACGCTCTCGAACGTTTTCCCGATCTGAGCTGCGCGGGCGTCGCGACAAGTGCGGCGGGACTGGATGAGATGCTTCAAAAGACAGCAGCCGATGTGGTGCTGCTGGACATTCGCCTGAAGGATGAAGACGGGCTCGAAGTCTGCCGCGCCGCCGTCGGGCGCTACCCCGCGTTGCGCGTGCTCGTCGTTACCAGCTTCGCCGACGCAAGTCTCGTCGATGCTGCCCTCGAAGCCGGGGCCACCGGGGTGGCGCTGAAATCGATCACGATGGACATGATCCCGGCTGCCGTCCGGCAGGTTGCGCGGGGCGAGATCTTCCTATCCTCGGAACTGGCGTCCGAGGCGCTTGGCCGTCGTGGCGGTTTCTTGCCCGAGAAACCTTCGATGCCGCGCACGATTACGCCGCGCGAGCGCGAGGTCGTCGAGCTGGTCGCCAAGGGCTTTACGAACAAGGAAATCGCCAGGCTGCTTTCGATCAGCGCGGATACCGTCAAGCAGCATGTGAGCCGCCTGCTCAAACGGCACGGGTTTCGGCGCCGCACCCAGCTTGTGGCCCTGCTCGGCCCGTAGCAGGCGGCGGCCCTCGCGCACCGGGCGGCACCCCTGTTCAGTGTCTGTCTTCTCGCAGGAAGGGCTCGCCGAGCGCTGCCGGCTGCGCAGACCGCCCCTTGTGCGCATAGTTGGCCCAGACCATCACGCTCAGAGTGATCAGGTAGGGCATCGAGAGCATGAGATATTGCGGCACCTGTATGCCGATTGCGGCCACCCGCGGAACCAGTGCCTCGATGCCGCCGAATATCAGCGCGCCTGCAAAGGCCGGCCAAGGCTGCCAGCGTGCGAAGATCACGAGCGCGACCGCGATCCATCCCCGGCCGCTGGACAGATCGTCCACCCAGAGCTTGGAGACGACGACGGCCAGGTAGCCGCCGGCGAGCCCGGCCAGCATGCCGCCGATCACGACCGCGCAGAGCCGGTAGAGGCCCACGGGGATACCAACGGCAGCGGCCGCTTCGGGATTCTCGCCCACAGCGCTCAGCCTCAGCCCCACATGCGTCCGGGTCAGAACAAGGACAGCGACGAAGAAAACGAGGATCGCCGCGTAGACGATGGCATCCTGCGAAAAGAGCACCGGGCCGAGAATCGGGATACCCGATAGCGGACCGAGATCGAGATTCCCCATGCCCGAGAAGACACGGTTGCTCCAGCCCTGCCTCGTGGCGATGTAGCTGGTCAGCCCCTGCGCCAGGAAGACGATGGTGAGCCCCGAGATCACCTGGTCTACCCTCAGGGTGATGACGAGAAACGCAAACAGCAGGGACAACGCCCCCGCGGCAAGTGCAGCCGCCGCTAGCGCGACCATGGGGTGCCCGGCGAAGGTCAGCATCGCACCGACCCCCGCGAGCGCACCGGCCAGAAGATACCCCTCGGCGCCGAGGTTGAGCACGCCCGCGCGCTCCGAGATGATCAGGCCGAGCGTTGCGAGCGCATAAGGCACCGCGAAACTCGGAACATTCGCCAGCCAGCTTACCAGGAAGTCCATTCCACGCTCCTAGGTGACGAGGCGGATCCGGTAGCGGATGAAGAACCCGCTTGCCGCAACGCAGATGACGATGATGGTCTGGATCACCTGAACCATCGAGAAGGGGATCCGGTAGAAGACCTGCAGGCTCTGTCCCGCAACCATCAGGACGGCCACGAGCAGCGCGAAGAAGACGACGCCCAGCGGGTTGTTCCGCGCGAGAAAGGCGATCAGGATTCCGGAAAACAGGTAGCCGACGAAGAACGATTGCGTGAGCCGCGCATCGATCCCGGTGGTCACCGTGAAGCCCGCAAGGCCGGCCAGCATCCCCGATCCGAGCGCAGCGACAAGCATGAGCCGCGTCACGTTCACCCCGGCCGCGCGGGCCATGTCGGGGTTCGCGTTCAGGGCGTTCAGGAGAAAGCCGAAACGGCTGAAGAAGGCCAGCCAGATGCCGCCCGCCACCAGGAGCACCGCGAGGAGCACCGAAGCGTTCAGATCGTACCAGCCGAGCCGTGCAAAGCGCTCGCTGTCGTCGTAGAGCCGCGAGTGCGGGAAAGAGGAGACCGGATCCGTCCACGGCCCGTAGAGCAGGTGCAGAAGGAAGTTGAAGGCAACGTAGTTCAGCAGCAACGTGCTGATGATCTCGTTGACGTTGAGACGTGCCTTCAGCAGCGCGGGAAGCAGGATCCAGGCGGCGCCGCCCAGTGCTGCCGCGAGCCCCATGAGCGGAAGGCGAAGGGAAGGCGGACCAATGTCCAGCAGCGAAACGAGTGTCGCGGCGATGGCGCCGGTGATCATCTGGCCTTCGAGGCCGATGTTCCAGAACCGCGCCTTGAATGCCAGCGAGGCCGCAAGGCCGACGATCACGAGCGGAGCGGCATAGACCAGCACCGAACTGAAGTTTCTCGGACGCGTGAAGATCGAGACGACGAACTCGGTCATGAGCGCGCCGGGTGCGACCCCCGCGGCGATCAGCATGATCGCGCCGATGGCGAGGCCCGCCAGAAGCCCGGCCGCCTGCAGAGCCACGCGCTGCGGCACTTCCATGTGCTCGCGCGCCTCCAGCGTGACGCGCGAAAAAAACCGCCGGCGGGCGGCCATGCGCCCTGCGCCCGTCTCGCTCCCGGTTGCCTCACGCATGTCCGACCATCGCGTTGCCGATCGCCTGCCGGTCCGCGTCGTCGAATTCCGCCACGATACGTCCGCGGCTGATCACGCCGATCCTGTCCGCAAGCATCAGGATCTCGTCGAGATCCTCCGAAATCACCATGACCGCCGCCCCCCTGTCGCGCGCCGCGCGCAGGTGATCGTGAACCGCGGCCGCCGCGCGCAGATCGAGGCCCCGGCTGGGAGAGTGGGCGATCACAACCTTCGGGTCGGCCGAGAACTCCCGCGCGATGACGAGTTTCTGCGCGTTGCCACCCGAAAGGAGCGCGGCCTTCTGCATCGGGCCACGCACGCCGGCCACCTCGAACCGGGTGATCGCTGCCGTCATCTCCCTGCGCATCGCCGCGTTCGAGAGGCCCGCGCCCGAACCGAAGCGGCCCTTGAGAACACCGTTGATGGCGTAGTTGTCCACGATGGGGAGAGTTCCGGCCAACGCGTGCCGTTGCCGATCGGAGGGAATCCATCCAAAGCCCATGCGCCGCAGGCGCACCGGATCGGCCCCGGTGATGTCGCCCTCCTCCGCGAGAACGACCCTGCCGGATTCGACCGGGCGCAGCCCCATCAACGTCTCGACGAGTTCCTCCTGGCCGTTGCCGCCGACGCCGGCGAGGCCGTAGATCTGGCCGCCTCGCAGAACGAAGGAGACCGCATCGAGCGCGGGCCGCCCGTCTTTCGCTGTGCTGCAGAGGCTCTCCACCGTCAGCCGCGCCGAGCCGACGCTGCGCGCCGCCTGCCTGCGCCGCGTGATCTGCGTGCCCACGATCATCCGAGTGAGTTCGTCCGCGTTCACCTCTCCGGGCAGCACCGTCCCCTGAACCCTGCCGGCGCGCATCACCGTCACCCTGTCGGTGTGATTGAAGACCTCCGAGAGCTTGTGCGTGACAAGCACGACGGAACGTCCGTCCGAGGCGAGGCGGCGCACCGCTTCGAAGAGCCGCTCGGCCTCCTCATCGGTCAGGACGGCCGTGGGCTCGTCGAGGATCACGGTGCGCGCGCCGGCGAGAAGCACGCGCAGGATCTCGATACGCTGGCGGTCGGCGACCGAAAGCGTGTCGATGCGCCTCTCCAGATCGACGGCAAACCCGATCTCTGCCGCAAGCGCCTGCGCCCGCGCGCGCATCGCTTCCATCGCCGCGCCGTAGCGCCCGCCCGGCATTGCAAGGAGCAGGTTCTGCAACCCGGTGAAGGGGCGCACCAGCTTGAAGTGCTGGTGCACCATTCCGATCCCCAGCGCCTTCGCGTCACTGGCGCCGTTGATGACAACCGGCCGCCCCTCGACCCGGACCGTGCCGCTGTCGGGAACGTAGATCCCCGCGGCCACGTTCATCAGCGTGGATTTGCCGGCGCCGTTCTCGCCGAGCAACGCATGGATTTCGCCGGGCCGCAGCTCGAAATCGGCGTCTTCAAGCGCGGTGAACCCGGCGAAGGTCTTGGTGATCGCTTCCAGCTTCAGCATCGGGGCGGTGGCGGGAGAAACCTGCGTTCCTCCCGCCACGGTCGATGAAGAAGCGGAGATCGCCGGAGGCGTCATTGGCTGGTCACGCCCTCCAGGAACCACTCCATGCCCCAGAGAGCCCCGTCGGTGATGACCTCGCCGTCCGCGAGCACCTCGTTGCCCCGGTTGTCCACGAGCGGGCCGGTGAAGATCTGCTTGCCGGCGATGAGGGCGTCGCGTTCGGCAAAGATCATCTCGGCAACCTCTTCCGGCACGGCGTCGCCGCAGCATTCGATGTCCACGCCCTGCCCGATCGGCAGGAACGCCCCGCCGAGGTTCGTTTCCCAGTCTCCGGCGAAGAGGGCCTTGAGCTCCGGGCCGAGATACTGGTCCCACCGCCAGACGGAGGAACACTGGGTCGCGGGCGAGAATTCCGTCATGTCCCGGTGGTGGCCGGTCGCGAAGACCCCGCGTTCCCCGGCGACGATCTGCGGGGTGGGCGTATCGACGTGCTGACCGATGACGTCGATCCCCTGGTCGATCAGCGCCATCGCGGCAGACCGCTCGGCGACGGGGTCGTTCCAGGATCCGGTGAAGACCACGTTCAGCGTCGCGTCCGGGTTCACCTGCCGCGCGCCCAGGAGGTAGCCGTTGATGGTCCAGTTCACGAGCCCGATGGGATTCGCCGCGACGAAGCCGAGCTTGCCCGTATTGCTCGCCGCACCGGCGGCCATCCCGCACAGGTACTGGCTCTGGTAGGTGCGCGCGTAATAGGACTGCAGGTTCTCGGCATTGGTCGTTCCCGCCGGGTTCAGGAACGCGACATCGGGATGCTCTTTCGCCAGTTCCAGGAGGGGGTCGGAGTACCCGAACGTCGAGCCGAGGATCACGTTGTAGCCGCGCTCGATGAAGAGGTTGACCACGGGCCGCAGGGCGGTGGCGTTGTCGGCCACGTTGTCGACCATGTCGATGGTGATGCCGAGTTCCGCCTCGAGGCGCACGCGCGCTTCATCGAGGGCCTGCGACCACCCGCCGTCGTTCGCGGGCGAGAAGATGATCATGGCGACCTTGGGCTCCTCGGAAAGCGTGAACGCGTCCGAAGGGCCGGCCAGTGTGGTGGCGCAGGCGGCAAGGCCCGCGACGAAGGCAATCTTGATATCCATTTTCCTTCTCCTGTTGGCTGTTTCTCTTTTGTGAAATTGCAGGATCCCGCCGGTCTACGTTTCGCCGGCCGGTATGGCTCATTGGCAGTAGCGTCCGATCAGCTCGGCGTAGAGGAGCGTGGCGGCTTCGATCCGGTCGACGGTGCAGAACTCATCGGTGCGATGGCACTGGGCGGGCTCGCCCGGGCCGATCACGGCACAGGGCACACCGCCCATTCCCGGAACCAGCGCCGAGGCGTCGGTGAAATAGGGCAGCCCGGCCGGCTGCGTTGCGGCTCCGCCCGCGCGCCGCTCGACAAGCTCCACGAGCGGCGAGAGCGCCGGCTCGTCGGGCGCGGTGGAAAAGCCCGGCAGGTCCGACACGATCTCTATGTCGGCGCCGGGGCCGACGACTTCGCGGACTTCCGCGAGAAGCCTCGCGTGATCCCGCGACGGGATGGTGCGGAAATCCACCGTGAAGCTTGCGGCATCGGGCACCGAGTTGATGTTTTGCCCGCCCGTGACCGTGGTGATGCACGCCGTCGTGGAACCCAGCAGCGGGTGATGGTCGCGGCCGAAATCATAGGCGGCCATGCGCACGAGAATGGGCGAGAGCGCGTCGATTGCGTTGACGCCCAGATCGGGCATCGCCGAATGCGCAGTCTCGCCGGACGTGGAGATCCGCACCCGGAGCGATCCCTTGTGGGCGATCACGAGGTCGTTCGATGTGGGCTCCGCCACCACGAGCAGCGCCGCCCTCGGCAGCGCGTTCTGCCGGGCGAGGAAGAGCGCGCCCTGGCACGCGGTCTCCTCGCCGGAGGTGACGATCAGGCACAGCGCGCGGTCAAGCGGGCGGCCCTGGGCGAGCACGCCCAGCGTCGCGGTGACGAAGGCCGCGACGCCGGATTTCATGTCGCTGCTGCCTCGGCCGTAGAGCCTTCCGTCCTCGATGCGCGCCTCGAACGGCGGCACGCTCCACGGCGCCGCTCCTACCGGAACCACGTCGAGGTGCCCGGTAAAGCACAACGGGTCGCGCCCGTCCCGGCCCGGCGCGGTAGCGACGATGGAGGGGCGGCCCTCGGCGAACGAATGGGTCTCGACCCGCATTCCCGCCGCCTCGAGAAGCTCGGCCACCCGGCCGACGCATGCCGCCTCGCCTCCCGGCGGGTTGACCGATTCAAAGCGGATCAGCTCACGGGCGAGCTCCACGGCTCGGGCCGCGAGCGCCTTGGAGTCGAGGGGTGTGTGCGCCTTGTCCATGGATCTCACGCCCCCTCGGTGATGCGCAGAAACCCCAGCGCATCGACGCGCAAGCGCTGCCCCGGCAAGACCATCGTCGTCGAGGTCGCCTCTTCGACGATGGCCGGCCCATCCGCCTCGAACCCGGGCGGAAGCAGATCGCGGTAGTAGATCGCCGTCCGGTGGCGCCCCTGTTCGCCGAAGCTGACCATGCGCTCGCCACGGGCCGCGGCCTCGGCTGAGCGCCCCTCCCGGCCGAGCTGCGCGATCTCGGGACGCGGCACGCTGGCCTGGGCCTTGAGGCGGTACGTCACGATTTCGACGTCCGTATCCGAGAGCCGGAAGGTGTAGGTCTGTTCGTGGGCATCGTGGAAATCGGCGAGAAGTTCGTCGATCGTCACGGCGCCTGCGTCCACCGCGATCGTCACCGCGTGTTCCTGCCCGAGGTAGCGAAGATCCATCGCAGTGCTGATCGCCAGGTCCGCGCCGGCCGTGTCGCCGCTTGCGGAGAAATAGGCGCGCGCCTCGGCTTCCAGCTCGGAGAACACCTCGGCAACCTCGGAAACCGGTGTCTCCCGAACGAGAGACAGGCGACTGCGCACGAAATCCTGGCGCGGCTCCGAAGCCAGCATGCCCCAGGCCGAGAAGAGCCCCGGGTAAAGCGGAACGATGACTTCCTTGACGCCCAGTTCCCTCCCCAGCTGGGCACCGTGCATGCCGCCGCCGCCACCCCCCAGGACCAGCGCGAACTCCCGCGGATCATGGCCGCGCTGGATGGACACCAGCTTGAGCGCGTTGATCATGTTGGCATCCACCAGCCGGATGATCGCCGTAGCCGCCTCTTCGACCGAACAGTCGAGCCCTCGGGCGATCGGCTCCATGGCCTGCTCCGCCAGCTTGCGATCGAGCGTGAACTGACCGATGGCGAACTCCTCGGGATTGATGACGCCGGTCAGCAGCTTGGCGTCGGTCACCGTCGGCTGGCGCCCGCCGAGCCCGTAGCAGGCGGGCCCCGGGTCGCTGCCCGCGCTGACAGGGCCGACGCGCAGAAGGCCCGCCGCGTCGAACCAGGCTATCGAGCCGCCGCCGGCGCCGATCTCGACGATATCCACGACCGGCGTGCGCACCGGGTAGCCGAAGTTCCGGCGCGTGCGTTCCAGCCGGTATTCGGTGGTGACCGAGGCCTCGTAGTCGCAGATGGTGGAGCACTTTGCCGTCGTCCCGCCGATATCGAGGTAGATGACGTTCGGCTCTTCGCAGACCCGGCTGACAAGCGCAGCCGCGTTCACGCCGGCCGCCGGACCGGATTCGATCAGCGTGATCGGATGCTCGCGCGCCCACTCGAAGGTGGCCGTCCCGCCGTTCGATTGCATGGCATAGAGCGGGCAATCGAAACCGGTCGCGCCGAGACGGTGCTCGAGACGTTCGAGGTAGCGGCGGATGATGGGCTGGACATAGGCGTTGAGCACCGCGGTATTGGTGCGCTCGTATTCCCGCCACTCCCGCGTGACGGTATAGGACGCTGTGATCGGAACCTCGGGCAGCAGCCCGGCAAGATACTCGGCGGCGGCCTTCTCGTGCGCTGGGTTGACGTAGCTGTGAAGGAACACGATCGCCACCGCCTCCACCGCCGCCGCGCGGCATCGCTCGGCGACAGCGTCCAGGTCGGCACGCTCGAGCTCGGTCAGCACCGAACCGTCGGGCCCGATCCTCTCGCGGACCTCCATGCGCAGGTACCGCGGAACGAAAGGAAGCTCCTTCTCGAACCGCAGATTGTAGAGATCGGGCCGGTTGCCGCGCGCGATCTCCAGCACGTCGCGGAAGCCGGCTGTCGTCACGAGTGCCGTCCTGACGCCCTTGCGTTCGGTGATCGCGTTGATCACCGTGGTGCCGCCGTGCACCAGGGAATGCACGGCCTCCCCGGTCAGCCCGGCCTGCGAAATGGCGTTGAAAAGGCCCTGGGAAAGCTCCGAAGGCGTCGTGAGCGATTTCGCAACCTGCAGTTCGCCCGTCGTCTCGTCGAAATAGACCAGATCGGTGAACGTGCCGCCGATATCCGTGCCGAGGCGCCCCATCAGCCCTGCCCCCCGCGGCGAAGCAGATCGGTAGCTTCGGCATCCGGCACCCCTGCATCGGACACCACGGCCCGATACCGCGAGCGCGCTTCATCGGCCGAGATGTACCCGTCGCGCACGTCGCGTCCGACGGCGTCGAGCGGCCGCTCCAGCGGGTTTCCGAACCCGCCGCCGCCACCGGTGATCAGCGTCACGCGATCCCCCGCGCCGAGATGGAGCGTCGGCAGACGGGCGCCGCTGATCGTCTCGCCGCCGCGGTGCACCTCGATCCGATTGCACGATCCTTCGCCGCCACCGTCGATGCCCCAGGGCCGTTCGATCGAACGGCCGAAGCTGGCACTCAGCGTCGCCGCCGCGCACAGGATCTCGTACTCGCGGATCGAACCGAAGCCGCCCCGGTGCTTTCCGGCCCCCGAGCCTCCCGCGGTATTCAGCTCGTACCGGTGCATCCGGAGGGGAAACTTCGCCTCCATCAACTCGATGGAGTAGTTGAAGGTATCCCCGTTCGTGACGGCCGAAACCACGCTGGCCCCGTCGCGATCCGCGGTCGCCCCCCACCCCACCATGCCGGGCTCGACGAGCACGAAGGGCTCCTCGCCTGCGTCCGCGCCGGCCAGAACGCCAACGCAGAGGCTGTTAGCACTGCCCGCGCTCACCCGCTCGCGCATGGCCGGCGCGAGCGCCTTCCACACCAGTTCCGAGACGTGTCCGGTGCCTTCGTAGTACCATCCGACCGCGGCGGGAGGCTCGGCCGAGAAGATCGTGCGCGGCGGAACTACCACCTGCAGGGGGCGAAACCAGCCATCGTTCGACGGCGCTCCCGGCTCGACCAGGGCCTTGAGGATTGTCTTGACCGCCGAGACCGTCGCTCCCTCGGCACAGTTCACCGGGCCCTGAACCTGCGGAGCGGAGCCGGTGAAATCGACGGTGATCGTATCCCCCTCGATCGTGACGGCGACCTGAACGGGAAACCGCGTGTCGGTTATTCCATCCCCATCCACCCAGTCGGTCGCCGTGAAGCGGCCCTGGGGCATTTGCGCGATTGCCGCGCGGCTGAGCACTTCGGAGGAGTCGAGGACATGGCGGTAGGCCTCGCGCAAGGTATCGGTGCCGTACTTGCGCGCGATCTCGACAACCCGCAACTCGGCGATCCGCACCGCCGCGATCTGCGCGTTGAGATCACCCGCGGACATCTTCGGCAGGCGGCCGTTGGCGGCGATCAGTTCGAGGATGCTCTGCTGCGGGACGCCGGCGGCGTGCAGCTTGAGAGCGGGGAAGCGGATGCCCTCCTGGAACACGTCCGTCGCGTCGGGTGGGAGCGAGCCCGGCGTCTTGCCGCCCACCTCGCTCCAGTGGGCGACCGCGATCCCGAACCCGATGAGCCGCTCCGCCTCGAAGATCGGCCTGATGATGCAGACATCGCACAGATGCGTACCCCCCTCGAAGGGGTTGTTCATCATGAAGACATCGCCGGGATTGATGTCGCCGTCGAACTTCCGCAGCACGGTGCCGATCTGCGCCGAAAAGATGCCGGTGAATACGGTGATGCCGTTCGTCTGCGCGATCAGCTCGCCGTTCGGGTCGCATATTCCACAGGCGAAATCGAGCACCTCGTAGATCACCGGGCTCATGCTGCTGCGGGCGAGAACGAGTCCCATTTCGTCGGCAACGGCAACAAGCTTTCCGCGAATGATCTCCAGCGTCACGGTATCGCTCGCAACTTCGGAAGCTGCTCCCGCGTCGGATGCGAAGTTGTCCATGTGCGCCTTCTCCTGCCTCGTCCGTGGGCTCCCGAGCTGGTGGGAGGCTCCTACGGAAAGAGCACCGAGAGCAATCTGCCCTTCCGGGGGGGGGAGAAGCCGGCGCGTCTACCCGAACGGGCTAATCGTTCGTTTCCGGATCAAAACTTGCGGCACGCCGGCGCGGCCCGTGCCGGCCACGGCAGGCGCGCGGGCCGGATGGTTCGGCGCGTGACTGACGGCTCAGCCTGCGCACGCGCCCCCGGGCCCCCGGTCGTGGCGGGATGAGGGATCAGTCGCAGAACCGGAGCACGTCGATCGTGGGGCGGGCCGCGATCCGGAGGTCACCGCGCCGGTTCGCGCCGGGCGATCTCGCGCAGTGCGAAGCGGAGGCTTTGGGGCTTCATTCCGGTTCGTGCAGGGCGGCTAGGAACTTTATCGTGCGATCCATGTCCACGCTGCGAAAGATCAGTTGTCCGTCGCCGTCAAGGAAGTGGAACTCGGTGATGCTACCGCCTCGGTGCGGATATTCCTTCAGTGTGATTCCGGCAGTCCTCAAACGGCGCGTCGCGGTCCGGTACATCAGATCACCCTTGGTGATCCGAACGGTACCTTTCAGATCGTTCCCCGAAGTTGCTTGATACTGACGGGCAACCTTTACAGGGTCGACCATCTCTGACGGGTCGTCCGGGTCTTTCATCTCTTCGGGAAGCGGTCGCCACAGGAAAGTGATGTTTGGAGGCTTGAATCTCCGCCCGAACTCCCGGAAGCGCTGGGTGCCCATTTGTGCAGATTTGAGCTCTACCCCCCAAATATTGATGAAATCGCCGTCATACATCGGATGAAAGAAATCAATCAGAACAGCCTCTCCGGGCTTCACATCGTGATAAGCGGAGGAGTCATCCGCTGGCTCCGAGATGATCAGCTCGTCGTCCACTCCGGTGAGGAGAAGACTGTCGGGCTTTACTTGGTCCAGCTGTTCATCCGAGCCGTTCACGAACCAGACCTGGAAACCGGCGCGCTCGTCCCCCTCGCACTCGAGAAAAAAGACCTTTTCGGGATCGTTGAGTGGAAAGGTTCTTCTTTTCTTCTCCAATTCTTTTCCTCCGGTTTCCCCCGAGTTCGTGAGAGGCTCGAGTGTCCGGCTTCCACCTGGTCCGGGCAGATGCACCGAGGTTTGGCGCGGCAACCGACCCGGGCGCATGCCGGCGGTATCGTCCCGCCGAGTTGCTTGCGGGTGAGCTTGGGATGAATTGGCGGGTTCATGAGTTTTTTCGTTGAGCCAGTCTACCGAAGCTACAGGTGTGCTCTTCCAGCGAGGCATGACCGCTTGCCCCGTCCTTGCAGCAGCAGCTCGAGCTGCAACCGGGTTGCCGTCGCGCCCGTATTCCACGGCCCGTTCAGGGGAGTAGTTGATCCAGAAGCCCTCGACACGCCCGAAGAACGGCAGCCCGTCCGGGCACTGTGCGAGCACCTGGGCGACATAGGTGATCGGGTTGCTGCCATCCTCGAAGTCGATGCGGCGCCACCTGTCGGCTCGGCAGATGGCCGCGAGGGTGATCTGGGAGGGGATCTCGCGCTCCGTCTTCAGGATGGCATGGGGGCGGAAGGTTGCGGCATAGGCGGCGTCGGCCCTGGCGCGGGCGATGCCGCGGGTGCGTTCGATCGCGTCGTCCACCTCGGCGACGGGCACGTCGAGAGCTTCGGCCAGCGGTTTGCGCAGGTGGGCGATGCCTTCGAGCCCGCGCGCCTCGCGGAAGGCGCGCAGCCGGCCGAGGCCCTTGGAGCGGTTCCTGTACCCGAGCCGCTCCAGGAGTTCGGCCTCGCTCACCCCGAGCGCCTCGCTGCGGCGCGCGATCAGGTCCGCGAGCGGCGTCGATGCGGTGGAGCGGCTCACGGCGCGGCTCCCCCCCGTGCCGGTTTGCCCGTCCCGGCGCACACGACATCCGCGATGTCGGTCGGGGGCGCTCCCGCCCCCCGGTAGGCGCACGGCTCGTCGAGGTAATCGAGGCACATCACGTTTGCGGTGTCGAGCGCCACGGGCTGGCCGGCGCGCTTGTAGTGGCCGAAGAAGACGGGGGGCTCATCGGCGCCGTAGAAGCGGATGCCGGACAGGTCGGAGATGGGGCCCTCGGGCAGTCTCGACGGGTCGGGAACCGACAGCGTCGCATCACTCCAGCTCGCGCCTTCGCTCGCCCACCACTTCACGCGGACCTCAGTGCGGCGAGCGCCGTCGTTGTCTTCGAAGCTGTAGCCGTCCGGCAGCTTCACCTCGGGGCCTTTCAGCAGCGTATCGACGGCCTTCGCGAAGCGGCTTTCCTCAAGCGCGATCTCCGCGAGATCGACGGGGTCGAGCCGCCCGTCGGGGCGCCGTTGCTGCACCTCCCCAATGGCGCCGGATTCCCAGCAGGCGTGCACGAGGCGGAAGCCCTCGAGCTCGAGAAACAGCGGCAGGGTCAGGAACCAGTCGAGCACGTCACGGGTCGCCGGGTCATCCAGCGGGTACTCCGCGAGGAAACTGGCGTGCTGGCGGGAGTGCTTTTCTGTATGGGCGCGCATGTAGCCGTCGCCGGTGCGGTGCCGGTTCTCGCCGCTGCCGTGGTAGTGGAGCGCGTTGAGCTCGTGGTTGCCCATGATCGCCAGCGCCGTGCCGGCCTCCACCATGGCGCGCACGGTTTCGATCACGGCGCGGTTCTGCGACCCGCGGTCGATGAAATCGCCGAGAAAGGCCGCGATCCGGCCCTCCGGGTGCTCCCAGCTGCCGCCGCCTTGCCGGTAGCCGAGGGCATCGAGCGTCCGGGTGAGGCGGCCATGGTCGGCGTGAATGTCGGGAATGATGTCGTAGGTCTGGATGTCCGTCTCCTTTTCGGTGTTCTCATGATTCATCAGGATTATGCTCAATGAATTGCGCGTTTCGTCGCAAAGAATGGCACGGGGCGCCCTTTTCAGGCCGCGGTGAGGGGCGCGCGGAACCCTACCGGGTTGGCCGCCTGGGGCCGGGCCTCCGCCTCCAGCCAGCGCAGAAGCGTGTCGCGCCCCTGCGCCGTGCCCAGCAGCCGGGCCCGGCGGCGCACGCGGGCGAAATGCGCCGGCGTCAGCCCCGAAAGCCGCGCCAGCGCGGCGGGCGGCTCGCCGTCGAGGAAGTGGTGCCAGCAGGCCGTCGCCTGCGCCGGCCCGAGGGTCGCGAAGGCGATGTGGAAGTCGATCCGTCGCCGCGCGGCCGGATCGAGCCGTTCCACGAGGTTCGTGGTGACGGCGAAGGGCATCGGGTGCGCTTCCATCGCCGTGAGAAGCTCGTTCACCCGCGTCAGCTCGAAGCTTCGGTGGGCATCGGCGCGAGCGGAGAGCAGGCCATCGACCTCATCGAGGATCAGGAACTGGCGATCGCGCGCGGCGCCGTCGAAGGCCTCGCGAATGGCGCGTTCGGTCTCGCCGACATAGGGGCCGAGAAGGTCGGAGCCCCGCAGGATCCGCGCGGGCAGGCCCGCCCGTTCGGCGAGGTGGCGTGCATAGGCAGACTTCCCGGTGCCCGAGGGGCCGAAGAGACAGAGCGAGTAGGGCAGCGTGGCGGGCGCGAGCCGCTCGGCGAGTGCCACGAGATCCATGTCGGCATTGGTGAGGGCCGGGTCGAAGGCGGGCGCGTCCCCGTCGCGCGGGGCGGGCATGGGCGTGCCGTCCTTCAGCGCCTGCGCGAGCCCGCGGGTGGCCGCCTCCAGTGTCCGGGCATCGCCGCTTGCAAGTCGCGTTGCCTGGACGGCCTTCGCCGCCACCCCGGGCGTGACCGGAACGTCCCGCACGATCCCTTCGAGCGCCTCGCCCGGGATGGCGAGCGCCGCCTCCTTGACGAGATTGCCGAGGATCGCGGTATGCCGTTGCGCCGGAGGTGGATCGACCTTCATCGCCAGCGTCATGCGCCGGCGAACCGTGATCGGCAGCGCGGACACGTCGTTGGCGATCCAGATCGTGGGCACCGCGTTGTTCTCGAAGAGCCGGTTCATGTACACCTTCGAGGCACTGCGCGGGCCGAAGGGCAGCATCACGGACTGGAAGATATCTTCGGCCTCGTCGAAGAGGCACATCCCGCCCCAGATCCGCGAGAGGATGTGCTGCGAGAGCTTCAGCAGGTTCAGGCGCTCGAAGCGGCTGGGCTCGTCGCCGTCCCGGTCGGCCTCGCCCACGGCGTAGAGGGCGGCCCCCACATGCTGAGCGAGCGTCTTGGCAAGCTCCGTCTTGCCCGTGCCCGGCGGCCCATAGAGCAGGACGTTCACCCCGACTTCCCCGGAGGTGTAGGCGCCTTCCAGCACCTTCGCGGCGAGCCGCGCATCGGGCAGGTGATCGAAGGCCGCCATGGGAAGATCCGCCAGCAATTCCTCGCCCAGAAGCGCCTCGGTCACGGCCTCGGCCGTCTCGAACTCGTCCGATCCGAAGATCTCGAAACGATCGAGCAGGGCGAGGTTGCGGCCGAAGTACTCGCTGTCGGGCAGGATGGTCAGGATGCCGGCGCGCCGCAGCGTCGCGTCGGGCGCAAGGCAGCGCCGGGCCTGTGCCGGCGTCAGCCCGGAGACGGCAGCGATGGTCGCGGCGACCGAGGGCAGGCGCCGGCGCAGGTTGTCGAGCAATATGCAGAAGGCGCGGTCGGCCTCGCAGACAAGGCGCACGAAGAGGACCTCGCGCTCTTCGTCGGAAAGGTCCAGCACCGAGGCGAGGTATCCCGCATTGCGAAGCGTTGCGGCGACCCGCGGCTCGTGCCGGCCCTGTTCCCAGGTGCGGGCAAGGTGCTCGATGAGCGCCGAGCGGCTTCCGGCGGCATCGGCGTGGCGAGCACGGCCGGTGAGCGCCTCGAGTGGGGCGTCGCCGGTGGCGTGCGCCGCGGCGCGCAGCGCGTCGAGCGTCGCCGGGCCAAGAAAGCCGAAGGGCCCGCCCTCGGCAAGGATGTTGGCGGCCGCGCGGCTGATGAGCGCCGGGCTGGCCTGGTATTCGTCGTGGTCGAAAAGCTGTTTGCTGATCATCTGTCCTCCATCGGTCGAGTCCAGATATAACACGCGCGTACGTCAGAAACGGTCGCCCGGGCGCAAGATCCCCCTTGGCGCAAGGGCCTCGACTGCTAGGCTCTGCCTCGGAAGGAGTGGCGATGCGCTACGGCAAGGCCGAACAGCTGGTGCGGCTCTGCCTGATGATGGCAGAGCGTGCCGACGGGGTGACCCTCGAGGCGATCGCCGAGCGATTCGAGGTGTCGCGGCGGACCGCCGAACGGATGCGCGACGCCGCCATGCGCCTGCTCCCGGAGGTCACGGAATGGACCGACATGGACGGGCGCAAGCACTGGAAGGCCGCGGGGCTGCCGGCTGCGCTCACCGCCGTGACGGCCGGGGAGCTTGCGGAGCTGGCCGGGGCCGCCGCACTCCTTCGCGCCCACGGGCGGCCAGCGTCCGCGGACGCGCTCGACACGCTCGCCTCCAAGCTCCAGGCCCGGCTGGGGCGTGCTGCGCAGCGCCGGACGGAGAGCGATCTGGAGCTGCTGATGGAGAGCGAAGGGGTCGCCTGCAGGCCGGGCCCGCGGGTGAGCGTCGATCGCGCGCGCCTGGAAACCGTCCGCGAGGCCATCCTCGCGTCCCTGAGGCTCTCGGGCCGTTACCTGAGCCGGCTGAAGGGCGGCGGCAGAGAGGTGGTGCTGGAGCCCCACGGCCTGCTTTACGGAACGCGGCCGTTCCTCGTGGCCCGCGAAGCCGGCCGCGCCGAGCTGCGGCACTACCGCCTGCAGGGCTTCGCGGACCTTTCCCTGACGGAACACCCCTTCGAACGCATCGAGGGCTTCGACATCGCCGAGTATGCCCGTGCGCTCTTCGGCACCTTCCAGGAACCCGCGTTCGACGTCGCCTGGCGCTTCCGCCCCTCCGCCGCCGCGGATGCTGCGGGCTATCTCTTCCACCCCGACCAGTCGGTTGAGCACTGCGCGGACGGCGCTCTCATCGTGCGCTTCCGCGCCGGCGGGGCGCTGGAAATGGCCTGGCATCTCGCCACCTGGGGCGACGCCGTCGAGGTGCTCGAACCGCCCGACTTCTGGGACCGCGTCGGGGAAAGCCGCGGACGCCTCGTCGAGATCGCCGGCAGGAACGGAGGAGCCGCGCAGCCGGGGTGAACGTGTTCGTTCGCGGGCTGCCGGCAGGCGCACGGCGGGGATCGCCGGCCCCGGTACAGCGGTTCCGACGAGGCCTGATGCACGACGGCTCTGGCAGCAGGCTTCGGGGAAGGGCCAGCCGGGCCTGCCTGCGGATGCCTCGGGCATCGGCCAGGACGCCATGAACAGCCGTGCCGAAAGGCGCGGAATGACCGAAGGTCGCGACCTCGGCAAGATGGACCGCACCGTGACCCCCGGTGTTCGTCTCGTGCAGCGCAAACGCCACCCGGGCGGGCGGCAGGGCAGCATCCGCGCTTGATCTCGGCCCGGCGCGACCTCAAAATGGCAAGGAACTGGGAAAGACGGGCCATGAGCACAGCACGAGGTTCAACCGAGGGGGAAGCCACGCCCCTAAGCGATGACGAGGTGGTAGCGTACGGGCGAGACGGTTTCATCGTCGTGGAGAACGTGCTCGGTCCAGCGGACCTGACAGAGCTTCGCGCCGTCACTGACGAGCTTGTGGAGGCCTCGCGCACCGTCGAGACGCATGACGATATCTACGACCTCGAGCCGGGCCACAGCCGCGAGGACCCGCGTGTGCGCCGCATCAAGACGCCGCACACCCGCCACCCGGCCTACGAGCGGCTAACCCGCCACCCGCGAATCCTGTCGGTTCTGCGGCAACTGGTGAACCCGGCGATCCGTTTCGACACATCGAAGCTCAACATGAAATCGCCAGGACACGGAGCCGCCGTCGAGTGGCACCAGGACTGGGCGTTCTACCCGCATACGAACAGCGATCTCTGCGCCGTCGGCATCATGATCGACGACTGCGCACCTGAGAACGGCCCGCTCCTTTGCGTTCCGGGCAGCCACAAGGGGCCGGTCCTCGATCACCACGCCGATGACGGCCACTTCTGCGGCGCGATAGATCCTGAAAAGGCGCCGGTCGATCTGACGACGGCAGTCGCCTGTACCGGGCCGGCAGGCTCGATCAGCGTTCACCATGCCATGACCCTGCACGGCTCGGCGGTGAACACCTCGGACAAGCCGCGCCGGCTGCTGCTGTTCCAGTACCGGGCAGCGGATGCCTGGCCGCTCGTTGCGCAGCCGGAGGACTGGGGCGCCTATGCCGGCCTGCTGCTCTGCGGTGAGGACGACCCGAAGGTTCCGCGCCTGGAGGCCGTCCCGGTCCGGCTCCCCTACCCGAAACCGAAGCGGGAAGGCTCGATCTACGAGATCCAGCGCGGCGCTCGGTCCTTCTTCAACAAGGAAGGCGCCGCGTAGGCCGCGGCCGCGGCTCCGCGAGGCGGGACGCAGTTGGCGCCGGCGGCGGAAGTGCCTGAGCGGGACGGGCAACGCCGTGGCGTGAGGCCACGAGAAGAACTTCTTAAAATCTTATGGTTATCCCCGGAAATCGCCGAAGGCTCCGAGTGCTGACGTCCGGCAGGTCGGCCGTTATGCCCATTCTCACGGCCTGCGAGCGCGGCCCGGCTCGAACGGCCCGGGGGGCGAGTTCTTCTTGCTCCCTTGGCCGTGCCGGATGCCCGGATCCCTCCACCACCAGGCCCGGCACCGGTGGGTCCTGTCCTGCGTGAGCGCCGATCGGACGCGCTCTACGCGGCCCGCGGCGCGCGAGGGCCGGTTGAAGCGCTCAAGGAAGGCGGGTAGCGTTCCGCCCAAAGCGTTCCTGGAAGGTCGGCATATTGCCTTAACGATATTGACTGGTTCTATTCTTCCAGAAGGCCGGCCACTGGGCACACCTCGGACGAAATCGCCAGGGCCGGCGAAGCTGGCCGCAAGGGGCAGGCTCTTCCGGACTGCAGCGCTCCAGGTCCGGCACCAACGCGATGCGGGCAACGCCCCCGAAGTCGGAAACGACTTTATCACAGGCTCTTTCGGGAAGGGCGCATCCGCATGAAAGCCCCTTCCATCGTGACCTTTTCCAACGAGAAATACATTCCCGTCGCGCGCAACTGGCTGGCCGCCATCAAAGCGGCAGGCGTGGCCGCCCCGGTGCGGATCATTGCGCTGGACGATGCCACACGGAACGCGTTTCCATCCGACCAGGTGCTGTATCGCCCGTGCGACGCCTCCGAATTTGCCGACATAATGGCATTCCGAATTACGGTTCTGCGTGAACTGCTGGCCGAATCTTCAGGTCTGATTCACTCGGATGCCGACGCCGTTTGGTTGCGCGACCCCCTGCCGATGATCAATGGCTGCGCAGGGGACATGGTGTTTTCGCAAGGTACGATCTGGCCGCCCGACGTCCATTCCCAGACGGGGATCGTACTGTGCTGCGGGTTGTTTTTCCTACGAAACACCGAGGCGGTGAGGTGGTTCATGGCTCGGGTCGAAGCCCGTGTCGCGTGCGACAGATCCGATCAGGCCAGCGTGAACCGCCTGCTGCTCGAAGACGGTATAGAATGGAGCGTGGACGCCCCCTATGCCATTCCGTTCGGCGACACATTCTTCACTGCGTCTCGACAGGTCATTCGATCACGGAGCGATCAGCCCCTCGCCGTTTCGGTGCTGCCACATCACCTTTTTCCAAGGCTGATGCCTGCCGCCGATCCCGAGGTCTTCGTCGCCCACCCACTATCGCCGAAGACCTGCGAGGGGAGCGTCTCCGTGCTTTCGCAATACGGGCTTTGGAAATGAGTGAAGAGCGCTCGCTTCCGCGCCCATCACCCAGCGGGCGCCGAAGCGATGTTGGCGCAATCTCCAGCAGAAACCTTTCTCGCCCGCTGCGCGTCTGCCGGCGGGGGCCGCGCTCCCGGAAGGGTGCCCTGCGAGCCGCAAGCCGGACCATCGAGGCCAAGCTCCGGGGATCGGAAAAGCCGGATCGCTTCCACGAGGCTCGCGGCGGAAGGAACAGAGGGGTTTGTCTTCTCAGAACCGAAGGGCCTGCTTGCGAAGCTGGCACGTCCGGCGAATGATTGCTGGTGCCGTCTTGCCTGCTCGGGCAGGAAGGTGGGGCTGCAACCCCGACGAGACCATGCAACGCGGAGCAAGGTGCCATGAAGAGAGTAGTCCAATGCGTGCTTGCACTCGTCCTGGCGGCGGGCGGCGCCATGGCGCAGGACCTGCTGCCGGTGCGGATCGGCGCCGCCGCTGCTGTGGATCACGCTCCGGTCTTCGCGGGCGTGGAGCGCGGCATCTTCGCCAAGCACGGCCTCGACGCCGAAGTCGTCATGTACCAGTCCGGGGTCGACATGTTGAACGGCCTGATCAACGGCGCGCAGCACGTGAACGTGATGGGTTCGGTGCCTTACCTCGTGGGGCTCGCGCGCGGCTTTCCGCTGGTTCTGATCGGGCACCTGCACGGTGATCCGAACCGCGACGCCTATTCCGACAACCAGTCGATCATCGCTACTTCGGCATCGGGCATCCGTGCGGGCTCCGCCGATGCGCTTGCCGGCAAGCGAATCGGCCTGCCCCGCGGCACAGGGGCCGAGGCATTCCTTCTGGGCATTCTGGGCGCTGCCGGGCTCGGGGCCGACGATGTCGAACTGATCAATGTGCCGCCTGCCGACCTTGTGACCGCGCTCAACAGGGAAGACGTGGACGCGGTCGCCATCTGGCAGCCTTGGGGCGCCACCGCGCTGACGCAGGTCGAGGGCGCAACGCTGGTGCAGGCGGGCGGATGCCCCGAGTGCTACGATCCAGGCACGATCCTGACGACACGATCGGTCGTGGCCGAGCAGGCGGAGACGCTGACGCGTTTCATGGCCGCTTTCGCGGAGTCCCAGTCCTGGGTGCGGGCCAATACCCGCGCCGCGGCGCAGATAAACATGCGCTGGATACAGGGTGTGGAACTCGACACGATGGTGCTGGCGCTCGGCAGCGTATCGCTTGACCCCAGGATCTCGACCCTCACCGCCGAAATGTACCAGGCCAAGACGCTGCCCTTCCTTGTAGGGCTTGGGCGGATCGAAGCGGTTTTCGATCCCGCTGGCGCCATCGACACCCGCTTTCTCGAGATGGCGCAGGAGAGCAATCCGGAGGCGTTCCTGGACCTCGAACCGATCCCGGCGGATCGCCGAGCCTACTGAGCACGGTGAAATGACCGTGCCGAGCGAACCGAAGCTGCGCATCGAATCCGTGACACTTGCGCATGTTTCGGCAGAGGGGCGGCAGGAGAACGTCGCCATCGAGAACCTCAGCCTGGATATCGCGGATGGGGAGTTCCTCTGCGTGGTCGGCCCCTCGGGGTGCGGCAAGACCACGCTGATCTCCGCCATCGCCGGCTTCATCCGGCCACGAAGCGGATCGATCCGCATGAATGGAAAGGTCATCGAAAAGCCCGGCGCGGACCGCGGCGTCGTGTTCCAGGAATACGCCCTGCTTCCGTGGAAAACCGTCCTTGGCAACGTGGCGATCGGCCTGAAGTATCGCGGCCTGGCCCGCGAGGAGCGGGACCGGATTGCGCGTGAATACCTCGCCGTGGCGCGGCTTTCGGAGGCGGCCGACAAGTATCCGCACGAGTTGTCGGGCGGGATGCGCCAGCGGGTCGCCGTGGCCAGGACGCTGGCGAACACCCCCGAGATCATGTTGATGGATGAACCGTTCGCTGCCGTGGACACCCATACGAGGCTGACCTTGCAGGAGGAGCTTCTGCGCGTCTGGGGCACTCACCCCATCACCGTTCTTTTCGTGACCCATTCCGTGGATGAGGCCGTCTTTCTTGCCGACCGGCTGGCCGTGCTGACAGCGGGGCCCGGCCGACTCAAGAAGATCTTGAAAATCGACATCCCGAGGGAGGTACGCCATTGGGACACGATCACCCGTGATCCGCGGTTCATCGAGCTGCGCGACACTGTCCTGAAACTGGTCCGGGATACGGACCCTTGATCCGGCGCGTTTCGCCAGAATGGCGCACGCCGGCTTACTCTCTTGCAGTCGCCGCGCTCGTTCTGCTGCTTTCCGGCATAGCCGGGCGCATGAACGCCGCCGTCCACTTGCGCGATCTTGGCCCCACGCAAGGCGCGGATGTCGCCGTGGCGCTCGCCTTCGAGCCGGAACGCTTCCACATCGAGGCATTTCAGAAAGTGGGGCGTTTCCAGGGATGGTCCGACGGGTACGCGCTGATCATGTCGGCCGATCCGGAGGAACTCACACGCCTCGCCCGCAACTACTGGGTGAAGGACATCCGCCTTCAGGAGACGCGATGACGACCCCGAGCGCCTTGGCCTCGCCCCGCATGCCGAGGCCGCTGCTCGGGAGCGCGCAATGGCGTGGCGTGCTGGGCATTTTCATGGTGCTCGTGCTGTGGCAGGTCTCGGCCTGGGTCGTCGCGCTGCCCGCCCATTTCTACCCCGCCCCGAACGATGTCGCTGCCGCCTTCGTTGAGCTGATCCGAAAGGGCATCCTTCCGGCGTATCTCGCCGACAGCGCCTTGCGCTACGGGGCGGGCGTTTCCTTGGGTCTCGCTCTCGGCGTGGCCGGGGGCCTTCTTCTGGGGCTGTCGCGCTTCTGGTCGCGATTGCTGCAGCCGATCATCGGATTCTTCTACGCAATCGTCGAAGTGGCCTGGATTCCGCTCCTCGTCATCTGGATCGGCTACGGCTTCAACACGGTCCTCATCGCGTTGGCCTACGTCGTCTTCTTCCCGGTACTCTACAACACGATGACCGGTGTGCAGACCGTCCCGCGCGTCCTGATCGAGGCGGCGCGCACGCACGGCGCATCGCGAACACAGGTCGTGACGTCGGTGATCCTGCCTTCGGCGCTGCCCAACATCATCACCGGGTTTCGGGTTGCAGCCGGCTTCGCTTTTCGCGGGCTCATCTTCGCCGAGATGATCGCCGCGGGTTCGGGGCTGGGCTTCCTGATCTTCGAGGGGGCAACGACGCGCCAGACCGACAGGGTGGTGGTCGGCATGATCATGATGGGCGTTCTCTGGCTGGGGCTCGACCGGCTGTTCCTGAGGCCCATCGAGCGGGCGACCATCGAGCGTTGGGGCCTGGTGCGAGCGCAGGGAGATGGCCGGTGAGCAACGCCTCGCTCCGCCCCGGCGGGCCCCGGCTCGACCCGATGCGCCTGACCGGCGCTGTGCCCTTCGTTGCGGTTCTCGTCCTCTGGGCGCTCGTCACGGCACTCAGCGACATTCCCGCCTACAAGCTGCCTTCCCCGCTCGCCGTCTGGCAGGCGTTCTGGTCGATGACCACCGAAGGCCGGCTCGGCGCCGAGATCTGGGCGAGCCTCGGGCGGCTTGCGGGCGGATATCTTCTTGGGAACCTCATCGCCATTCCGCTTGGTCTGGCCATCGCGCTCAATCGCGCGGTTGCCGAGACTGTCACGCCAGTCCTCAGCTTCTTCCAGGCGATCGCGGGCATCGCTTGGGTGCCGTTGGCGATCATCTGGTTCGGAATCGGGCAGGGCTCGGTCCTGTTCGTGATCGCGAACACCGTCTTTTTCGCCTCGATCTATTCGACCGTCGTCGGCGTTCGATCGATTCCCACGGCATTCTACCGCGCAGCGGCGTGCCACGGGGCGAACCGCTGGCACATGATCACCTCGGTTGTCGTGCCTGGCGCACTGGTCCAGGTCCTCGTCGGGCTGCGCACCTCGATGGCCTATGGCTGGCGGGCGCTCGTAGCCGCCGAGATGATCGCCGGAACGAACGGCATCGGCTACATGACCCTGGAGGCAGTCCGGTGGTTCCAGACGGAAATCGTCCTCCTGGGAATGATCCTGATCGGCGCACTCTGGCTGGCGCTGGATCTCGTGGTTTTCCGCCCGATCGAGCGGGCGACGGTGCGCCGCTGGGGGATTCTCGCATGAGCGGGCCCGAGTACGACGGACGGCTGTTCGATCCTTAGGCCGGCAGAAGGCGGCGGCTCCACTCCCATGGCCAACGGGCAGCAAGCCGCCGCCGGTCCTTTCGCCGTCTGCATCCGGTTGCAACGCCGGTCGGCAGAAAGGCATCGCCTGCGTCCGTCACCGCCACACCTCAATATCCGCGATGCCGGCGCAACATCCCGCGCGCCACGCGCCATCGTGCCCCCCAACCGGACCACAGATCCCCTCCCCGACGATCCTGGCCCTGGCTGACGCCACCGAACCGCCCTGCGCCGCGGCCCCGTGAGACCCGTACGAAAGCCAGATCGGGCCAGGCGGCGGTGCCGCCGCGGAGACCCGAAGGCAAAACGGGCCTTTGCGCTTTGCACATCGTTGACAGGTCTGTTTCATTTACACGCAGAAGTCGTCAGTTCTGAAAGCGAGCGCCATGTCCGAAGCCCGATTGTCCCAGCGTATCCTCGAAGTCTTCGACGACCTGACACGCGCCGAACGGAAACTCGCCGACCATTTCCTGGAGAACCCTGACAGCCTGGCGCTGCACACCGCCGAGGAGATCTCGCAACAGGCGCAGGTGTCCAAGGCGACCACCGCACGCTTCTTCAAGCGCATGGGCTTTCCCAGCTTCAAGACAGCGCAACGCATGGCACGCAGGGCCGATACCCATGCCGAGATGGGCAAGCGCGTGTTCTCGGAACCGATCCAGCGGCGAACGGGCCGCGGCGATCTGGCCGACCACCTGGCATCGGACGTCCAGAACCTGATCCGCACGATCGAGGCGATCCGCAGCGATGAGCTGCGCATCGCGGCACAGAAGCTCGCCCGCGCCGAAAAGCTCTGGGTGATCGGGTTCGGAGACAATTATCCGCTCGCGCACTTCGCGCGAGCCCAGCTGATCAAGGTCAAGCCGGATATCCGCATGATCCCGCTGGGCGGGTTTTCGGTGCCCGAGGAGTTTGCCTCGATCACCTCGTCGGATACGGTTCTGACCCTCGCGATCGGTCGGCGGACGCCGATGTTGCGCTCGATCATGCAATCGGCGCGGCTCGCCGGGGCGCATCTGGTCTCTGTCACCGACCAGGCGAGCGCAGGCGGCCCCGACCTCGCGGATGTCTCGCTGCGCTGTCGAACCAACGGGTTGTCGTATTTCGAGTCGCTCGCCGCTCCGGTTTCGGTCATCACCTACCTGTGCACCGCGGTAGCCGACAGGATCGGCCAATCGGCCGTCGAGCGGCTGCGCTACATCGACAACATCCACAGCGACTGGGGCGATACGGGCTAGGGCGAAGCGCTCAGCCGCGCGCGCTGCGCGCCTCGATCCGCCACCAAAAACGTCAATCCTGAAAATAGACATTGCAGGATTGTTTTCTTTTTGACGGGCGCGTTTCGACTGCCCTACGCTTCGGGGCAAGGCCTTACCCACCTTCAACTGCAGCAAGTTGCGCGATGGCGCCGCTGGGTCGCGATCCAGCGCATCACCCCGTTGTTTCGGCGCTACCGCGCTTGCCCGACCACCGACATCCAGAAAGGTAGTTTCGCCCATGATCCCGAAGCTGACACGTTTCCGCACAACGCTGGCCTGCCTTGGCATGGCGACCAGCCTCGCCGTGCCCGCCGCGGCAGACGATATCGTCTGGGCCCGGTACGGCGACATCGATTCGCTCGATCCGCATCGCGCCACCAGCACCCTGTCGCTGCAGGTCTGGAGCCTGATCTACGACACGCTGCTGGCGGTAGACGCAAACGGCAACCCGGTGCCGCATTTCGCGCAATCCTGGACCTCGAACGAGGCCGGGACCGAGTACACCTTCAGCCTGCAGGACGGCGTGATGTGCCACGACGGCACGCCGATGGACGCCAACGACGTCAAGTACACCATCGATGCCGCCTTCAGCGAGGAGACCCCGAGCGTCACCAAGGGAAGCTGGGGCCCGATCACCGGCGCCGAGGTGATCGACCCGCTGACCATCAAGCTGACGCTCGAGACGCCCTTCGTCGCGCTGATCCCGTTCCTGGCCGACAGCTTCTCGTCGATCATCTGCGACACCAATGGCGAGGGCTTCGGCACCACCACCGCCATCGGCTCGGGCCCCTGGAAGCTGGTCGAATGGACCAGAGGCGACCGCATCGTGCTGGAGCGCAACCCCGACTACCAAAACTTCGGCAAGCTCGCCGAGAACCCCGGCGCGCCCCACGAGGACGGGCTGATCATCACGGTGGTGCCCGAGCCGCAGGCCCGGCTCGCCGCGCTGCGGACCGGCGAGGTGCATATCGCCGAGCCGCCGTTCGACGACGTGCCCGCGATCCAGGCCAGCGGCGATCTGGATATCGTGGTGGCCGAGAACACCGGCCAGAACGTGTTCTGGGAATTCGCCGTGCACCGCCCGCCCTTCAACGACGTGCGCGCCCGGCAGGCCGTCGCCCATGCCACCGATGCTGCCACCGCGATCAGTCTGATCTACGGCGATCTGTCAATCCCCGAGCTATGCCCGGTCTCGCGCGGGGTCTTCGGCAACGATCAGGACTTCTGCGCGCAGTACCGGCCCGCCTATGACCCCGACCGCGCCCGCGAACTGCTGGCCGAGCTGGGCTACGGCCCGGACAACCCGCTCGAGACCGCGCTGCTCGTCTGGACCGGCGGCAACCGCCAGAAACTGGCCGAGGTGTTCCAGGCGCAACTCGCCGACGTCGGCATCGGCCAGGGGCAGCTCGTAGCAGGCGCACTTGAGG
>CAYXOX010000011.1:0-45039 GCA_964466745.1 uncultured Rhodobacterales bacterium
CCAGGCGAAGATGCCGTTCACCGGATGCATCATCATGTTCTTCCAGACGAGCGCCGAGACGGTCGGCATCACGAAGAACGGCGCGATCACCATGATCCGGATGATGCCCTGCCCGAACATCGGCCGGTCGAGAAGAAGCGCGATCAGGATTCCACCCCCCACCGTGATCAGCAGAACGCCCCCCACGAGGAAGAAGGTATTGATCATCGCGGCCGTGAAGCTCGGATCCGTCAGGAACCAGTAGTAGTTCTCCCACCCGACGAAGGGATTTCCCGTCGGGGTGATCAGGTTGTAGCGCAGGAACGAGAAGTAGATCGTCAGCGAAAGCGGAATGATCATCCAGCCGAGCAGGAGGATCACCGAAGGCGCGATCATTGTCCTGGCAGCGGCGCGGGAAGCCTTGGTCGCCATGGGCTCCTCCCGTTGCGACATCTGAATCATTGAAGGAAAGGCCCGCCCGGACCCTTGCTACAATGCTACGAAGTACCCGGAGACGATGGTGCGGGGAAGCGGACCGGCCCGTCGGGGCCGGTCCGCCAGGGCAGGAGTTACTGAATGTAACCGGCGCGGGTCATTTCGCGCACCGCGAACTGCTGGCTGTTGGCCAGCGCCTCATCGACGCTCTGCTGACCGGCAAGCGCCGCCGAGATCTGCTGGCCGACGTAGTTGCCGATGCCCTGGAACTCGGGGATGGCGACGAACTGGATACCGGTATAGGGCACCGGATCCTTCGTCGGGTTCGCCGGGTCAACCGAGAAGATCGCGTTCATGATCGTTTCGGCGAAGGGCGCGGCCTCGAGCAAGCGCGGATCCTCGTGGACCGACTGGCGCGTGCCGCTAGGGACGGCCACCCAGCCTTCGGTTTCGCCGACCATCTCGAAGTACTCCTTCGAGGTGCCCCACTTCAGGAAGTCCTTGGCGACCTCGATCTTCTGCGAGCTTTGCGGGATCGCCAGTGCCCAGGACCAGAACCAGCCGGTGCCGTTCGACGTCACCTGCATCGGCGCCTGGAAGAAATCGGTCTTGTCGGCGACGGTGGACGTGTTGGGATTGCGCACGTCGTTGGCCGCCGAGGTCGCGTCGACCCAGGTCGCGCACTTGCCGTCCTTGAACAGCGCGCGGTTCTCGTTGTGGCCGTTCCCGGTGGCACCCGGCGGGCCGTAGTTCGTCATCAGGTCGACGTAGTAGGTGATCGCCGCGTTCCATTCGGGGCTGTCGAGCTGCGGGTTCCAGTCCATGTCGAACCAGCGGGCACCGAAAGCGTTCGCGAGCGGGCCGATGAAGGCCATGTTCTCGCCCCAGCCGGCCTTGCCGCGCTGACAGGTTCCGAAGATCCCGTTCTCGGGGTCGTGGAGCTTGGCCACGTAGTCTTCCTTGAACGAGGTATAGGTGATCTGCTCCGTCGGCGCCTCGAGCCCGGCCGCCTCGAAGAGGTCGGTCCGGTAGAAGGTGAACGACGTCTCCGAGTACAGCGGCACCGCGTAGAGGTTTCCATCCTTGTCCGACAGGCCGTTGCGGACGAGCTGGAAGATATCGTTCAGATCGTAATCCGCATCATCGCCGAAATCGTTGAGCGGCACGAGCCAGCCGTTGGCACCCCAGATCGGTGCCTCGTAGGCGCCGATGAAGATGATGTCGAAAGACCCCCCGTTGGTGGCGATGTCCTGCGTGGTGCGCTGGCGCAGGACGTTTTCCTCCAGCACGACCCAGTTGATCGTGTTGCCGGTTTCCGCTTCCCACTGAGGGGCGAGCTTCTGCATGACGATCATGTCGGCGTTGTTCACCGTTGCGATCGTGATTTCCTCCGCCCAGGCCGCGGTGCCGGCGACGAGCGCCACCGCCGATGCGGCGAGCAGGCTGTTCTTGTGGTTCATCTGATTCCTCCCGTTCGGTGCAAATCCTCACCGGAGGGCAGCTAACGGACGAAATCCGCTCGCGTCAATCAAAATTTTACGCGCGTAAATCTTAGGTTCGCAGTGCTGACGTATTCCAGGGCCGCGTCAGGCCGAGGCGCGCATCACCAGGCTCCCGTGGAACAGCCTTTCCTCGCGTTCGCCGAACGAGCCGCCGGCCTCGATCAGCTTCAGCAGCGTCTCGACGCTGGTATGCGCGATGGAGGCATAGTCCTGCGCGACGGTCGTCAGTGACGGCGAGGTGTAGCGCGAAAACGGGTGATCGTCGTGCCCGGCGATGCGGATGGCGAAGCCGGCGCCGCGCCCCACCCGGAAACCCTGCTCGTAGGCTGCCGCCAAAAGGCCGATGGCCAGCCGGTCGTTGCTGCACAGGATCGTATCGGTCGGCAGGTCGCGGCCCGACAGCACCCGCCTGCCCTCCTGGTAGCCGACCTCCTCGAACTCCCAGCCCTCACCGTGGACATGGATCACGTGAGGCGGATACCCAAGCTTCTCCATCGACTCGACA
The DNA here is from genome assembly GCA_964466745.1 of uncultured Rhodobacterales bacterium. Classification (GTDB taxonomy): domain Bacteria; phylum Pseudomonadota; class Alphaproteobacteria; order Rhodobacterales; family Rhodobacteraceae; genus CAYXOX01. The sequence continues at coordinate 2,422 of CAYXOX010000011.1, forward strand.
TAGGCGTTGCGCCGCTTGTTGGCGTTCGGGTTCACCGGCGGCATCTCGAAGAAGCAGGGCGGCTCGCCCGTCCGGCACAGGTATTCCACGATCAGCGGAATGCTCTGGGCGTTGTCGGAGCCGATGAACGCCTGGCCCACCCCTTCCATGTTGCTGTCGAACAGGATGGTCGGGACATCTTCGCAGAAGCGCTCCACCGCCGCGCGGTCCGACGCCCGCCCGAGGGGCGCAAGCAGCACGCCGGCGGGCTTGAGCAGGCGCAGGCTGTCGAGGATGTCGTTTTCCAGCTTCCGGTCCCCGTGCGAGCTGAACAGGATCGGCCACATCCCCGCCTCGATCAGGCGACGCTCGATGTTGCGGGCGATCTCAGCGAAGAACGGATCGGCCAGGTAGGGCACGACAACGCCGACGTTCTTCGTCAGTCGCCGGTTCTGGTTCATCGCGAAGATGTTCGGGCGATAGTCGTATTCCTTCAGCGCCCGCTCGATGCGGTCGCGCGTGCTGGGCCGGACGCTCGCCGGATCGTTGAAGTATTTCGAGACCGTCGGGCGGGAGATCCCGCTCAACGCGGCGAACTCCTCCATGTTCCGGATCTTCGGTTCGTCCATCGCCCACCTCGCATCGCGCCCCACGGGTGCCTGCACGACAGGCCGCGGCTCTTCGGGCTGGATAGAGGACGCGGCGATGCCCAGCCAGTAAAAAGCGTAAGTTCAAATTTGCTGCGCGTAAAGTTTTATATTGACAGGAAGAAAGCCCGATGGCACCGAATTGGCGCAGAATGTGCCCCGGGACCGCACAGCGTGGCTCGAGCCCCGCCTCGGGGTGCGGCGCGGGCGGGGGGGAACGCGGAGCCCGGACAACCATGAAGAAGATCGTCGTCATCGGCGAAATCCTGGCCGAAATCATGGCCGACACTCCCGGATCGGGGTTTCGCGATCCGATGCCGTTGACCGGCCCCTTCCCCTCCGGCGCGCCCGCGATCTTCATCGACCAGGTGGCCCGGCTGGGGCAGCCCTGCGCCATCGTCTCGACCGTCGGGAACGATGATTTCGGCCGGCTGAACCTCGATCGGCTGCAGGCCGACGGCGTTGACACCACGGCGGTCGCCATCGATCCCGACCGGCCCACCGGCTGCGCCTTCGTGCGCTACCGGCCCGGCGGCACCCGCGACTTCATCTTCAATATCCGCCACAGCGCCTGCGGGCAGGTACCCTCCGGGGATGCGGTGGCGCGCGCGATCGACAGCGCCGATCACCTGCATGTCATGGGCTCGTCGCTGTCCAGCGCCGGGATCGTGGCCCTGAATCTCGCGGCGACACGGGCGGTGAAGGCCCGCGGGGGCACGGTGTCCTTCGATCCGAACCTGCGCAAGGAGATGCTCGACTTGCCGGGCCTGCGCGGGGTGATGGCGGAAGTGCTTGGCCTGACGGACCTGTTCCTGCCTTCGGGAGACGAGGTGTTCCTGTTCAGCGGGGCATCGCGCGTCGAGGCGGCAGTGGCAGAGCTTCTGACCCTTGGGCCCCGCGCCGTCGTTCACAAGCAGGGCGCAGCGGGCGTGCGCTATCACGACACGGGCGGAACCATCTTCCAGCACGCCTTTCCCGTCAGCGAACGCGACCCGACCGGGGCCGGAGATTGCTTCGGCGGCGTCTTCACCACGCTCTGGCTGCGCGGGATGGACACCGCCGAGGCCCTCGCCCTGGCCGCCGCCGCCGGCGCGCTGGCCGTCACGAAGCGCGGCCCCATGGAAGGTGCGTCCAAGCTGGACGCGCTCACGGCCTTCGTCGCGGCGCATCTGGATGCCACGACATGACACATCCGCTGTCGGCGATCCCCGCGGCCTTTCATGCCGGGCGTCCGCGCGGCATCACCTCGGTCTGCTCGGCGCATCCGCTCGTGATCGAGGCCGCGCTGCGCCTCGCGCTGGAAACGGGCCAGCCCGCGCTGATCGAGGCGACCTGCAACCAGGTCAACCAGGAGGGCGGCTACACGGGCATGACGCCCGCGGGGTTTCGCGCCTTCGTCGAGGGGATCGCCGAAACGGTCGGCCTGGCACCGGAGAGGATCATCCTGGGCGGGGATCACCTCGGCCCGAACCCCTGGAAGAGCCTGAACGCCGAGGCGGCGATGGCAAGGGCCGGGGAAATGATCGCGGCCTATGCCGCGGCCGGGTTCACCAAGATCCATCTCGATTGCTCGATGGGCTGTGCGGGCGAACCCGTCGCACTGGATGACACGGTCACCGCGGCCCGCGCCACCCACCTTGCCTCGGTTGCGGAAGCGCACAAGGCCGGGGCCGACCCCGTCTACGTGATCGGAACGGAGGTGCCGGTGCCGGGCGGCGCGCTGGAAGCGCTCGATCATCTCGCCGTGACGGAGCCTGCCGCCGTTGCCGCCACCTACGCCGCGCACCGTGCCGCCTTTGCCGCGGCCGGGGCCAGCGCTGCCTTTGCCCGCGTCATCGCGCTCGTCGTGCAGCCGGGGGTGGAGTTCGGCCACGACGCCGTCGTGCCGTTCGCACCCGAAGGCGCGGCGGCGCTCACCGAGAGCCTCGCGGGATTGCCGGGCCTCGTGTTCGAGGCGCATTCGACCGATTACCAGGCCGAGGCGGGGCTGGCCGCGCTTGCCCGCGGCGGGTTCGCCATTCTCAAGGTCGGTCCCTGGCTTACCTTCGCGCTGCGCGAGGCGCTCTACGGTCTCGACGCGATCGCCGACGTGCTGGACGGGCACCCGCCGCGCGGCGGCCTGATGGCCGAGATGGACGCGATCATGCTGGCCGCGCCCGAACACTGGCAGAGATACTACGAAGGCGACGAAAACGCGCGCTGGCTGCAACGCCATTTCAGCTACTCCGACCGCATCCGCTACTACTGGCCCGACCGGAAAGCCGAGCGCGCGGTGGACCGGCTTCTGAGCCGCCTCGAAGGCCGCCGCATCCCGGAGACGGTCCTCGGCCAGTACCTGCCCCGGGCATCGGGCCGCGCCTTCGCCCGTGAGATCCTGCTCGGCGCGATCACGGACGTTCTGCGCATCTACGCCCGGGCCGGCAGCCCAGCTTCCTGAAGCGGCCGGCAACGGCGCTGTTGCGACCCGCCCCCCGGCCGACACCTGGAGGAAAGGATCGCGGGGCCGGGCCACGCGGGGTTGCACTTCATCGAACCATCACGCCATGCCTTCGGGGCTGAGGCACCGATCGGCGGCACGAGGCTGAAACTGTCGCCGGCCATGCCCCGCGTGTTCCCCTGGCTCGGGCCACGAACGACGTGCGGCAAGGGAAGCCCGCAGGGGGCGGATGGTCGCTCGTGGGAGGGAAGGCGTGGAACGCTGCCACGAAGGCGGTGCCACCGCTTGCCGCCGGGCCTCCCTCCACCGCTCCCGGAGAATTTCCGCCTGCACCCAGCGGTTGTCATGGAACCGACACCTAAGCGCCGTACCGGTCACGGGGCATGCGCGCCGCTTCGGCGCCATCGAGCCACCAGATTCCGGGAGCAAGACATGAAAGACATCGACACCACCAAACTGTCCGCCGACGACTGGGACGAGCTGAATTTCCCCCGCCCCGAGGTGCAGGAGTTCGACCGCGTGGTCGAGCGCGCGATCTCGCGCCGCGGGTTCCTCGGTGGCGTGCTCGCCTTCGGCTCGGGCGCCGCGGTCATGGGCACGGGCCTGCTGAAAGGGTCGACGGCGCTGGCGCAGCCCGCCTCGCGCTTCCCCTTCACGCCCATCGCGCCGCAGACCGACAACACCGTGCATGTCCCCGAGGGCTACACCTGGGACGTTCTCGTGCGCTGGGGCGACCCGCTCTTCTCCGATGCCGCCGACGCCTGGGATCCGCAGGCCGGCGTGCCCGTCGCGCTGTCCGACCGTGTCTTCGGTGAGAACACCGACGGGATGGAGCTGTTCAACATCGACGGCCGCGAGATCATCGTGATCAACAGCGAGTACACCAACCGCTCCGTCAACCTGCCCCACGCCACCGACGGCGTGCCGACCGGCCTCGATGACGTGCGCATGCTCCAGAACTTCCAGGGCGTGAGCGTGATCGAGATCGCGGAGGGCGCGAACGGTTGGGAAGTCGTGGTGGACAGCCCCTACAACCGCCGCATCACCCACCTGACGCCGATGACCTTCGACGGCCCCGCCGCCGGCCACCCGCTGCTGCAGACCGCCGAAGACCCGACCGGCATGGCCTCCATGGGCACCTTCAACAACTGTGGCTCCGGCCGCACGCCCTGGGGCACCTACCTGACCTGCGAAGAGAACTTCAACGGCTACTTCGGCTCGAACGAACAGCGCGAAGACCAGAAACCGCTCGACATCAGCGCCGGCTTCCGCCGCTACGGCATCGGCGTCGAGGGCTGGGGCTACGACTACCACAAGTGGGACCCGCGCTTCGACACCTCCGTGAACCCCAACGAGCCCCATCGCGCGGGTTACATCGTGGAGATCGACCCGGCCGACCCGGCCTCGACGCCCGTCAAGCACACGGCCCTCGGCCGCTTCAAGCACGAGAACGCCGCCTACGCCATCGCGGCAGACGGCCGCGTGGTCGTGTACATGGGCGACGACGAGCGGGGCGAGTTCATGTACCGCTGGGTCAGCCGCGACGTCTACGTACCCGGCGAGGACACCTCCACCCTGCTTTCCGAGGGCCAGCTTTTCGTTGCCGTGTTCGAGGACGATCTGACCGGCCGCTGGGTGCCGCTGACGCCGGCGACCACGGGCATGGATGAAGCGAGAATCGCCGTCTTCACCCGCATGGCGGGCTCGGCCGTGGGCGCCACGACCATGGACCGCCCCGAGTGGATCGCGGTCAACCCCGCCGCTGCCGAAGCCTACTGCTGCCTGACCAACAACTCGCGCCGCGGCCTGCTGAACGACGATGGCACCGTGCGCACCAACGCCGGCGGTGACCCGATGACGGTGAACGCGGTCAACCCGCGTGAAACCAACCGCTACGGTCAGATCGTGCGCTGGCGCCCGGCGGGCGGCGACCATGGCGCCGATACCTTCAATTGGGATCTATACGTCATGGCCGGCAATCCGACCGTGGCCGAAGGCCCGGACGCGGGCTCGGCCAACATCAACGCGGGCAACCTCTTCAACTCGCCCGACGGGATGGTGATCGACACCACCGGCCTGATCTGGATCCAGACCGACGGCAACGACAGCAACGAGGGCCCCTTCGCCGGCATGGGCAACAACCAGATGCTGGCGGGCGATCCGGCGACGGGGCGCATCGAGCGCTTCCTCACCGGGCCCAAGGGCTGCGAGGTTACCGGCCTGTGCTGGTCGTCGGACCGGCGCACGATGTTCGTCGGCATCCAGCACCCCGGCGACGATGGCGGCGACTGGCCCGACCACGGCGGCTCGCTCGCGCGCTCGGCGGTCATCGCGATCAAACGCGAGGACGGCGGCCTCGTGGGCTGATCGCTTCCCGCACGCACCGCAGGCGCGCCGCTCGATGCGGCGCGCCATTTCGTTCGCAAGCCGGCTTCGCGGCCCATGGAGACCGGCGCAGGCCGAGTTTCGCGAAACGCCCCCGTCGCCCCCAAGGGCCCGGCGCCTCGGCGATCAGCCCGGTTTGCGGGCCACAAGGTCCACCAGCGCCGACGGCCCGGAATGGCCCCGTCCCTCGTCCAGCACCTCCTCGTATTCCTCGAGGCGCAGCACCTCCCACCCCGCGAAGCGCTCGGCGAGCATCGCCGGCTCGTACAGGTTCTCGGCCTGCGGCGGACCACCGGTTCCGTGCGCCAGCTGACGCGGGGTATAGCCGTGCAGCAGCAGCAGACCGCCGGGCCGCAGGGTGCGCTCGATCCCGTCGAAGATCCGAGCGCGGAAGGCGGGCCCGGCGAACTGGATGAATACGGCGGCCACCAGATCGTAGCGCGCGGGCTCCCAGGGCCAGCTGGCGAGATCGGCCTCGACGAAGTGCACCTCCACCCCGGCGGCCTCGGCGAGGCGGCGCGCCTTGGCGAGGCCCACGGGCGAGTTGTCCATCGCGGTGACATCGAGCCCCAGCGACGCCATGAAGACGGAGTTGCGCCCCTCGCCATCGGCCACGGCGAGGGCCCTGGCACCGCCCGGGATGTCCTCGATCAGCGGGGCGCAGCGCCTCAGGAACACGCTGGGCTCGGTGCCGAAAACGTAGTCGGGCGTGTCGTATCGCTGGTCCCACATCGGCGTTTCCTTTCCGTTTGTCAGATCATGCCCGCCGGCCTTGCCTTGCGGGCCTGAGGGCCGCACAGCGGCGGGCGCGCCACCTCGAGGGAGCATGCTGCACGCGGTCGTTCCTGAACATGCGCGCCGCGCTGCATCGTGGCAGGGAGCGGTGCCGCCATCACCGTGACTTCTGGCCACGCCTGCCACGGAGCCGAGCCCCCCAATCCGGCCCGCCTCCGGCCTCCCGGATGCGCGGGCGCAGGGGGCATCCCGAGGCTGCCGTGCCCGGCCGGGGACACCGCGGACCGCAGTCATCGCCGAGGCCGGCAGAGCGCCCCGGCACCGTCCCCTCGGCGTTAAGCCCGGCGGGCGTGGCGCAGCGAAACCAGGGGAACGCGCGCACCGGGCCGGCCGGTACAACCTGTCGCAGCGGCTTTGTGACGAAGTCACCAAACTGCCTTGGTGTGCCAAGGTATACCACATGGCAGTCGCCCTGTTCCTTCGATGCGTCGCGGAGCAGGGCCGGAGGAGGTAACGGGGAATGTCCCTTGTCGAGTTCGATCTCGTGGAGCGATCACGGGGGGAGGTCGATCCGGCCCGGGTGCTTCGGGCCACCAGAGTGACGCGCGCCTCGGGTGCTGCGCGACCCGTGGCCGTCGGCCCCGCCGCGCGTGCCGCGGAACGCCCGGTCGGGCCCATGCCTCGGCCGGCAGCGGCTCCGCGCCGCGAACGGGAACCCGCAGGACCGCGGTGGTCCGGGCGGGCAAGCCGCCACCCGGCCGTCGCGATCTTGGCCTCGGTCAATGCGAACCCGCGAAGAACGCGCGAGAATCGAACATCCCGCGGCGGCAGCCAGGACTAGGGCCTTACCGTCGGAAAGGCGGCCCGTGGCAACCCGCCCAAGAAACCAGAAGCCCCCGTGGGCCATGATGCAACAACGACACCCGGAGGAGACCCTCAGATGTCAGACCCGACCCACACCAGCCGCAGAGCCTTCCTGGCACTGGCCGCCGCAGGCGGCGCCGCTGCAGCCACCATGCCTGCGAAAGACGCCCGCGCGCAGCCCGTCCAGACAAACGCGCGCATCGTGATCGTCGGCGCCGGGGCGGCCGGCACCGCGCTTGCCAACCGCCTCGCCGAGCGGCTCACCGGCGCGTCGATCACCGTGATCGACCCCCGCCGCGAGCATCTCTACCAGCCGGGCCTCAGCCTTGTGGCCGCCGGCCTCAAGCCGCCGAGCTACGTCGTTTCCGAAACCGGGCGCTGGCTGCCGGGGAGCGTGGACTGGCTGGCCGACAGGGTCGCCGCCGTCGATCCCGAGACCCGCACCGTGGAAACCGAGGGCGGCGAGACGCTGAACTACGACTGGCTCGTGCTCGCGCCAGGCCTCGTGCTCGACCATGACGCCATCGAGGGCTTCAGCCTCGACATGGTGGGCGAGAACGGCATCGGCGCTCTCTATGCCGGCCCCGAATACGCCGCGCGCACATGGGCAGCGGCGCAGCGCTTCACCGAGGAGGGCGGCACCGGCATCTTCACCCGCCCCGCCACCGAGATGAAATGCGCAGGCGCGCCGCTCAAGCACACCTTCCTGATCGACGACATCGCCCGCCGGGCCGGCAACGCCGGCAAGACGAACATCGTCTACGCCGCGCCGCAGGGCGCGCTCTTCGGGGTGCCCATCGTGGCCGAGAAGGTACGCATGCTTTTCGAGGAACGCGGCGTGAGCACGATGATGCAGAGCACGCTTGTCAGCATCGACGCCGGCGCGAAGCGCGCGCGCTTCAACACCGAAGCCGGGATCGAGGAGCGCGATTACGACTACATCCATGTGATCCCGCCTCAACGCGCACCCGAGTTCGTCCGCCAATCTGGCCTGAGCTGGGCCGACCGCTGGACGGACCAGGGCTGGGTCGAGGCCGACATGAAGACGCTGCGCCACCTGCGCTATCCCGAGATCTTCGCCCTGGGCGATGTTGCGGGCGTGCCCAAGGGCAAGACTGCGGCGAGCGTGAAATGGCAGGTGCCGGTGGTGGAGGATCACATCGTGGCCGACATCGAGGGCGGCGAGGGCACCGAGGTGTACGACGGCTACACCTCCTGCCCGCTCATCACCCGCGTCGGGCGCGCGATGCTCATCGAGTTCGATTACCACAACAACCTCGTTCCCTCCTTCCCCGGCGTCATCGCTCCGCTTCAGGAGCTTTGGATAAGCTGGCTGATGAAGGAGGTCGCGCTCAAGGCGACCTACAACGCCATGCTGCGCGGACAGGCCTGAGAAGGAGACAGGGACATGCAGGAACTGACATTCGAGACGTTGATCGCGGTGTTCGAGGAAATGTTTGGGCGCGGCCTTTTCTGGGCAATGGTCGGCGCGGCCGTGCTGATCACCGCCGGCTACATCTTCGTGCTGGTACGCGACCGTGAGGTCAGCTGGCGGAAATTCCTTCTCGCACAGCTTTCCATGCCCGTGGGCGCCGTTGCCGCGGTGTGGTTCGTGATGGCGATGACGAGTTCGCATCTCGGCGATATCGGCGGGCCGGTGGACATCATCGTGTTCCTCGGCGTCGCGGTGCTCGGCGCGGTGGGCATGGCGATCCTCGTCTACACGCTGGAATCGCTGCTGGGTTCGCGGCGCACCTCGGGCGAAGGCTAGGGCCTCGGCGCGCGCGGGCCCGGCACAGCACGGGCCCGCGCGGCGCGCCCCCTCAACCGAGGGCGGCGATCACCTCGTCGGTGCGGGTAACGAGCGCTACGTTCTGCATCGCGTACTCGATGGAGGCACGGTGCCAGTCGGCGTTCATCGTCGAGCAGGCATCCTCGGGAACCACGATCACGTAGCCCTTGTCCGCCCCCGTGCGGGCGGTGTGCTCGATGCTCATGTTGGTCCAGGCGCCGGTGTCGATCAGGATGTCGCGCCCCTCGGCCTTCAGCACCGTCTCCAGCGCCGTGCCCTCCCAGGCGCTCATCCGCATCTTCTCCACCACGTGATCGCCCGGGCGCGGCTCGAGCCCCTCCACAGGGGCCGCGCCCCAGGTGCCGCGCACGAGGGCAGGCGCGTCGATGACGCCCTCGAACAGCGGCGCGTTGAGCGTGAAGCCCGGCGCCCCGGGATGAACGAGGAAATGGACGTGAATCACCGGCACGCCGAGGGTGCGGCAGCGCTCGGCCAGCCGCGCGATGTTGGCGATGGTGCCCTGCTCGCGGCAGTGGGCCGGCGAGCCGCTTTCGGCGAAGGCGCCGCCCTCGATCACCACGTCGTTCTGCATGTCCTGGATGATGAGCGCGCAGCGCGACGGATCGAGCTTCAGATCGCTCGCCGAGCCGGGTGTATCTCCGCCTCCGCCGCCTGCACCTCCCGAGGCCGCCGGGCGTGCGCGCAAGAAGGGTTCGTTGCGGGGGCCGACCTTCACATCGACGGCGTAGAGGCTCGTCGTGGCGCAGATGAAGAGCGTGCGCCAATCCTCTCCGCCCCAATGAAAATTCGCCACAAGCTCGGGCACGGAGATGCTGCCGATCTGCCGTCCGTCTGGCGCGAAGACCCAGATGCCGCCGGGCGCGGTGCACCAGATGTTGCCCTCGGCATCGCACTTCATCCCGTCGGGCACGCCCGGTCGCAGGCTGTCGCGGATACCCGAGGCGAAGATGCGCCCGTTCGAGAGCTTGCCGCCGGCCACGTCGTACACCCGGATGTTGGCCTGCTCGGTATCGTTGACGTAGAGCAGGCTCTCGTCGGGCGAGAAGCAGAGCCCGTTGGGCATGGTGAAGGCGTAGCGGTCCACTACCAACTCGGGCTCCTCTCCCGGCCGGTGGCCGGGCGGCAGGCGGAACACGCCCTGCCAGCCGAGCTCGCGCGGGCGCTCCACCCCGAAGCCGGGCATGCGCCCGTACCAGGGGTCGGTGAACCAGATCGAACCGTCGGACTTCACCACCACGTCGTTCGGCGAGTTCAGCTCCCGCCCCTCGAAATGGCTCGCCAGCACTTCGCGCCTGCCCGAGGGCGAGAAGCGCGTCACCGACGAGGTGGCGTGCTCGCAGACGATCAGGTTGAGATCGGCGTCATAGGTCATGCCATTGGCCTTGTGGGAGGGGCGCAGCACCTCCCTCACGCCGGAGCGGTCGTAGCGCCGGCGGACGTCGGCGGGCATGTCGGAGAACAGCAGGTGCCGATCGACGGGGTGCCAGATCGGACCCTCCGTGAAGGTGAAGCCCGAGCCCAGCTGGCGGACAGGGGCGTGCTCCTCGATCAGCCGGGCGAAAGCGGGGTCGCGTGCCTGGTGCGCCATGGGATCAGGCCGGGAACCAGTCGCGGCGCTGAACGGTCTGAGTGACAGGGCCGGGAACCGCCATGTCCAGACGCCCGATCACCTGACCGCGCTCGATCTTGGCGGGTTTGTCGTGAACGGGCAGCAGGAAGCGCGCCTCGCTGTACATCAGCTTGCGGATCGCGCCCTTCTCCTGCCGCTTGGTGTTCCCGTGGTTGCCGGTCACCTGGTATTCCTCGGGCCCGAAGGTCCGCATCGGCTCCACGATCTGGTCGTGGAAATCGTAGATCACGTCGCCGCAGATCGTCGCCCGCCCCTCGGCGGTGTCGACATGCACGTTCATCGACCCCTCGGTATGGGCGCCGGCGGCCTCCAGATAGACCCCGGGGATCAGCTCCACCGGGCCGGAAATCTCCAGGTCTTCGAGCCGCAGCGCGCCGGGATGGTGCAGCCGCTCCACGAGATGGATGATATCGGGCTTGGGATACTGCGGATGCATGAGGCCGCTCACCGAGTATTCAAGCTCGCGGCGGTTGATGACCACCGTGGTGTTCATCGGGAAGCAGTCGTCCTTGCCGGCATGGTCGATATGGAGATGGGTATGCAGGATGTAGCGGACGTCGGCGGGCTTCACGCCGTGGTTGGCGAGCTGGCGCTCGATCATGTTCTCGTGGAACTGCAGGCCCCGCATGCCCAGCGTTTCCATGATTGCGTTGTCGCGATAGCCGGTGTCCACCACGATGGGATACTGCCCGCCGAGGATAAGGAAACCATAGACAGGCACCCGGCGAACGCGCCCGCAATCGCGCCCCAGTACCAGGAAGCTCGATTCGAGCTCGATGTCGCCGTAGTCAAGAACCTTGATTTCCAGTGCCATGGCGGCCCCTCCCCTCAGTGCAGCCGGTACACCCGGCCTGCGGTTTCGTTGAAGATCTCGTCCTGCGCGGCGCGCGGCAGAACGCCGGCCGCCGCGCGGTGCGCATCGAGAAGCGCGGCGTAGTCCGTCCAGAGCTTCTCGATGGGAAAATTCGAGCCCCAAAGGCATCTTTCGGGCCCGAAGACACGCACCGCATGGGCGGTGATCCGCGCCACTTGCGCAGGATCGAGCCGCCGCAGGAACGTGCCGAACCCCGAAAGCTTGGCGTAGACGTTGGGCCGTTCGGCCAGCTCCGCCACGGCGCGCGCCCAGGCCTCGAAGCTCTCCTCGCTGTCTTTCTCCAGCATTCCCGAATGTTGCAGCACGAAGCTGACATTCTCGCAGGCATCGACGAGCGCGCAGGCGCCGGCCATCTGCGGCGCGAAGACCTGCAACTCGAAGGTCAGCCCGTAGTCGGCGAGCCGGGCGACGTTGCGCTGCACCTGCGGATCCGCGCAGAGCTCCGGCACGGAAGCGAACCGGTAGAGCGGGTTCTCGTGCCAGTGCAGTTGCTGGCGGATGCCCCTCAGGAGGGGGAACTGCGCGAGCCGGTCGAGCGCCGGCCGCACATCGGCCACCGTCATGTCCGCGTAGCCGACGATTGCGTGGGGCCAGCCCGTTTCCTCCGCCAGCCCGCTCACCCAGGCCACCTCGGCCTCTGCGCGCTCGGGCGGCCAGTTGGCCTGAACGTAGACGGCGCGGTTCACGCCCGCCGCGCCTGCCTCCGCCCGGTATTCCGCCATGGGATAATCCCGCCGGAGGGCCTCGTAGGGCCCGAAGATGCGCGGCACCATCGGCCCGGTGAGCCAGGGCAGATCAGCCTGCCGCCAGACGTGGAAATGCGCATCGGTCACGCCCATGTCCGCATCCCTCCCCGCGCAAAACCGAGGATCTCGCTCACGATGGCCGGCGAGCTGGCGCCGTTGCCCAGCCTGTCGACGAGCGGGGCCACGGCCTGCATGGCAGCGGTGCGTGGCGCGAACTCGGGATCGGCCGCCAGCGGTGTCAGCCAGAGCGTGCCCCAGGCCAGTGCCCGCAGCCTCTCCATGGACGCCACGAGCGCCTCGGGCCCGCCCTTCTCGAGCCCGTCCGACAGGATCACCACGAGCGCCCCGCGGGCGAAGGCGGCAAAGCGCGGCACCGCGAGGAACACGGCCAGCGTCTCGCCCAGCCGCGTTCCGCCGTCCCAGTCGGCCACCAGGCCCGAGGAAAGTGCAAGCGCCTGCTCGCGGTTGCGATGCCGCAGCGCCCGCGTGACGCGGGTGAGCCGCGTGCCGAGCGTGAAGGCCTCCACGCGTTCGCCGGCCTGGACCAGCCCGTGGGCGAGCCGCATCGCGGCGTCGGTGCCCGCCTTCATCGAGCCGGACACGTCGATGAGCAGAAGCACACGGCGCTGGCGCGGGCGGCGTGCCCTCGTGGGCAGCGTTGCCAGCTCGCCGTCGCGCCGCAGCATCTCGCGGAACGCCCGTCGCGGATCGGCGACGCGCCCCGGCCCCGCGCGCAGGCGGCGCGATCGGCGGCGCGGCAATGCGCGCGGCGCGTCTCGGGCCAGCCGGCGGAGCGCATCGTCCTCGCTGCCGTCGAGCCGCCGCTGCAACAGCCGCTCAAGCGCGATGGCATCGCGGCCGGAGGGCTCTTCTTCCCCGGGGTCGGGCAGAAGCGCGAGATCCCCGGCATCATGGGCCTCGGGGCCGTCCTCCACCTCGCCCGCGCCCTCGGCCACGAGGCTGCGGCCGAGGAACACCGCGTCGAACACTGCGTCGAAAGCCTCGATCTGCTCGGGCGGCGGGCCGAAAAGCGCGTGGGCCGCACGCCGGATGTCGAGCATCGATGTCGGCCCGAGCGCGCCGACGGCGGCGATGAAGCCCTGAACCTGCTCGGGCGCGGCAGGAAACCCCGCCCCGCGCAACGCCGGTGCGAAGGCGAGAAAGGGCGCCAGCGCGGCCGGTGGCGCGCTCATGCCACCGCCTCCCGAATGAGTCCATCCAGCGCCGGCGTGACGTATTCGAGATCGTCCTGGTCCTTGAGCGCCACACCGATGGCTCGGGCGAAGGCCTCGGGCCACGGGGCGCCCTGGGCGTTCAGGAGCGTTGCGGCCTCGGCCCACTCCACCGTTTCGGCCACGCCGGGGGGCTTGGCCAGCGGCTCGCCCCGGAGCCGGCCCACCGCGCGCACCACCTGCCGGGCGGTCGCCTCGGCCACGGTGGAGGCGCGCATCATCACGATGGCGGCCTCGAGCTCGGGCTCGGGATAGCCGATCCAGTGGTAGACGCAGCGCCGCCGCAGGGCTTCGTGCAGCTCGCGCGTCCGGTTGGAGGTGAGCACCACCACCGGCGGCGTCTCCGCCCGCACGGTGCCGCGCTCGGGAATGGACACGGTGAAATCCGAAAGGAACTCGAGCAGGAACGCCTCGAACTCGTGGTCGGACCGGTCGATCTCGTCGATCAGGAGCACGCGGTCCTGCGGGGCCTGCAGTGCCAGCAGCACCGGGCGCGCGATGAGGTATTCGTCGGCGTAGAGATTGACGTATCCATCGCCCGCCTGCCGGATCGCGAGCATCTGCCGCGGGAAGTTCCACTCGTACATCGCCGCAGCCGCGTCGATCCCCTCGTAGCACTGAAGCCGCACAAGCTCGCGTCCCAGCACCGAGGCCAACGCCTTGGCGGCCTCCGTCTTTCCGACGCCGGGTGCGCCCTCCAGCAGCAGCGGCTTGCCGAGGGCGAGTGCAAGATAGGCCGCCGTCGCGAGCTCGCCCGAGGCGAGATACTGCGCATCCCGCAGGCTGCCGGCCAGCGCTTCGGGCGTGTCGAGCCCTGGGGGTGTGCGTCGCACCGACATCAGCGACAGGCGCCCCGGGCCCGGGCATCCCCTCCCGCGCCGGGCCGCCTTGCGGCACCGGCCCACCGGGCGGGCGCGGCGCACCCGGCTCGGCGCGCGCGGGCGCGGCGCGGGGTGGCCGGCCCGCTCACAGCCGCTTGCGCGGCTGAGCGCCGCCCATCGCCCGGATCCCGCGGAGCACCTTCTCGGGCGTCACCGGCAGATCGTCGATGCGCACGCCCACGGCGTCGTAGACGGCGTTGACCACGGCCGGCAGCACCGGGTTGGCGCACATCTCGCCCGGCCCCTTGCCGCCGAAGGGCCCGTCCTCGGCCGGGCGTTCGAGCACGCTGATGTCGTGGGGCGCGAGATCTCCCGGCCCCGGCATCAAGTAGCTGTTGAAATCCACAGGGCCGTGGGCGCGATCGGGGTAGTAGGGTTCGGTCGTCTCCCATGCGGCGTGGCTCATGCCCATCCAGGCACCGCCGCGCAGCTGTTGCTCGACAAGGCCGGGGTTGAGCGCACGGCCCACCTCGTAGGCCGACTTCATGTCGAGCACGGCCACCTCGCCCGTCTCGTCGTCCACCTCGACCTCCACCAGCATGGCGGCATGGGCGAAGGTGGACACGGGCGTCATCTCGCCGGTGTCCGGGTCCACCTCGGAAAGCGGGATGAGAAAGATCCCGCGCCCGGCGATGGTGCGCCCCTGCTTGAACTGCGCGGCCTGCGCGGCGGCCATGGTGGTGATCGAGCGAGACGGCGCGCCGGCGACATGGATGTTCCCCTTGCCGTCGGTCACGAGGTCGGCGGGATCCACCTCAAGCTCCTCGGCCGCCGCCTCCAGCATCACCGCACGCGCCTCCAGCGAGGCGCGGATCACCGCGTTGCCCATCCGGTGCGTGCCACGCGAGGCGAAGGAGCCCATGTCGTGCGGGCCGGTGTCGCTGTCGGCGGTGTCGACGTAGACATCGGCGATGGGCACGCCCAGCGTCTCCGCCGCGATCTGGCGGGTAACCGATTTCATCCCCTGCCCGAGATCGATGGCCGAAAGCGCCACCGTGAACTTGCCGTCGGGGTTCGAATGCACGAGCGCCTGGCTGGGATCGCCGCCGAGGTTCATGCCGATGGGGTAGTTGATCGCCGCGAAGCCGCGGCCGCGATGCAAGGCCATGCTCAGCGCCTCCTGAAGCCCGAGAGGGAGGAAAAGCGCATTGCCCCGCTTCGCCGGGGAGCCTGCGGCGCCTCCGGAGGAGGCGGCGGCGCCGCAGCCGGGGCCGGGGCCGTTCGCGCAGCCGCCGCCGGACCAGGCGCTGCCGGTGCGGCGGGCGCTCGGGGAGCGGGGGCTGCGGGCCGGGGCGGCGTTGCGGGCGCGCTTGGCGCTCCGGGCGGCGGCGCCTGGCCGGCCCCGCCCTTGCGCGCGTAGCTCCCCGTATCGAACCCCTCGACATAGCCGTGCGTATCGGTGGCGGTATGGGGCGGCAGTGCCGCGCGCGCGCCACCGCCGCCGGTGAGCGAGGTGGCCGCCCGGCTCTCGGGCGCCAGCGCAATGCCCCCCTTCTCGGCCACCACCTGCGCGCACTCCACCAGAGCGCAGTTCTTGGCGAGGCGGCGATGGGCCTTCATGTCGCCGTCGCGGTAGGCGTTCAGGATCCGCAGGTCGATCGGGTTGAGGCCCACCGTTTCGGCGACCTTGTCCATGTGCGCCTCGATCGCGAAATCGCAGCCGGTGATCCCGAAGCCCCGCATGGCCGTGGCCGGCGTGCGGTTGGTGTAGACGCAGTAGACATCGGCCGAGACGTTGGGGATGGTATACGGCCCCGGAAGATGGCCCACCGCCTTGATGATGGCGTAGGACGACAGCCGCGTGTAGGCGCCGGCGTCGAAATAGCCGGTGAACTTGCGCGCCACGATCCGGCCGTCGGCCATGACCCCGTCGGTGATGTACCACCGCTCCGCGCCGCGCGGCGCGCCGACCTGCATCTCCTCCTCGCGGTCCCAGGCGAACTTGCAGGGCCGCCCGGTGAGCATCGCGCCGAGGATCGCCAGCGGCTCGTGGATCGAATCCACCTTGCCTCCGAAGCCGCCGCCCACCGTGCCCCCGATGAAATGCAGCCGCGAGGACGGCGCGTTGAGCACCTTGGCCGCCGTGCCCAAGGAGAAGAAGAGCGCCTGTGTAGAGGTATAGCAGACATAGCGCCCGTTCTGCTCGGGGGCCGCGATGGCGCCGCATGTCTCCATCGGCGCCTGCTCGATCGGCGACATCTGGTAGCGCCCCTCGACCACGTGATCGGCGCCGCGCAGCGCCGCCTCGACATCGCCGAAACGCAGTTTCTGGTGATCGTACTTCCCGTGGTAGATGAACTTGTTGCCCGGATAGACCTCGCAGACGGTGGGCGCGCCGGGGGCGATGGCCTCCTCCACGTCAAGCACATGGGGCAGCGGCTCCCACTCCAAGCGCACCGCCTCCGCAGCCGCGCGGGCCTGCGCCTCGCTCTCCGCGATCACCGCCGCCACGGGCTCGCCGCGGTAGGCGACCTTCGTCTCCGAAAGCACCGGCTCGTCGTCGATCCCGAAATCGAGCAGGCTCAGCAGAGTGTTGAGGTTGGTGGGCACATCGCGCCCGGTGAGCACGCGCACGACCCCGGGCATGGCCTCGGCCGCCGAGGTATCGATCCGCCGGATGCGGGCGTGGTGATGGGGCGAGCGCGCGCAGCGGATGTGCAGCAACCCCTCGAAGAGATGATCGTCGAAGAAGGGAGAGCGCCCGGTGACATGGCCCTCGATATCCTGCCGGCGGATGCGCTTGCCGATCTCGTTGAGATCCTCGCGCCGTTCGTCGGCGAAGAATTCCTTGCGCAGTTCGAAGCCGCCCGTGGCCGATATGCTCTCGCTCATGCCGAGGCCCTCCCCGCGGCGACCGAGAGAACGGCCGCGATGATCGGCTCGTAGCCCGTGCAGCGGCACAGGTTCCCGGAGATCGCCTCGATCACCTCCTCGCGGCTCGGCGAGGGATTGCGGTCGAGCAGCGCACGCGCCGAAACGAGCATGCCGGGGGTGCAGTACCCGCACTGGGCGGCGAAATGGTCCATGAAGGCCTCCTGCAGCGGGTCGAGCGCGGCGCCGCGGGCAAGGCCCGCGGCCGTGCCCACGGCGCATCCCTCGACCGTTTCGGCCAGCACGAGGCAGGCGAGCCGGGTCTCGCCGTCCACCGTCACGGTACAGGCGCCGCAGGTGCCCTGCCCGCAGCCGTATTTCGGGGAGAGATCGCCCACCCCGCGGCGCAGCAGATCGAGCAGGTTCTGGCCGGGCTCGACGAAGGCGGCCTTCTCGGCGCCGTTGAGGGTGAAGGAAACCGGTGTCTTGGCCATCAGGCGCGCTCCATGTCTTCCAGAAGGCGGCGCAGGTGCACGCCGGCCACTTCGCCGCGGTACCAGCCCGAAGCAATCGCGTCGGTGGGCGGGGAGAGCCCCTGCACCGCGGCCTCGGCCGCGCGCGCGATGGTGGCCGCGTCCAGCGCCTGTCCTTCCAGCGCGCGCTCCACGGCCTCGCCCCGGCGAGGCCCCTCGCCCATGGCGCCCCAGCCGACACGGGCGCCGCGGATGCGCCCGCCCTCGCGCGGCGCCAGAACCGCCACGGAGAGGATCGAAACGCCTTTCGGCTTCACGCGGGAGACCTTGCGGAAGGCAAAGCTGCCCGGCCTCGGGCGCGACAGATCGATCCGCGCGGCCAGGCCGGTGCCATGGGCACGGTCGCGCAGGAGGTCCTCCACCGGGCGCGCAGCGCCGCCATCGGCCATGGACACCCGCGCCCCGAGCGCGATGAGCGCCGCGGCGAAATCGCCGTAGGGGTGCGGTGCGAAGAGGTTACCGCCGATGGTGCCCATGTTGCGCACCTGGGGCCCGCCGATCAGCCGCGCAACGGGGTGGAGGAAATCAAGCTCCCGGCTGGCAAGGATCGCCGCCATCGTCACGCCCGCACCCAGGCTCACCGCATCGCCGGAGGCGCGGATCGCGGCGTAATCTGGATCGGTGGTGCGCAGAAGCCGCGCCGGCATCCTCCCGGCGTTGACCTCGCGCATGACCACCGTGCCCCCGCCCATGAACACGGCATCGCGCCCCATGGCGCGGGAGGCTTCGAGAAGCGTCGGATAGGTTTCGACCCTGGTCATGCGTCCTCGAGCCCCATGTGCACGCGGATCGCGTCGAACCCGCCCTGGTAGATGTTCTCGCCCACCATGCGGCCCAACTCCTCCTCGCGGCCCGCGGGCGTATCGAAGCGGCTTTCCCAATGCCAGAAGGTGGCATCGGTATCGGTCACCGGGGCAAGCCTTACATGGGCGACGTAGTTGAGGAGCGGCACGGGCGTGTCGAGCAGGCAGTAGCTGAAGGCCATGTCGGCGTCAGAGAGCGTGAGCAGCTGCTCGCGCAGCTCCGATCCGTCGGCGAGATGGAAGCGCCGCACGCATCCCACCCTGTCTACCGGCCAGCCGCGCTCGATGGCGCTGTCGGCGACCGCCGGGTGCCAGCGGTCGTGCCCGTTGAAGTCGCGCAGAACCTCCCACACGTCCTCGACCGGGGCGGGAAGAACCGTGCTCTTGACGACGTGCACCACCGGATCAGGCCGCCAGCTGCCGCTTGAGCGCCGAGAACCCGGCCTGGAAGACATCCGTGCCGATGCCCGTCACCAGCCCCTCCGCATCGTCGGCCGCGCAGTCGAACTCGGCCGTCCACTCGGCGAAGCACCTGTCGCCGTCGGTGATGGGCGTGAGGCGCAGCGTGGCCACGTAATCGGTGAGCGGCATGGGGCTCTCGAGGATCGCGTAGGTGCAGAACATGTCGTAATCGCTGAGGCCGAGGAGTTTCTCGCGGATTCGGTCGCCGTTCTGAAGGTGGAAGTCGCGCACGCAGCCCACCCTGTCGGAAGGCTCGCCGTTCTCGATGCGGCTGTCCCGGATGCGCGGGTGCCAACGGGGCAAGCCGTTGAAGTCGCGCACCCGTTCCCAGACCCGGGAGGCCGGCGCATCGATCACCGAGGAGATGTAGACGCGGGGCACTATTTCTTCCCTCCGTCGTCCGGCTTTCCGCCCTCGTCGGGTTTCTTCTCCTGGCGCGCCGCCTCGTTGGCGATGCGCTGCATGTCGGAGGCCTCGCGGATGAGCCCGCCCTGCTTGGACAGATTGGCCCCGTCGATCCCGATATCGGCCAACAGCTCGTCGATCAGCGGCGCCTGGACGCGGTACCGAAGCGCCGAGTTGATCACCTCGTCGGTGGCCGAGGCGCCGCCGCGGCGGCTGCCGTCTCCCGACACGCCATCGAGCTGCATGATGCGGATATCGTTGATCTTCTCCAGCGGCTTGACGCTGGCCGTGACGATCCCCTCGACGTGCTCCAGCAGCTTGCGGCGGAAGAGCGAAGCCCGCGCCGGATCGGTGAGCACGTTCTCGGCCTCGTTCAGCAGCTTCTGGGCCTCGGCCTCGACGGCGCGGCGCACCTTCTCGCCCTCGGCGATCAGCCGGGCCTCTTCCGCCGCCTTCTGCGCGATCAGCACGTCCACCGACTTGCGACGCTCGGCGGCTTCGGTTTCGCGAACTGTCTTGACCTTCTCTTCCGAGAGCGCGGCCTCTGCCCGGGCGGCGTCGGCCTGGGCGCGGGCAGCGCTTTCCTCCAGCGATTTCTGGTAGAGCGCGATGGCCTTCTCCATCTGCGCGGTCTCCACCGCCTTCTCGCGTTCCACTTCCAGCCGGCGACGCTCGGTTTCGTGGCCGATGCGGATCTCGTCGAGGCCCCGCTCCGAGGCGACGCGGGCGCGCTCCACGTCCTCGCGGCTTTCGATCTCGGCCTCGCGCAGCGCCTGCACGCGCGCGATCTCCAGCTGCTCGATGGCGCGGCGCCGCTCCAGCCGGGCCGCTTCGATGGCCTGTTCGCGGGCAACCTCGGCGCTTTCCACGTCGCGCTGTGCGGCGATCTGCGCCTGGCGCACGGAGGCCTCGGCCGCGGCACGTTCGGCACGCTTGTCGGCCAGCGCGACGATGCGCTGTTCCTCGGCTTCCTCCACGAGACGCTTGCGCTCGATATCGGTCACCTCGCGGGCACGCTGGCTGGCGATGCGCTCCTTCTCCAGTGCGAGTTCCGCGGCCACGCGCTGCTTCTCGGTGGTCTCGCGGCGAGCGATCTCGGCGGTCTCGATGGTCTCGTCGCGTGCGATCTCGCGCGCCCGGACCTCCTGCTCGGCGGCGATGCGCTCGGCCTGAAGGCTCTTGCCCTGGGCGATGCGGGCCTGCTCCACCGCCTCGTCGGCGGCGATGCGCGCGGCATCGACGGCCTTGTTGCGGGCGATCTCGCGCTCCTTGGTCTCCTCGTCGGCGGCGATACGGTTGGCGGCGATCGCCTTCTCGCGGGCTATGCGCGCCGCCTCGATGGCCTCGTTGGCCGCGATCTCGGCCGCTTCCACCGCCTGCTGGCGCTCGATCTCGAGCTCGCGGATGCGGCGGTCTTCGGCGATGCGCGCCTCGGACACTTCCGACGCCTGCAGGATCCGCAGCCGCTCCACGGTTTCCCGCGCGGTGATCTCGGCCTCGTCGAGCGCCTTCTGGCGCGCGATCTCGCGCTGGCGGATGTCTTCCTCTCCCTTGATGCGGGTCTGGGCGAGGATGAGGTTCTGCGCCATCTGCCGCTTCTCGGTGGCCTCCTTGGCCGCGATCTCGGCTTCCTGCGTGGCGCGCTGGCGCTCGATCTCGAGTGCCTGGGTCTCGCGGTCCATGGCGATGCGGGCCTCCGCGACGGCGCGCTCCTGCGCGATGCGGGCTCTCTCGGTCGCCTCGCGCGCGGCGATCTGCTCGGCCTCGATGTCGCGCTGTCGCGCGATCTCGCGGGTCTGGGTCTCGCGCTCGTTGGCGATCCGGGCCTCCTGCACGGCACGCTCCTGCAGAATGCGGGCCGTCTCGGTCGCCTCGCGGGCGGCGATCTCGTCGGCCTCGACATCCCGCTGGCGGGCGATCTCGCGGGCGCGCACCTCGCGCTCGGAGGCGATGCGTGCCTCGGCGATGACCCGTTCGTTGGCAATGCGCGCCTTCTCGATCGCTTCGCGCGCGGCGATCTGGGCCGACTCGGCATCGGTTTCGCGCTCGGCACGCTCCCGGGCGAGCTCGGCGCGCTGCTGGGCGCGGCGGAACTCGACGTCGCGTTCCTGCGCGAGCCGGGCCTCCTCGCTTTCGCGTTCGATCTCGAGCGCCTGCTTCTCGGCCTCGAGGTTGCGGGCACGGATGCGGATCATGGCATCCTGCTCGATGTCGTTGCGCAGCTTGCGGCGGTCCTCGATGTCCTTGATGAGCGCTGTCAGGCCCTCGGCATCGAAGCGGTTGGAGGGGTTGAAGTATTCAAGCGCCGTCTGGTCGATGTCGATGATGGCCACGGATTCGAGCTCGAGCCCGTTCTTCTCGAGGTCTTCCTGCGCCAGTTCCTTGAGCCGCGCGACGTAGCTGTGGCGCCGCTCGTGCATCTCGCTCATGTCCATCTCGGCAGCGACCGCGCGCATGGCGCTTTCGAACTTGCCGGCAAGGAGCCCGTGCAGGTTCTCGGCCTCGAGCGTGCGCCGCCCCAGCGTGGACGCGGCCATCGCCACGGCCTCGGTGGTGGGCCGGACGCGCACGTAGAATTCGGCCTCGACGTCCACGCGCATCCTGTCCTTCGTGATGAGCGCGAGGTCGTTGGCGCGCTTCACGCCGAGGGGCAGCGTGTTCATGTTCACCGGAGTGATGTCGTGGACGATGGGCCACACGAAGGCGCCCCCGTCGATCACCACCTTCTCGCCGAGAAAGCCGGTGCGCACGAAGGCGATTTCCTTGGTGGAGCGCCGGTAGAGCCATTGCATCACCCAGTAGACGATGGCGATGACGATCACCGCCAGGATGAGCCAAAGGATCAGCTCCCCGATTATCTGCCCTGTCATGGTGTCCCTCCCTGTTCCGCGCACCCGCGGCCGATCGTTTCCGGCGTCAGCGCGTGATCGCCTTGAACCGCCTTGTCTGTTCCGTCATCGCCACCTCGGTGGGCAGCCGTTCCATGGACGACGCCCCGTAGAAGCCGTGGCACGTCTCGCTGTTCTTCAGCACGTATTCGGCGTCCTCGGGCATGGCGACGGGGCCGCCGTGGACGAGCACGACCACCTCCGGGTTGACCCGCAGCGCCGCCTCGGCCCAGGCGTCCACCTTCGCGGGCACCTCCTCGAGGGAAACCGCCGTCTCGGCCCCGATGGCCCCGCCGGTCGTCAGCCCGAGGTGGCAGACCACGACGTCCGCCCCGGCACGCGCCATGGCCGCGGCGCTTTCCTCGTCGAAGACATACGGCGTGGTGAGCATGTCGCGGGCGTGGGCCTTGGCGATCATGTCGATCTCGTGGCCGTAGCCCATCCCGGTTTCCTCGAGTTGCGCCCTGAAGCTGCCGTCGATCAGCCCGACCGTCGGAAAGTTCTGCACCCCCGAAAAGCCCGTGCGCTTCAGATCGTCGAGGAACCGGTCCATCAGCCGGAAGGGATCGGTGCCGCAGACGCCGGCGAGCACCGGCGTGTGGCGAACCACCGGCAACACCTCGGCCGCCATCTCCATCACGATCGCATTCGCATCTCCGTAGGGCATGAGGCCCGCGAGGCTGCCGCGCCCGGCCATGCGGTAGCGCCCGGAATTGTAGATCACGATCAGGTCGATTCCCCCGGCCTCTTCGCATTTCGCGGAAAGACCGGTGCCCGCGCCGCCCCCAACGATGGGTTCTCCCGCGGCCACCATGGTGCGGAGCTGTTCGAGTATCGTGCTGCGTGCGATCATCTTCGTGCCTCTTTCCTGCGGGCCGGGCGCCCACCGCCGTGCAGCGCGCGGAAGGCGGCGACGACGGCGGCGGAAAACGCGGGATCGTTGATGTGGTGGGGCACCCGCATCAGCTGCCGGGTGCCGGTCTGCCGAACCGTGGCTTCAAGCGCATCGAAGAGCGCCGCCCGGGCCGCGGGGTCGTGGAAGGCCGCGCCCGGCGCGTCGAGCGCGGAAACCCCGCCCTCGGGCAGAAAGAAACGGACCGGGCCTTCCATGGCGTTCAGCCGCGTGCCGATCCAGCGCCCCATCTCGGCGCATTCCTGCGCGGTGGTGCGCATGAGCGTCACCTGCGGGTTGTGCTCGTAGAAGGTCCTTCCGCGGAACGCCTCGGGCACCGTTTCGGGGGCGCCGAAATTCACCATGTCGAGCGCCCCCACCGAGCCGATGTAGGGCATGCGCGCCCGGATCATGGCCCCGAACCTGTCCTCGGTGGCCGGGAATACGCCGCCCACCAGCATGTCGCAGACCTCGGTGGTGGTGATGTCGATGACACCCTTCACCATGCCGCTGTCCACGAGCTTTTCCATGGACCGCCCGCCGATGCCGGTGGCGTGGAAGACGAGGCAATCGAAATCGTCCTCCAGTTCGGCCACGATCTGCTGCCCGCAGGGCGTCGTGACACCGAACATGGTGAGCCCCACCGCCGGCTTGTCCGGCGCCGCGGGCGGCCGCGACGCCTGCCGCGCCTGGACCATCCCCACCAGCGCATGCGCCGCGTTGCCCAGAACCTCGCGGGTGATCGCGTTGAGCCCCTGCACATCGGCCACCGAGTGCAGCATCAGGATGTCGGAGGGGCCCACGTACTGGCCGACCTCGCCGGATGCGACGGTGGACACCATCACCTTCGGCACCCCGACGGGCAGCATCCGCATGGCCGGGGTTGCCATGGCCGTTCCGCCCGAACCGCCGGCCGAGAGGATGCCCGCGATGCCGCTCTGCGACGCGATCCAGCGCGAGAATGCAAGCGTCATGCCGGCAACGGACTGTCCGCGATCGCCGGTGAACACGCCCGCCGCGCCGCGCGGGTGATAGGCCGCGATCTGGTGGGCGGGGATCTCGGCGCCGGAATGCCCGCCGCTGGTGGACAGGTCCACCATCCGCACCGGCAGCCCCGCGGCGCGCACGATGTCGCGCATGTACCGCAGCTCGGCCCCCTTGGTATCAAGCGTGCCGACCACGAGCACCACGTTCTCGCCCGGTGCGGCGAGCGGGCGGATCTCGGCTTGCCGGGGCGCCGAGGCCGCCGCGCCCACGGTGACGACGCGGGCCATGCGCTCGAGCTGCGCGACCGGCACCGGCTTCGACCAGCGCGTGGGCAAGCTCGGGTTCGACTGGTAGATCCTGACGGGCGCGCGCGCCCCTGCCTCGCCCGCTGACGGTGCGCCGGCGGCACCTGCGGCCTGCGCTTCGGCAGCACCGGGCGCGGGTTCCTCGGCATCCTCGTGCCCATGCCGGCCCACGCCGAGAAGCCGCTGCTGCAGGTCGCGGTCACCGGCCAGCTCGGCCGCCGGCGAGGTGCGGTTGATCCTGCCGTTGACCATGATCGAGACGCGGTCGGCCACGGCGCATGCCACGCCGATGTTCTGCTCGATGACGAGCACCTCGATATCGCCTTCCTCGGCGAGCCGCACCAGCATGTCCTCGACCTGCGTGACGATCACCGGCGCGAGGCCCTCGGTGGGCTCGTCCATCACGAGGAGCCGCGGGTTCATCAACAACGCGCGGGAGATCGCGAGCATCTGCTGCTCGCCGCCCGACAGCTGCGCGCCACCGTTCGAGCGGCGCTCGGCCAGGCGCGGGAAGGTGGAGTAGACCCGGTCGATCGACCACGCACCGTCCTTCGTTGCGACCATCCTGAGGTGTTCGTCCACGGTCAGCGACCGCCAGAGCCGCCGGCCCTGGGGCACGTAGCCGATGCCCATGCGCGCGATCTCGGCCGGCGACCGCCCGACAAGCGACTGCCCGCCGAAGGTGATGGAGCCCGAGGCCACCGGCACCAGCCCCATGATCGCCTGGCAGAGCGTCGTCTTGCCCATGCCGTTGCGCCCGACCACCGAAAGCACGCCGCTGTCGAGCCGCAGGTTGACGCCCTGCAGTGCATGGGAGGCGCCGTAGTAGACGTTGAGGCCCTTCACCTCCAGCGCCGGGGCGCCCGATCTGGCCACGCCGCGCTCACTCACGGCCGTCACCCAGGTAGAGTTCCTGCACCTCGGGATCGCTCTCGATCTCCTCGGGCGTGCCTTCCTTGAAGACACGGCCGTTGTGCATCATCGTCACGCTCTCAGCGACGCGCAGCGCCACGTCCATGTCGTGCTCGATGATGATGTACCCGATGTGCCCCGGCAGACCGTTGAGGATCGCCACGAGTTCCCCCCGCTCGGTGGGCGAAAGCCCGGCGGCGGGTTCATCGAACAGGATGAAGCGAGGCGCCCCCGCCAGCGCCAGCGCGATCTCGAGCTGGCGCTGCTGGCCGTAGGACAGCTCGGAGACGAGCGTGCCCGCCGCAGCGGTGAGGTGCACCGCCTCGATCAGCTCGTCGGCGCGCGTCAGGAGCGGGTCGTCCTTTCGCGGGCGGAAGAGCGAGAAGCGCCCCCGCGAGACGCCGCGGCAGGCGAGGTAGACATTGTCGGCCACCGTCAAGCCGTTGAACAGGAGACTGATCTGGTAGGTCCGCCGCAGCCCGCGGCGGATGCGCTCGTAGGCGGGAAAGCTCGTCACGTCCTCGCCGAACAGCCGGATCGTTCCCGACGTCGGCAGGAAGTCCCCGGTCACGCAGTTGAAGAGCGTGGTCTTGCCCGCGCCGTTCGAGCCCAGCACCGCGCGCCGCTCGCCCGAACGCACGGTGAGGGTGATGTCCTCGATGGCCGCGAGCGCCCCGAAGAGCTTGGTCACGCCGCGCAATTCGAGCGCGTTGCCCGAGCTGACCGAACCGAGCCGGTCCGCGGCGGCGGAGGGGGCGGCATCGAGGCTCATCGCTCGTCCCCCGTCAGCGGGTTGCGGCGCGCCGCGCGGCGGGCCTTCCAGCGGTCCCAGAGCCCCAGCACGCCGTCGGGAGAGAAGAACACGAGGGCGAGAAAGCCGAGCCCGACCAGCAGCTTGAAGCGTTCACCCGAGAGCCCGAACGTGGTGAGCACATCCGGCGAGAAGGTGCGCAGGAGCACGTAGATCATCGCCCCGATGAACGGGCCGATGGGCCGGCCGAGCCCGCCGATCACCGCGATCACGAGAATGTCGATCACCACGGGGATACCGGCCGTGCCCGGCGCCACCTGGGCGTTCTGCCATACCAGAAGGATTCCGCCGACCGCCGCGATGATGCTGGCCAGCGTGTAGGCGGCAATGCGGTGCGCGTTGACGTTGAACCCGAGCGCGGCCATCCGGCGCGGATTGTCGCGCACGCCCTGCAGCGCGAGCCCGAAGGGCGCCCGCGAGACGTACTGCACCGCGAGATACGCCAGCCCGGCGCAGCACAGCGTGAGGTAGTAGAAGGGGACGGGCTGCCGCCAGTCGACCCCGAAGAGCTCCGGCGGCACAACGCGGTTGAAGCCGGTATAGCCGTTGAAGATCGTGTAGTTCTGCCGCGTGAAGTAGAAGAAGGCCGACGCGATCGCGAGGGTGATCATGATGGTGTAGATGCCCTCGGTGCGCACGGCGAGCGCCCCCACCAGCGTGCCGAAGGCCGCCGCGATGACGATTGCGATGGGCAGGGTGATCCACCACGCAAGGCCGATGCTGATCTCGGTCACGCCCGACGTGCCGAAGATCGCCACCATGTAGCCGGCCATCGCCGCCACCGACATCTGGATGAGGCTGACCATGCCGCCGTAGCCGGCGAGAAACATCAGGCTCAGGGCGATCATGCCGAGGATGAAGGTCCAGCCCATCACCTGGAAGAGCCAGAAATCGCCCGCGAAGGCCGGCATGATCAGGAGAACGAGCACAACTGCCCACACCTGGAGCGGAACGCGCTCCCACGAGGTGGCGGCGGGGGCGCCGTGGCTGCGGTTGGCCGGGTTGGCGAGATCGTCGAGCAGCGCCATGGCTCAGCGTGCCTGCCCGAGCAGGCCCTGCGGGCGGAAGGCCAGCACCGCGGCCATGATGAGGAAGGTGAACACCACCGAATAGGTGGGGGCGTAGACAAGGCCCAGCTGCTCCGAAAGCCCGATGATGAGCGCCCCGATCGCCGCACCGGGGATGGAGCCCATGCCGCCCACGATCACCACCACCAGCGAGGCCAGCAGGAAGCGCGTGTCTTCGCCCGGCGAGAGCGACTGGAAGGTGCCGCCCACGATGCCGCCGATCCCGGCGAGCCCGGCGCCGAAGGCGAAGACGGTAAGGAACACGTACTGGATGCGCACGCCCGAGGCGGCCAGCATCTCGCGGTCGTCCACCCCCGCGCGGATGAGCATCCCAAGCCGCGTCCGGTTCAGGACCAGCCACATGCCCACGCCGATCACGATCGCGGCGAACAGGATCGCCATGCGCACGGCCGGGTAGCGCAGGTAGACCACCTCGCCACTGTCGCGCACCGAGGACACGATGGGAAGCGTCATGGGGCCCGAGAGCCAGTCGGGCGAGTAGATGGTGTAGCTCTGCCCGCCCCAGATCCAGAGCAGGATGTCGGCGATCACGACGCTCAGACCGATGGTGACCATCGTCTGGCGCAGGTCCTGCCCCTCCATGCGGCGGAACACCTGGTTCTGCAGCAAGAGCCCCAGCGCCGCGACCACGATGAACACCACCGGGAAGGCGAGAAGCCACGAGCCGGTCGCCTCCGACACCTCGAAGCCGATGTAGCCGCCGAGCAGGTAGAGCGAGCCGTGGGCGAGGTTCACGTTGCGCATGAGCCCGAAGATGAGCGTGAAGCCCGAAGCCACGAGGAAATAGAGCGCCCCGAGCGTGACACCTCCGAAGATCGCGTTGAGAAACACGCGCTTGCGCCCCAGCACCGCCTCCATGCCCTCGCTCCAGGGCGTGAACACGAGCCACAGCAGGATCACCGCGGCAAGCGCGATGACGAACGACCAGACCGGCCTGCGCGCGACGAACTCTCTCATGCTCCCGATGCCCCGCTCCGTTTCAGCGCCCGGACACTTTGCGCAGACCCGGCCCGGCGCGTCGACGAGCCTAGCCCGCCCGGCCCGGCGCGCGCATACCCGACAGTCTCACGGATGCGCTTCGGGTCCGGAAAAATCGGTGCTGTCCCGCCCCTTCGTGCAACGAAGCCGGTCCGGCGTGAGATCGTCGAAAACCGCGCCACCTGCGCGTGGCACCGGCCCCGAGCGTCAGCCCAGAAGCGCCGAGCACACGCTGCGGCGATAATCCGAAGGCGGGACGACCCCGTTGGCAATGAAGAACCTCGAAAAGCTCGCCTGGCTGGAGAACCCGAGGTCGAAGCCGATCTCGGTGACGGCCTCGCGGGTCTCGGCCAGCCTGTCGATCGCACTCTCCATGCGCAGAGCATTGAGATAGAGGTTCGGCGTCAGGCCCACCTGCGCACGGAACAGCTTGTAGAAGTGCGGGCGCGACAGACCCACTTCCCGCGCGACGCCGTCGAGATCCACGGTCTCTCCGAGTCGCGCCTGAAGGATGCGAAGCGCGTTGCGAATCCGGTAGTCGCGCCGCGGCATCTCAGGGCCGGTGAAATCGCGCCCCCGCGGGGTCCACTGCCAGGACTGGTCGTAGGCGAGCTGGGTCAGGTCGCACACCCGCTCTTCGAGAAGCGGATCGTAGGTGTCGGGGTCGATCATCGTCTGGGCCGTGCCGTAGACGAGCCGCGCGAGCTGATCGGTCACCTCGATTCCGCTGCGTCCGAAGGCCAGCGTGGCCGCAGCCGCCCGTGCCGCCTCGAGAAACCAGCCCGGCCGGATGTAGAGCACCAGAGCAAGTGTCGTGCCGGCATCGCTGACGGGGCGGTAGTAGTGCGTTTGCCAAGGGCTGACCGCCACGGCCTGGCCCGGGGAAATCGGGTAGGCTTCCTCCCCGACCACCATCTCGCCCGGCGGGCCCTGGACGTGGAAGATGACATGCCCCTCGCGATGACCGTGGGGCACCATCCGGCGATCCATGTCGAACAGGCAAACGCGCCCGAACGCACCGTGAAACACGGCGACAGAGTTGGACATCATTTCCTCCCTTCGCATTCTGTCGATGCGTTGAACCCCACGTTAGCGCGCAACTTGCTCGCCGGAAAGACCGGGTTTGGCCGCGTGATGAGCGGCCTCCAGAAGCGCCGCATAATCGGCCTTCGTCGCAAGCCGCGGATTGGTTCGGTTCGCCGTCTGGCTGGCCGCGGCACTGGCGGCACGGGCCAGCGCATCGCTCGAGAAGGCCGCATCGGAAAGGTGCCCCGGCAGGCCCAGGCGGCGGCCGAGCGCGGCCAGCGCGCGCGGAACGTCCGAGCCCGGAGCCAGGCGCATGGCCTCGGCGATCCGATCCAGGCGATCCCCCAGCGCGGGCGCGTTGAACTCGAGTACGGGCGGCAGCAGGGCGGCATGGAACTGCCCGTGCCGCACGCCGCCACCCGCCTCGGCCTCGAGCGCGCGCCCGAGCGCCTCGACCCCGCCGAGGCCCTTCTCGGCGGCGAGGCCGGCACACAGCGCCGCCCCCATCATCTCGCGCCCCGCATCGGCGCGGCCGGATCCGCGCAGCACCGCTTCGAAGATGTCCGACATCCGGCGCACCCCTTCGAGCGCGATCCCGTCGGCCGGGGGGTTGAAGGTGGTCCCGAGGAACGCCTCCACGCAATGGCACATGATGTCGAATCCGCTGGCCGCCGTCTCGGCACTGTCGGGCGGATCGGCGATGAGGGTCGGGTCGCACAGGATCACGGAGGGCGCGGTGCGCAGGCTGCCGCGAGTCGGACCCGCGATCTCGATGGGTCCAAGGCCGATGTTGCCGATCGAGGTGGGGATCGCGATGGTCGGCGGCGGCGTGCCGAGGCCGTCATGGCGCGCGCGGCGCCGGGAGGACAGCATCCAGCCCAGCATGCGCGCGAAATCAAGCGCCCGGGGGCCGCCCAGCCCGATGACGGCATCGCATCCCGCATCGGAGTACTGACGCACCGCGGTTTCCATGGCATCTTCTGCATCGCCGTGCGCGCCGGACGCGCGGCCACCGCCTTCCGCTTCGAGCGGTCCACCCGGAGCAAGCTGGAGAAAGATGGCCTCGCACCCAGGCGGGAGCGCATCCTGGAGCCGCTCGGCCGGGTCCGAGCCGGGCGCCGGCCGGTCCTGCACCACCATCGGGCGGCGCGACCGTGCACGTCTCAGCTCCTCGCCGAGCGCATCCTCGAGCACGTTGTTGGCGAAGTGCACGCGCGAGAGATAGGTGATGAGAGACATCGCGGCCGCGCCCCCCTGCATGCGCGCTGGCGAGCAAAGCGCGCGGTCGGCGGAGAAGTGGGCGGGGCCGCCCAGAAGCGCGGCCCCGCCGATGCCCGAAGGCTCAGCCGGCGCCGCCGAGCGCGGCGCAGTCGGGGTTGTCGCGCGAGGGCAGGCCCATGGCGCGGAACTCGTCGGCGGTCATGCCCAGGGTCTGGGTCACGTTGTCGACCCGCGCCTTGAACACGTTGGCGAGCCCGCCCGCGCCATCGTCCACCACCTCGGTGATGAAGACCGAGCCGGAGGCCTGGCGGTTCTCGTTGAGCTCGACCCGCCCCAGCGGAGTGTCGAGCGGCATCGTGGCGAGAGCCTCCTGGAAGGCGGCCTGACCATTGGAGAGATCGCCGTCCACGGCATCGAGAGCCTGCAGCGCGGCGAGCGCGGCCACGTAGTAGCCCACGCCGAAGAGCGAAGGCGTCGGGAAACGCTCGTCCTCGGGGAAGGCGGCCTGGTAGGCCGCGACGTACTCCTGCCACGCGGGGCTCGGATCGTCCGAAGCGAGCGGCCCGGAGGTGGGCGTACCGATCAGCGCTTCCTTGGCACGGCCGCGCGAGGTGAGCACGGTCTGGTCGGCCATGATGGTGCCGCCGATCAGGTTGGTCTCGGCGCCTGCCTGGTTGTACTGGTTGAGGAAGTTGATGGCGTCGGTGCCGCCCACGCCGAGGTAGATGGCGTCCACGTCATCGGGCAGCGAGGCGATCACGCCGCCGAAGTCGGACGAGCCGAGCGGCACCCAGAACCGCTCGACGATCTCGCCGCCGGCGCGGCAGAAATCCACGGCGAAACCAAGGAAGTTGGTGTAGCCGAAGGAGTAGTCCGCGGCGATGGTCGCAACGCGGTTCCAGCCCTTCTCCTCGACGACATAGGTGCCGAGCCCGGCACCCCACTGCGCGCCGTCGAGATTGAAGCGGAAGAAGTTCTCCGCCGGATCGACCCAGGTGGTTTCGAGCGCGCCCGAGATGCCGTTGATGATGGTCTTGTCGGGAACGGTCTTGGCGTAGTCGCGCATCGCGATCCCCTCCGAGCCGGAGAGCGGCCCGATGATGATGTCGACCCCGTCCTGCTCGATCAGCTTGCGGGCCTGGCGGACCGCGGTGTCGGGCGTGGTGTCGGAGGGCGCCACCACGAGTTCGATCTGGCGACCGCCGGCCATGTAGTCGGCCTGCTGCATCGCCATTTCGACGTTGCGCACGCTGTCCGCGCCGCCTTCGGCGAAAGCGCCTTCGAGGGCGACGAGAATCCCGATCCGGATCGGATCGTCCTGGGCGATGCCGGCCGCGGGTATCAGCAGCGCCGCGGTGGCCGCCATGAGTGCTTTTTTCATAGGTCTCCTCCCTGAGAACGCAGGCCGTTACGCGTTCGACCGCCGGCCGCCGCCTGCCAGCGGGAGATCCGGGGCCCGGATACCCAGCCTAGGTGGGCGGCGCGCAGGCGCGCGATGCCCGCGTGTTGGCCGGCATACCCCTGCGTCTCATTTTTCGCCTGAAGCTCGGGCGCGGTCTGGGCGGGCTCACACGTCCTCGAAGACCCCGGGGATCGACGACGGCCCGCCCTCCAGCCAGTTCGGCACGGGCAGGTTGCGCTCGCGCAGGAAGGCAGGGTTGAAGAGCTTGGACTGGTAGCGGGTGCCGTAATCGCAAAGGATGGTCACGATGGTGTGCCCCGGCCCCATCTCGCGGGCCATGCGGATCGCGCCGGCCACGTTGATGCCGGACGAGCCGCCGAGCAGCAGCCCCTCCTCCCGCAGCAGGCGGAAGACGATGGGCAGCGCCTCGGTATCGGGGATGTTGAAGGCCATGTCGGGCACCAGCCCCTCGAGATTTGCGGTGATACGGCCCTGCCCGATGCCTTCGGTGATGCTGTCGCCCTCGGCGCGAAGCTCACCCTCGACGTAGTGCCGGTAGAGCGCCGAGCCGTCCGGGTCGGCCAGCGCGATCTTCACGCCCTTCGGCTGCAGCGCCTCGGCCACACCGGCCAGCGTGCCG
Organism: uncultured Rhodobacterales bacterium; assembly: GCA_964466745.1. Lineage (GTDB taxonomy): Bacteria > Pseudomonadota > Alphaproteobacteria > Rhodobacterales > Rhodobacteraceae > CAYXOX01. The sequence goes on from CAYXOX010000011.1 coordinate 34,809, forward strand.
CCGGTGCCCACTGCGCAGACGAAACCGTCGATCCGTCCGCCGGTCTGCTCCCATATCTCGGGGCCCGTGCCCTCGACATGGGCGGCACGGTTGGCGGTGTTGTCGAACTGGTTGGCCCAGACCGTGCCGGCCTCGCTGGTGCCGGCGAGGCGCTCGGCGAGGCGGGCCGAGTATTTCACGTAGTTGTTGGGGTTGCGGTAGGGCACCGCGGGCACCTGCACGAGCTCGGCCCCAGCGAGGCGAAGGGTGTCCTTCTTCTCCTGGCTCTGGGTCTCGGGGATCACGATGACAGTGCGAAAACCCATCGAGGCGCCAACCAGCGCCAAGCCGATGCCGGTGTTCCCGGCCGTGCCCTCAACGATCGTGCCCCCCGGCTGCAACGCGCCGCGAGCGATGGCGTCGCGGATGATCCAGAGGGCCGCCCGATCCTTCACCGACTGGCCCGGATTGAGGAATTCGGCCTTGCCGTAGATCTCGCAGCCGGTTTCCTCCGAAGGTCCGCGCAGGCGGATCAGCGGCGTCTGGCCCACGGACTCGGCAAGATCGGCGGCAATGCGCATGGCGGGCTCCCGGTGCTGGCGCGGCTCTCTCGCGCGGGTCGAACGATGGCAAGGTCTAGGCGTCCCGGGCGGCGAACTCAACCCGCGCCGGCCTCGGCGCGCAGGCGCGGGCGCTCGCGTTCGAGCCAGAAGAGCGAAGTGATCAGCGGGCCCACCTCCGCCTCGCCGCTCCCCACCAGCTCCATGGCCTCGGAAAACGTCAGAAGATGCAGGCGGATATCCTCGTGCTCGCTGGCCAGCCCGCCGCCTCGCTCTTCGAGATCGGGCAGATCGCAAAGGGCGAGATAGCTATGGAAATACTCCGTGGAGGCCCCCGGCGAGGGGTAGTAGGAGGCGATCGGCAGAAGCGCGCCGAGGGCGAGCCCGGCCTCTTCGCGCGCCTCGCGCCGGGCCGCATCCTCGGGGGTCTCGCCGGCATCGACGAAACCCGCCACCGGCTCCAGCATCCATGGCCGCGAAGCCCCTCGCGCGAAGGGGCCCATGCGGAACTGCTCGACCATCAGAATCCGGTCGCGCACCGGATCGAAGGGAAGCACGATCACCGCATCGCCCGCGCAGAAGACCTCGCGGCGCAGCCAGGACGAGCACGTGCCGTCGAACCGCGGGTGGCTGAGTTCCAGCTCGCGCAGCTCGAAGAAGCCCAGATGCCTGTCCTCGCTCGCGCGCACCGTCACCTCGCCGGCCCCGCGCGCACTGCGGTGCACGGCGGGCGCGGGCTCTTCGGCCGCGCGCAGCCGCGCCGCGGCGCGCCCCTCGATCACGGGGCGCAGATGGGCCGCGCGCCCGGGCGCCACCGATCCGCGCAGGGCCATCACGCCGGGCACCGCCAGCAGGGCGCGGGGGCGGTGGCGCGCCTGCCACGTATCGAGGCGCCAGGCAGCCGCGGGTGCCCCGGTGCCCTCGGGGAGCGCGTGGATGTCCACGGCGAGGCGCTCGCCGTCCACATCCGCATCGGCGCCGCGGCGCTCCTGCCCGAGGCTCGCGGCGTACCAGTCCAGCCGGGCGATATCCTCCGGCGCGGGGGCGTCGAACAGCAGCCCCTCGGCGACGGCGCCGGCATCGGGCACCGCCACGGCGGAGCCGCCCGGTGCGGCCGTCTTCACCGAGTAGCCCCGCAAGAGCGCGGGGCGCAGCTGCGCGCAGCGGCCGAGCACGAGGGCCCTGAGGTCCGGGTCGCGCAGTTCGCCAGGCAAAAGGATCGGGTGGGATGTCACGAGGTGCGCCGGGCGACCCACTCGGTGACGAGCCCCGAAAGGAACACTCCGCCGAGGAGCACCCCGAGCACTTGGGGGGCGAGCAGCAGCCGGCCGAAATCGGCCATCATGCCGAAGACCGCGGTGATCGCTTCCACCGGCCCGTCGTAGCGCAGCGCGAGTGAGCGTTCGATCATGATCGCCGTCGAATGCGCGAGCAGCCCCCAGAACACCAGCGCCACCCCGGCGGTGAGCCCGAAGCCCAGCGCCGCCGCATACCCCTGCCCGGCCCGCCGCCCGAGCACCACCCAGCCGCATGCCAAGCCGATCGCGGCGTTGATCTCGGCGAAGCGGCCCATGTCGGTCCGCTCGGGCATCAGCGGGAACACCGCGTGCGAGGTGGCCCAGGCAACGGCGGCGAGGCAGACGGCAGCGGCCGCCTTGGCCATTGTGGGCATGTACCGGGTCGCCACGTCGCGCCTCCCGCGCAGGGCCCGGGCTCGGGCGGAGCCGTCAGGCGCGCCGGGCCACGGTGATCTGGGTCACGTCGCAGATTGCGTGGTCGAACCCCGCGGCGCAAGACGCCAGGTAGAAATCCCACATCCGCTTGAAGCGCGCATCGAACCCGAGCGCCGCGACATCGTTCCAGCGCTCGTTGAAGGTCTCGTACCAGCGCCGGCAGGTCTGCCCGTAGCTGGGCCCGAACTCCACCGAGTTCTGCACCGCGAGCCCGGCCTTGCGGATCTCCTCGCGCAGCACCGTGGGGCTGGGGAGCATGCCGCCTGGGAAGACGTAGCGCTGGATGAAGTCCACGGACTTGCGATAGCGCTCCCAGCGCTTGTCCTCGATCAGGATGATCTGGAGCGTGGCCTTCGCCCCGGGCTTGAGCCGTTCCCGAACGGTCTCGAAATATGTGGGCCAGTAGCGCTGCCCCACGGCCTCGAACATCTCGATGGAGGCGATCCCGTCGTAGGTTCCCGTCTCGTCGCGGTAGTCCTGCAGGCGAATCTCGACGCGGTCCTGCAGCCCGGCGCGGCGGATCCGCTCCACCGCGTAGTCGTGCTGGGCGCGGCTGATGGTCAGCGCCGTCACCCGCAGGCCGCGCTCGCGGGCGGCGTATTCGGCGAAGCCGCCCCAGCCGCAGCCGATTTCCAGCACGTGATCGCCGGGGCGCGCCCCCATCTCGTCCACGAGGTGGGCATACTTGCGGACCTGCGCCTTCTCGAGGCTCTCCTGCCCGTGCTCGAACATGGCGGAGGAGTAGGTCATCGTCTCGTCGAGCCAGAGCGCGTAGAAATCGTTGCCGAGGTCGTAATGCGCCTCGATGTTGCGCCTTGCCTGGGTGCGGGTGTTCGACTTCAGCCAGAACCGGATCCGTTCGTAGACCCGCGCGATGCCCTCGGCGCGGAAGCCCTCGTATACGGCATCGTTGCCCGCGGAGATGAACTGCATGAACGACATCAGGTCGGGCGTGCTCCACCACCCGTCGAGATAGGCCTCGGCGAAGCCGAGATCGCCCTCGCGCACGAGCCGGGCGAAGACATCCGGGTTGTGGATCTCCATGGCCGCCACGGGCCCGGGCTTGCTTCCCTCGACCCGGAAGACCCGGCCGTCGGGCAGGGTCGCATCCAGGCGCCCGCATTCGATGCCCTGGGCGCGACGGAAAACCTGGGCGAAATAGCGCGGCAGTCCCCGCTCGCCGGCAACATCGGTCAGGACCATAAAACCCCCTTCATGGCGCAGTCTTCCCATCTAGGCGAATTCGCCCGGCGGGAACAAGCAGGGCCGGCGCAGCTCAAGCGTTGCGTGCCCCATAAGCCGCAAGCGCCCGCGCCCTGCCCTCGGCGGCGCCGACGACGGGGGCAGGATAGGGATCGCCCGGCGAAAGCCCCCATCCCGGCGGGATCGCCTCGAAGTAGCTCAGCGCCGTCGCCGGCGGATGCGCCTGCCCCTCGGCGATCCAGCGCCGTGCGTAGGCGCCCTCGGGATCGAACTTCTCGAGCTGCGTCTCCGGGTTGAAGACGCGGAAGTAGGGCGTCGCATCCGGGCCTGAGCCCGCCGACCACTGCCAGCCCATCGCGTTCGAGGCCGGATCCCAGTCCACCAGGCAATCGGCGAACCACTCCTGCCCGATCCGCCAGTGGGTGAGCAGGTGCTTGGTGAGATAGCTCGCAACGATCATCCGGGCCCGGTTGTGCATGGTGCCGGTGACGTAGAGCTCGCGCATGGCGGCATCCACGAAACGCATGCCCGTGCGGCCGCGCTGCCAGGCCCGGACCTCGGGCCGTCCTTCGTCCTCGTTCCAGGGGAAATCGTCCCAACCCTCGCGCCAGTTTCGGGTCGCGATCTGCGGCGTGTGCCAGAGCAGGTGATACGCGAATTCGCGCCAGCCAAGCTCCTTGAGATAATCCTCGGCACCGGGCGCGCCGGCCTCGCGGGCCGCCGTTGCCGCCGCCCAGACCCGCGCGGGCGCGATCTCGCCGAGCGCGAGGTTCTCCGAGAGGCGCGACGTGCCCGCCTCGGCAACGAGGTTGCGGCCCTCGGAGTAGCCGGCAATCGCGCCCTCGAGGAACCGGTCGAGACGGGCCTGCGCGGCCTCCTCGCCGATGGCGAGCCAGGGACGCACGACATCGGCCCCGCGCCCCATGCCAGCGCCCATCTCGAGAGCTTCGGGCGGAAGGCTCGACGGCCAGTGCTCCGGCGCGGGAATGCGTCCCGGCGCGGCGGCACGCCCGGGCATCTCGCGCGCGCGCACGGCGCGCCAGAAGGGGGTGTAGACCTTGAAGAAGCCGCCGGCCTTCGTCTTCACCGTCCACGGCTCGACCAGCAGGTGCCCGGTGTGGCTGCGCCCCTCGATTTCCGCTTCGGCGAGGCCCGCCTTCACCGCGGTGTCGCGCGCCACGGACTGCGGATCGTAGGCGCGCGACCACAGCACCGTGCGGGCCCCCGTCTCCTCGCAGAGGGCCCTTAGCGTGGGGAGCGCATCGCCCCGGCGCAGCACGAGCCCGCTGCCCATCGCCTCGAGCGTGCGGCCGAACCGCTCTGCCGCGAGCCCCAGCCGCCAGCGGGGCGCGCGGCCCAGCCCTTCGGCCACCTCGTCGCGCAGGAACACCGGAATGACCGGCGCGCCGCTAGCCGCTGCGGCCGAAAGGGCGGCGTTGTCCCGCAGGCGGAAATCTCGCCTGACCCAGTAGAGGATCGGTGCTCGCGATGCCATGCGGTGCCTGCCTGTCCTGCCGCCGTTCCGGCCCTCGGCCACGCACCCGGCCGGCGAAACGATCGTTAAAGCTGATCTAGGGCAGCGATCAGCCGGTCAAGCTCGGCTTCGCTGGTGTAGTGCAGGCAGCTCAGGCGCAGCACGCCCTTGTCGGCATCCACGCCCATGGCGTGAAGCGGCCCGGAGGCGTGAAAATCGCCGGCGCCCGCCATGATCCCCCGTTCGGCGAGCGCCCGCGCCGCGGCCTTGGCCGATCCCGGCAGCACGATGGCGAAGGTCGAAACCCGGTCGCGGGCCCGGCGCGGGCCGAGCAGGCGCCAGTCCGAGCGCCCCCCGAGATAGTCGAGCAGGGGCTCGGTGAGTTCGCGCTCGTGGCGCAGGAAGAGATCGGCCACCACCTCGGTCCGGGCGGTGGCATCGCGGCCGGCCTTGTAGTGCCGGTCGTAGATGGCGTCGATGTAATCCGCGATCCCCGCGCATGCGGCGATGCTTGCATGGTCTGCGCCGCCGATCCCGAGCCGTTCAACGGGGACGGGTGTCTCGCACTCGAAGCCCTGCGCCGGAAGCTCCATCGCCAGCGAACGCCGCAGGTACATCAGGCCCTGGTGCGGGCCGAAGGTCTTGTAGGCCGAGACGAGGTAGATGTCGGGCATCAGCTTGGAGAGGTTGGGCAGGCCGTGCGGCGCGTAGCTCACGCCATCCACGCAGCTTACCGCACCGGCGCGCCGGATGACGCGGCACAGGCTGGCCACGTCGTTGATCTCGCCCACAACGTTCGACACATGGGGAAAGCACACCAGCCGGACCCGTTCGTCGAGAAGCGGCAAAAGATCCGATTCCGACAGATGGCCCGTTTCGGGGTCTATCGGCCAGCTGCGGATCTCCACGCCCCGGCGCGCCAGCCGCCGCCAGTGGCCCGCGGTCGCCTCGTGATCCTGCTCGGACAAAACGATGGCGTCGCCGGGGCCCAGCCACTCGGCGAAGGCGTTGGCCAGCACGTAGCTGTTGGCCGTGGTCGAGGCCCCGAAGACCAGCTCGTCGGGGGCGACCCCGAAGGCGCGGGCGAGCCTGTCGCGCGCCTCGCCGATCTCCTCGGCCGCCAGCACGGAAGCGGGAAAGGGCCAGTCGGGCTGAACCTTGCGCTCCTTGTAGAACCGGCTCAGCCGCCAGACGACATGGCGGCAGGTGAAGCTGCCGCTGGCACTTTCGAAATTCGCCCAGTCACGCAGGCTCGGCTCCCGAAAAGCGGGGAACAGGGCGCGAGCGTATTCGGTGTCCAATCGCATACCGATTCAGCACTATAGTGCTGACGTCGCAGGCGGACCTGTGGCAAGTTGCCCGCGCCGCCGGCATGGCCGCGCAGCCCGGCCATTCTGCCCGAAACCCCGGCCAGCCATCCCGGGCCGATCCTGCCGCCGGTGCCGCCGGACAGCGCGCCAACCACGCAAGGCAGCACGCCGCGTCTCAGGATGCGCCGATCTCCACCACCACGCGCCCCTTCACCTGCCCCGCGAGGATTTCCGCGCCGAGGCGGGGCAGATCCTCGAGGCGGGCCGGCACGACCATTTCCTCCAGCAGATCCAGCGGCAGCTCGCGCGCGATCCGCCCCCATGCCTTCTGGCGCGACTCGAACGGCTGCATCACGCTGTCGATGCCCAGAAGATTGACCCCGCGCAGAAGGAACGGGATGACGGTGGCGGGCAGCGCCGCCCCTCCCGCGAGCCCCACGGCGGCCACCGAGGCGCCATGGCGCATCTGGCCGAGCACGCGTGCCAGCATCGCGCCGCCCACGGCATCAACGCAGCCCGCCCATGTTTCGCTTTCGAGCGGGCGCTTGACCGTCTCCGCAAGCTCTCCGCGCGGCACGATGCGCGCGGCCCCGAGGTGGCGGAGATAGCCCTCCTGTTCGGGGCGGCCGGTCACCGCGGCCACCTCGTAGCCCAGGCGCGCGAGCAGGGCGGTGGCCACCGAACCGACGCCCCCCGCGGCCCCCGTGACGAGCACCTCGCCCTTGCCCGGCACCATCCCGTGATCCTCCAGCGCCTGCACGGCGAGCATGGCGGTGAAGCCGGCCGTGCCCACCGCCATGGCCTGGCGCGTGGTGAGCCCATCGGGAAGCGGCACCAGCCAGTCGGCCTGCACGCGGGCCTTTTCCGCATACCCGCCCCAGCGCGCCTCTCCCACGCGCCACCCCGTGAGCACCACCGGATCGCCCGGCGCGTAGCGCGGATCCTCCGAGCGTTCCACGCGACCCGCGAAATCGATGCCCGGCACATGGGGATAGTTGCGCACCAGCCCGCCGCCGGGCCCGATGCACAAACCGTCCTTGTAGTTGAGCGTGGAGTATTCCACGGCCACGGTCACATCGCCGTCCGGCAACCGGTCCTCGTCGATCTGCTGCACCGAGGCCGACGTCTTGCCGTCCTCGCCCTTCTCCACCACGAGCGCACGGATCATCGGAACTTCCTTTCTGGTCTGGCCAGGCAGGTCTACACGGGCTCGGGCAAGGCGAAAAGGTCGGTCACCCAGCCTTCGGCCCCGGCAGCGGTCATCATGGCGTGGATCTGCCCCCGGTGATGGGCCTGGTGGTTGAACATGTGCGCCACGCAAAGCGCCACCGGGCGAACGATCTCGCGCCCGAGGGCCCCGGAATGCCAGCGCAGGTCGCCGGCGAGATCGAGTTGCCGCACCCGCGATGCCCAGGCGGCGATACGGCCGTCGGCACGGAACCGCGCCGCGCCCCAGGCCGCCAGCGTGGGCTCGATCGCCACGCTTTGAGGAATGCCGCCAGCGGGGCGCGGGCCGCCGTCGAGGCGCGACATCCACACCAGATCACCCCAGAGCAGATGGTTCATCGTGGCAAGGATACTGCCGAAATGGGCCCCGCGATCCCGGCGCAACTTCGCTTCGTCAAGGTGTTCGGCGGCCTTCTTCATCTCGGCGTTCTGCCAGGCGGAATAGCTGGCCATGGTGCGGCAGTATTCGGGTGTGATCATTGCGGGAACGCTCCGATGGAATTGAGAACGCGGCGATTTCCCTTCGGCCACATGGGCTTGTCAAGCAAAACTCCAGTGGCGCGCGGTCGAGGCTTTCCGAGGGTCTGCCGCGGGCTACCTCCCTGCTTCGTGCACGACCATGGAGAATGCGAGAACATGCTCGAGATCGTGAACCTGGCGCTGGCCCTCGTCACGGTGGTGCTGGGCTGCTTCGGCTTTCTGGCGCCGCGCTATACCATGGGCGTTCTCGATCTCGCGCCCGCCGGATCGAACATGGGGCTTTCGGAAATGCGCGCCTCGGTGGGCGGGCTCTTCGTGGCGATGGGGCTCGGGTGCCTCGCGCTCGGCGCGCCCGCCGCCTACGCGATGCTCGGGATCGCCTATGCCGGGGCGGCAGCGGGCCGGCTCGTCTCGCTCGTGGCCGATGGACCGCCCCGCGCCAAGGCCGCGGGCTACTTCGCCGTGGAGGCGGGGCTTGCCGCCTGGCTGGTCGGGGCGAACCTGCCGGCGCTGACAGCGGCCTGACTTCGGCTCCCGCGCCCGATCACGCCGCGCCGCGCCCCGAGGGAAGGAACTCCTGCTCGGCGAGGAACTCGGCCTCCGACATCACGCGCGAAAGCCGCTCGCGCTCGAAATCGATGTGCACGATGCGCCGGGTACGGTCGTCTTCGGCGACCCGGCGGAAGAGGAAGGACCGGTCGGTGAAGTTCTGCGGCTTCATCAGCCAGCGCACCATGCTCGCCGTCATGCCGCGGTAAGGGGCGAGGATATCGACGATCCAGAGCCGATCGCCGCTTCGCCAGTCCTCCGGCCGCAGGGGCGTGCCCGAGATCAGCCGGCGCTCCGCCTCCGGCCCCATCCATGCCCAGGTGTACATGCCCCGCGGCACGTCATCGACGCGGAAGATCCGGAACTGGCCGAGCAGCAGCGGGGGTTCGAGATACGCGCGCAGCGTGGCGACGGGCATGCGCCCGTGGCGCGGGCTGCGGAAGGCGAGGAAGGCCGTGTCGCCATAGACGCGCAGCATGTCCGGCGAGGGCCGCTCCTCGCGCGGCAGCTCGGCGCCGGTGCTGTCGCGCCCGGCGCTCATGCCGCCCGCCGGACCTGCGCCGGCACGGCGGTGCGATCCGCGAGCAGCGCGGCCTCCCAGGGCTTGAGACCCGGCCGCGCCGACGCCCAGCGGCCTGCGCCGTGTTCCAGCTCCGGAAACAGCGTCAGCAACTCCTCGTGCACCTCGGCATCCATCTCCCGCAGCGCCTGGGCGCCGGGGTGGAAGCTCTCGGTCACGGCCCCTTCGGTATAGATCAGCTCGTGCCGGTCGAAGAGCAGGTGAAAGTACTCCACCTCCCGCGCCGCGGAGTCCACCGTGACGCCACAGTCGTCGAGCAGGGCCTTGGCCGGAACGAGCACCTCCGGAGCGCCGAAGAGAAGCTCTGCGCGCCAGTCTCTCAGCAGAAGGCGGTGCTGGGGCGAGACGACGAGATCGCGCGTGGGAATACCACCGCCGAGCGCCCCGGCCCGGATGCGGACGGGCCGCAACGCCGGGTTGGCCGCCAACGCCGCCGCACCGAGCCGTCGCCGCCCGATCCAGCGGATCGCCGCCGCGGGCCCGTCGTGGGTGCACACCCTGTCGCCGACGGCGAGGTCTTCCACAGCGATCTGCCCGGCAGGTGTTTCGATCCGGGTGCCGCGGGCCACGCAGATGACGATGGTTATGGTGACGGTATCGAGATCGCTGTTGCCGCCGCTGCGGCCGAGCACGGTGAACGAAACGGTCTGGTCGCTACCCGTGGCGATCACGTCGGCACGGTCCGCGGTGAAGGTGAACGTGCCGTCCACGGAATTGCCGACCAGCGTGCCGAACTGGGGCTGGTCGAGCGCCGAGAAGGTATAGCCGTTCCGTGCCTCGCTCGGCCCAGCCCCCCCGATAAGCGGCACGACGTCGAAATCCCCGCTCACCGTGGTGACGGCGGGTTGCGACACGTCGAGCGTGAACGACCAGTCGGTCACGCCACCGGCCGCGCCGGTGACCTCGCTGATGTTGTAGCCCATGACAAACCTGCTCGAAGCGCCTCTTGCGGGCGCGCGCCTCGAACGCTGCACGAACGGAAGCGCGCCGTCCAGCCCGCGCGCGCGCCGCACCCCGGGGTGTTGCAGGCGGGACGCTTGAATGCGGGCGGCGCGAGGCGTATATCTGCCGTGTCCTGCAAGGGACTATGGCGATAAACGCGCCCGTAATAAGCGGATCGGACCCGGGGGCGGTAC
>CAYXOX010000012.1:0-42073 GCA_964466745.1 uncultured Rhodobacterales bacterium
CCACCGGAAAGCCGGTGAAATTGTAGCGCTCGAGCAGCGCCTTGGCGTCGGCCAGCGTCTGGTCGGGGCGCAGGGTGATGGGGCTGTAGACGATACCGCTCTCGAAGCGCTTCACGCGCCGCACCTCGCGGGCCTGGGTCTCCACGTCGAGATTGCGGTGGATCACGCCCATGCCCCCGGCCTGCGCCATGGCGATGGCCATGCGCGCCTCGGTCACCGTGTCCATCGCGGAGGACAAAAGCGGGATGTTCAGAGCGATCTCCCGCGTCACGCGGGTGCGCGTGTCGGCTGTGGAGGGCAGCACGCTCGATGCCTGGGGCACGAGCAGCACATCGTCGAAGGTGAGAGCCTCGCGAATCTCCATGGGTCACTCCTGGAGGGGTCGGTTGGCGGTGCCCTATCGCACGGAACGCGGGGACGGGAAACCGCAAAACGCCCGCCCTCCGCCCGGCGCAGGCGAGAACGGGCCGACGCGCGCAGGCGCCCTGCAACGCGCCGTCGCCTGCCGCGGCCGGCAGGGCCTGGCGGCCGGTGCGGCACCGGCCAGCCCGGCCGCGTTGCGCCCGTGTGCCTCTCGCGCACGGCCGGGGCAGGCCCGATTGCATCGCCTGTGCCCGGGCAGCCGGCGGCGCCGCGCCTCGATCCGCGCCGCATCCCGCCGGCACCCCCGGAGCGCCCCGTCCCGGCCCGTCTGCCGTGCAGCCGCTGCAAGATCATCATGCGCCGAATGGCGCCGGAAAGCCGGCCCCGCCTCTTCCGCCGCGCGCCCCGCGCGTTATGTTGCCGCTCCTGAGACCGGGAGAGACCGCCTTGACAGACGAACCGCTGGTGATCTTCACGCCGTCGGGCAAACGCGGGCGGGTGCCCGCGGGCACCACCGTGCTGGACGCCGCGCGCCGGCTCGGCGTGGATCTCGACAGCGTTTGCGGCGGGCGCGGCATCTGCTCGAAATGCCAGGTCTCGCCGCAGACGGGCCGGTTCGCCAAGCACGGCGTGACCGTCGGCGCGGGCGCGCTCTCCGAGCGCAACGCCGTGGAGGTCCGCTACGACGCGAAGCGCGGCCTGGCCGAGGGCCGCCGGCTGGGCTGCCAGGCCCAGGTGCTGGCCGACGCGGTGATCGACGTGCCGCAGGAGAGCCAGGTTCACCGGCAGGTCGTGCGCAAGTCCGCCTCGGCCCGCCCGGTGACGATGGACCCGGCAACGCGCCTGCGGCTGGTGCAGGTGGCCGAACCCGACATGCACGAGCCCTCGGGCGATTTCGAGCGGCTGGCCGCGGCGCTCGCCGAGCAATGGTTCGAGAAGGAGGTGAGCGCGCCCCTGCCCGTGCTGGCCCGGCTGCAGGGCGCGCTGCGCAAGGGCAACTGGCAGGTGACGGTGGCGATCCACCGCCCCCGCGAGGGCGCGCCGGCACGGATCCTCGACATCTGGCCGGGCTTCTTCGAGGGGCCGCTCTACGGGCTCGCCATCGATCTCGGCTCGACGACGCTGGCCGCTCACCTGTGCGATCTCGCCACCGGCGAGGTGGTGGCCTCCTCGGGGCTGATGAACCCGCAGATCCGCTTCGGCGAAGACCTCATGAGCCGCGTGAGCTACGCCATGATGCACGAGACCGGCGCCGCGGAAATGACGGCGGCCGTCCGCGGCGCCATGGACGAGCTCGCCCGGGCGGTGACGGCCGAGGCCAGGGTCGAGCCGGCCCATGTCGTGGAGGCGGTCGCCGTCTGCAACCCGGTGATGCACCACCTCCTTCTGGGCATCGACCCCTCCGAGCTCGGACAGGCGCCCTTCGCCCTGGCCACCTCCGGAGCGCTGCACCTCGGCGCCGCCGAGATCGGGCTTGCCGGCATCAACCCCTCTGCCAGGGCCTACCTCCTGCCCTGCATCGCCGGGCACGTGGGCGCGGATGCCGCCGCCGTGGCGCTCTCCGAGGCGCCCGACAAGCAGGACGCCCTGACCCTGGTGGTGGACGTGGGCACCAACGCCGAAATCCTGCTCGGCAACCGCAATCGCGTGCTCGCCTGCTCCTCGCCCACCGGGCCGGCCTTCGAGGGCGCCCAGATCAGTGCCGGGCAACGGGCCGCTCCCGGCGCGATCGAGCGGGTGCGCATCGACCCGGAGACCAAGGAGCCGCGCTTCCGCGTGATCGGCTGCGAACTGTGGTCCGACGATCCGGGCTTCGAGGCGGCGGTCGCGGGCACCGGCGTGACGGGCATCTGCGGGTCCGGCATCATCGAGGCGGTCGCCGAGATGCGCATGGCCGGGCTGTTGGACGCCTCCGGCCTCATCGGCAGCCCCGAACAGACCGGAACCTCGCGCTGCGAGCCCGACGGGCGAACCCACGCCTATCTTCTGCACGACGGCTCCGCCTCGGGCGGCGCGCGCATCCGCGTCACCCAGGGCGATATCCGCGCGATCCAGCTTGCCAAATCGGCGCTTTACGCCGGGGCGCGACTGCTGATGGACGAGCTCGGCACCGACAGCGTGGACCGCGTGGTGCTGGCCGGCGCCTTCGGCGCGCACATCTCGCCGCTGCACGCCACGGTGCTTGGGATGATCCCCGACGCTCCGCTCGAGGCCGTCACCTCCGCCGGCAACGCGGCCGGCCACGGCGCCCGGATCGCGCTGTGCTCGCGCGCGGCACGGGCCGAGATCGAGGCCACGGTGGGCCGGATCACGAAGGTGGAAACCGCCATCGAGCCGCGCTTCCAGGAGCATTTCGTGGCCGCCAACGCGATTCCCCACGCCACGGCGCCCTTTGCCCGCCTGCGCGCCGAGCACCCCCTCCCCGAGCCCTCCTTCAACGCCGCCGGCAGCGATGGCGGCGGGCGGCGGCGCCGGCGCGGCCAGCGAGCTGCCTCCGGCAGCCCTTGACCGCGACGCGCCGAGCGCCTAACTCGGCACACCGCGCGGGTATGGTGAAAAGGTATCACGCGAGCTTCCCAAGCTTAAGTTACGGGTTCGATTCCCGTTACCCGCTCCAAGGCACTCGGCGACACGGCAGCCCGCTTTCGGCGAGTCCGGCGCAGGCGCGTGCGAATCGGGGGGCAAGATGCCGCCCTGCCCCTCCGCCTCGTATCGAGCGCCCGCAGTGCCGCGCGCGCAGGCCCCAAAGAGCGTCGCGGCCTTGCAATGCGCCCTGGCGGGCGGCATCACACCGGCCATGACATCGGCGAACCCGCCCTACCTCGACGACCTCGGACCCGATGCGCTGCGCCGAGCGGGCGTTCCGGCGCCCTTCGTGTTCGGCCGGGCCGACATGGTGCGCTTCGGCGAACTGGATGCCTTGGGCCACGTCAACAACACCGCCTACCTGCGATGGTTCGAGACGCTGCGCCAGCGCTACGTCGAGGTTCGCGGCCTGCACGACTATGGCGACGGCAGCTTCGGGCACATCGTGGTGCGCCGGACCGAGGTGGATTTCCTGCGCGAGATGCGCCTCGGCGCCAGCTACGTGGTCGCCACGCGGACGGAGGCGCTGCGGCGCACGAGTTTCACCATGGCCTACACCGTCCGGTCGGGCGGGGAGGAATGCGCAACCGGCCGCGCGGTGGTGGTGCTCCTCGACGCGAACGGAGCGAAGCGCCCGCTGCCCGCGGACGTGCGCAGGCGCCTGATCGAGATCGACGGAGCGGCCGAGCACTGAACCCCGGCCTTTTCCGGCGCAAGCTGCGGCCGAAGCGCGAAAGCGAGGTTTTGGCACTGGGGCACCCCGCCGGGAGGAACGGCGCTGGCGCGGTCCGCGCCCGTTGGCTCGCGCACCCGCGCTGCGCTGCGAGGGCCCGCTCGACAAATCGGCGATCGGCGCGGGGCCGCGCCGCCTTCCAGCGGCGGCCCGGAGGGGGCGCGGGACAGGCGGCCCGCACCGCCGCGGCGCCTCCTTGCGAGGATCAGCCGCCGCGCAGGTAGGCGACGAGGGCCCGCGTCGAGCCGTCCTTGCCCTCGGCACTCGCCTCTCCGCGCACCACCGGCGCAAGCGCGGTGGCCAGCTCCTTGCCCAGCTCCACGCCCCACTGGTCGAAGGAGTTGATGCCGAGGATCACCCCTTCGCAGAACACCCGGTGCTCGTAGAGCGCGATGATCGCGCCCAGCACCTCCGGCGTGAGGCGGCGGTAGGCGAGCGTCACCGAGGGACGGTTGCCGGGAAAAACCCGGTGGGCGGCCTGCCGGGCGCGCTCGGCGCCCTCGAAACGCCCCTCCAGCCGTGCGAATGCCTCCTCGAAGCTGCGGCCCCGCATCAGCGCCTCCGACTGCGCGAGGCAGTTGGCCACCAGCAAGGCGTGCTGATCCGCAAGATCGGGCTCGAAGCCCTCCGCGCCGACGAGGAACTCGCAGGGCACGATCCGGGTGCCCTGGTGGATGAGCTGGAAGAAGGCATGCTGGCCGTTGGTGCCGGGCTCGCCCCAGACCACCGGCCCGGTGTCCACGGCCGGGGCGCTGCCGTCCATCGTCACGCCCTTGCCGTTGCTCTCCATCTCCAGTTGCTGGAGATAGGCGGGCAGCCGCGCCAGCCGCTGCTCGTAGGGCAGCACGGCCCGCGTGGCATGGCCGCAGACCTGCGCGTGCCAGACCCCCGTGAGCGCCAGCATGAGCGGCATGTTCCGCGCTCCCTCGGCGCTGCGGAAATGGGCATCCATCTGCGCGGCGCCGGCCAGGAAGCCACGGAACGCCCGCGGCCCGATGGCAAGCATGAGCGAAAGCCCGATGGGCCCCCAGACGCTGTAGCGCCCGCCCACCCAGTCTTCGAACCCGAACACCCGCTCGGGCGGGATGCCGAAGGCGCCGGCGCGCTCCACCGCCGAAGAGAGCGCGACGAACTGCGCCGCAGGCTCGGAGGTGGCGCGCGCCATCCAGGCCCGGGCGGCCTCGGCGTTGGTCATCGTCTCGATTGTGGTGAAGGTCTTGGAGGCCACGAGCACCAGCGTGTGCGCCGGATCGAGCCCCCGCAGCGTGTCCGCGAGGTGCGCGCTGTCGACATTGCTCACGAAATGGCAGCGCGGCCCGTCGTGGAACGGCGCAAGGGCCTGAACGGCCATGGCGGGGCCGAGATCGGAGCCGCCGATGCCGATGTTGACGACGTCGCGGATCGCACCGCCCGCACCCGTGAAGCGCCCGGCGCGCACCGCCTCGGCGAAGCCTTCCATCCGTGCGAGCGTCTCGCGCACGCCGGGCACCACGTCGCGCCCGGCCACCTGCACCGGCGCGCCCTCGAGATTGCGCAGCGCGGTGTGCAGGACCGCGCGCGACTCCGTCTCGTTGATCGGGGCGCCCGAGAACATCGCATCGGCGCGTTCAGCCACCCCCGCCCCGGCCGCGAGATCGAGCAGCAGGTCGCGGGCCTCGGCGTCGATATTGGTCTTCGCGTAGTCGAGGAGCATCCCGCAGGCGGAGACCGAGAACGCCCCGGCGCGCCCCGGCGTCTCGAAGAGATCGAGAATGCGGCGGCCCTCCACCCGGCGCGCATGGGCCTTCAAATCGCTCCACATGATCCTGTTTCCCCGCCCTTTATTCAGCCCAGTGCACCTTGGCACGGCCAAGGACGGCCGCCACCGGCGCCTCCGATGGCGAGAGGCGCTGCGCACGCTCCAGCGCCGCGCGCTTCTCGGGCCCGGTGATGAGGATATGGGTGGCCAGCGCGCCGCGCAGCACGCGCGCCGTGAGTGTCACCCGAGGCTCGCCCGCGGCGTCGGCCCGCAGCGCCATGACCGCGGGCGCATCGGGCGACAGCGCCTCCTCGAGACGGTCCGCGCCCGGAAAGAGCGAGGCGGTGTGCATGTCGCCGCCCATGCCGAGCAGCAGCACCGAAAGCGGCAGCAGTTTTTCGACCCCCTCGGCGAGCCCGGCCAGGGCCGGCTCCGGCGCGGGGGCATCGGCATGGAGCGGCACGAACTCGGCCGCAGCCGCCTTGCGGCGCAGCAGCCGCTCGCGCACCACGCGGGTGTTGGAGCGCGGATGGCTTTCCGGCACCCAGCGCTCGTCGTTGAGCACGACCCTGATGCGCTCCCAGTGCAGATCGACCTCGGAGAGCACGTCGAACACCGGCCCGGGGGTTGTGCCGCCGGGCACGCAGAAACTTGCGAAATCAGACGCCTGCAACGATTTGTTCAGATCGCTTGCAAGCCGGTCCGCCAGCCCCATCACGAGCATCTCGCGGTCGGGGTACTCGATCAGCTCCATCGCGGGCACCTCCGTTGCCACCCCGGCACCGGGCAGCGACTCCCCCGGTGCCACCGGGGCATGTCCGCGCGCCTGGCCGTTCACGCCGGTTGCCGCGTGGCATGCCCCGCGCATCCCGAAGCCTACCTCAGCCGGCGATGTCACGCCAGCGCCGTCCGTCGCGGTGCAGCAGCATCAGCGCCTCTTCGGGGCCGGTGCTGCCGGCGTCGTAGCCGTGGGGCTTGTCGCCGCGGGCCTCCCAGCCGGCGATGATCGGGTCGGTCCAGGCCCAGGCCGCCTCCACCTCGTCGCCCCGCATGAACAGTGTCTGGTTCCCGCGGATCACATCCATGATGAGCCGCTCGTAGGCATCTGGAATATCGTTATCGTTTCCAGAGAGCTGCTCGGCGAAACTCATGTCGAGCGGCACGTCCATCAGGCGCATGCCGCCGGGGCCGGGCTCCTTGATGGTCACCTGCAGCGTGATGCCCTCGTTGGGCTGGAGACGGATGGAAAGGATGTTGCGGTGCCGCCCGGCGCTGGGCCCGAAGATGGAGTGCGGGGCATCCTTGAACACCACCGCGATCTCGGAGTTGCGCGCCCGAAGGCGCTTGCCCGTGCGCAGGTAGAAGGGCGTGCCCGCCCAGCGCCAGTTCGAGATGTTCGCCTTGAGCGCAACGAAGCTCTCGGTGGCGCTGGACGGCGCGCCGGCATCCTCCACGTAGGCCGCGCCATCGGCCCCGGCCCGGTACTGCCCCCGCACGAGATCGTCCGGCCGCACCGGATCGAGCGCCCGGATGACCTTGAGTTTCTCGTCGCGGACGGCGTCGGGATCGAACTTGGAGGGCGGCTCCATCGCGATCAGGCACAGGAGCTGCATCAGGTGATTCTGGACCATGTCGCGCATCGCGCCCGACTTGTCGTAGTAGCCCCCGCGCCCGGCGACACCCACGGTTTCGGCGACGGTGATCTGGATGTGGTCCACGAACTGGCTGTTCCAGAGCGGCTCGAACAGCACGTTGCCGAAGCGCACCGCCATGAGGTTCTGGACCGTTTCCTTGCCGAGGTAGTGATCGATCCGGTAGATCTGCGTCTCGTCGAAATGGCGCGCGAGCGTGTCGTTGAGGGCCCGGGCGGTTTGCAGGTCGCGGCCGAAGGGTTTCTCCACCACGATCCGGCTCTGGCTGTCGGCGATGCCGTGGGCCTTGAGCCGCTCGGCCAGATCGCCGAAGAGGCCCGGACCCACCGAGAAATAGAACGCCTTGGTGCGATCCTGCGCCATCTCGGCCTTCAGCGCGGCCCAGCCGTCATCCCCGCGCGCATCGATTGCCACGTAGCCGACCTGTGCCAGGAAGGCATCGAGCGGCGCGTCCTGCGCGCCGGCGCCATGCTCCTCGCGCACCGCCTCCGCCACCAGCGCACGGTACCCGTCGGCATCCAGCTCGGATCGCGCCGCACCGATGACGCGGGCATCGGGGGGCATCTGCCCGGCGCAGAAGCGCCGGAAGAGCCCCGGCAGGATCTTGCGGCGCGCGAGATCGCCGGTGCCGCCGAAGATGACGAGATCGAAGGGATCGACCGGGATCACGCGCGAAACCATGGCCACTCCTCGTAAACAGCCCGCCGCGCGCCTCTGTCCGCACTGCGACTGTTAGCGTTAACGTCTCTCCCTGCGCCGGGTGATAGCGCCCCGACCCCGTGCTGTCCATCGCCCCTCGCGCACGCCTTGCCGCGCAAGATCACCCACGGCGCAGTCGCAGCGCCGACGCCGGGGCCGCTCATGCGGGCCCCGCCGCCACCGTCTAGCCGGTGGCCTGTGCGGCCCGCGCAAGCGCCTGCAGGCGCTCGACCATCGCGCGCAGCCCGTTGGAGCGTTGCGCCGAGAGATGATCGTTGAGCCCGAGCCGGGCGAATTCCGCGCGCGCGTCCACCTCCTGGGCCTCCCGCGCGGTCAGCCCGCCGTAGAGGGCGCGCAGGATGGCGATGAGGCCCCGCACGATCATCGCGTCGCTGTCTCCGCGGAAATCGAGCACGGCGTCGGGGCCGCTGCCACTGACCTCCGGCACGATCCAGACCTGGCTGGCGCAGCCCTCGACCTTCGTCGCCGGTACGCGCAGGGAGTCGTCCAGCGGCTCCATCGCCTTTCCCAGGTCGATGACGTAGCGATACCGGTCCTCCCAGTCGTCGAGAAACTCGAAGGTCTCCGCGATGTCCTCGAAGGCGGGGGTTGCCATGGGCGTGCTCCTGTTGACTGCCGCCCTGAGGTAAGCCGCGCGACACAGGCGGTAAACCCCCGGCGGGCGGCAGACGCTTTCCAATCCCGGGCATTTGGGCTAGGCGATACGGGATCGCGCACCGGAAGTGGGAGGGAAACGATGCCGCGCAAGACGCTTATCGCGCTGGTCTGCGTTGCCGTGCTTCCGGGCTGCGCGCGGCTGGCCGAATCCCGCCTCAACCCGTTCACCTGGTTCGGCGGGCCGCAGGATGCCGCCGTAGATGCCGCCTCTGCCGACCGGGTGGACGAGGCGACAGCGCGGGCGGGCGTACCCCCGCTTGTACGTCCCGGCATGCGACAGGTCACCGTGGACGACCGGACTCTCGTTGCGCAGGTGACGGCGGCGGAGATCGTGCCCGTGGCCGGCGGCAAGGTGGTACGTGCCACCGGGCTCGCCTCGGGCGCAGGCCCCTACAACGCTCAGCTCGTGGAAACGGGCCGCGACGGCGGGCTGTTGACGCTGGCCTTCCGCGCCGCGACGCCCGGCACGCCGGTCGCCGCCCCCGGCACCGTGGGGCGCGAAGTGACGGTGGCCGCCTTCTTCACCGCAGCCGAGCTTGCCGGGGTGCGCCGCGTGCGTGTAGAGGGCCAGGCCGGCACGCGCGAAGTTCGCCCCTGACGCGCGCCGGGCCGGAGCGCGCTGCCCATGACGCCGCCCGGCCGGTCGCCTAGGGCTTGAGATCCACGATCTGCACCGATGTGCCCTCGGCCGAAAGGGCGATCTCGCCGTTGCAGAGCCTCAGCGCGTCGTCGCCGAAGACCTCGCGGCGCCAGCCGGCTAGGGCCAGCACATCGCGCATCCCGCCCGCGATCGCATCGAGATCCGAGGCCGTCGCGATGAGTTTCTGCGCCACGCCTTCGTGCTCGGCCTTCGCCTTGAGAAGCACCCGCAGAAGATCGGCCAGCGCGGGGTTGACCTGCAGCTTCTCGCGCGAGCGGTCCACCTCGGGGTATTCCTCCGGCGGACACTCCAGCCCCTTTCGAACCGCCTCGAGGATGCCGTCGGCAATCTCGCCCTTGCGCGCCTCGCGCATCAGAAGCCGCCCCCGGCCGAGATCGCCGTGGCTGCGCGGCTTGGTCGAGGCGAGTTCGAGGAGCGCGTCGTCCTTGAACACGCGGCTGCGCGGCACGTCGCGGGTCTGGGCGTAGCGCTCGCGGAAGGCGGCCAGCTCGCGCACCAGCGCAAGGAACTTGCCGGAGTTGGTCCGGGTCTTGACCCGGCGCCACGCTTCCTCGGGCTCCACGCGGTAGGTTTCGGGATCGGTGAGGATCGCCAGCTCCTCGGCCAGCCACCAGGCCCGGCCGGTGCGCAGGAGCTCGGCCTGCAGGTGTTCGTAGATCGCCCTGAGATGGGTGACGTCCGCCAGCGCGTAGCGCTGCTGCGCCTCGGTGAGCGGGCGGCGCGACCAATCGGTGAAGCGCGAGGTCTTGTCGAGGCCGGCGTTGGCGATCTTGCGCACCAGCGTCTCGTAGCCCACCTGCTCCCCGAAACCGCAGACCATGGCCGCAACCTGCGTGTCGAACAGCGGATCGGGGAAGATACCGGCATCGACGAAGAAGATCTCGAGATCCTGCCGCGCCGCGTGGAACACCTTGACCGTCCCCTTGGCGCGGAACAGCTCGTAGAGCGGCTCCAGCGAGAGCCCCTCCTCCATCGGATCCACCAGAACGGCATCCTCGGCATCGTTCTCGCCGGGAACGGCGAGTTGCACCAGGCACAGCCGGGAGTAGTAGGTCCGCTCGCGCAGGAACTCGGTATCGACCGTCACGTAGGGAAAGGTTGCTGCGCGTCGGCAGAAGGCGGCGAGGTCTTCGGTGCGTGTCAGGATGCGCATGGCACTCCGCGGAACGAGGGGCGGGCGGGCCGGCGGCCGGGGGCGCCCGTGATCCGACGGTCCTATTGACAAATCGCGGCGAAGAAAAGCCCTCCGCCGCGAGGCCGCCCGCGCCGGACACGGCGTCAGCCAGGCCCGCCCGGGGGCACCGGCGTCGGGCTTGCGGGCCCGCGATCATCGAGATCGAGCCGGCTCCTGTCGCCGGCGGCGACGCGGCGCAGCACCGCCGGGTAGAGCCTGTGCTCGGCCGCCTGCACCCGCGCTGCCAGCGCCTCGGGCGTGTCACCCGGCAGCACGGGCACCCGCGCCTGCCCCAGGATCGGGCCGCCGTCGAGATCGGCCGTCACCTCGTGCACGGTGCAGCCGTGCCAGCGGACGCCCGCGGCGAGTGCGCGGGCATGGGTGTCGAGCCCGCGGTAGAGCGGCAGCAGCGAGGGGTGGATGTTGAGCATGCGCCCCCGCCAGCGGTCAACGAAGCCCGGGGTGAGCACGCGCATGAACCCGGCAAGGCAGAGCAGGTCGGGCGCGGCCGCTTCGAGAGCGCCATCGAGCGCCGCCTCGAAGGCGGCCCTGTCGGCGCCGAAGGGCCGGTGATCCACGGTGGCCGTGGCGATGCCGCGGGCGCGGGCCTTCTCGAGCCCCGCCACGCCCGGGCGGTTCGAGAGCACGAGCACGGGGCGCGCCGGGTGATCCCCCACCATGCTGTCGGCGAGCGCGGCCATGTTCGACCCGCTTCCCGAGATCAGGATCGCCACGCGCCTCGGCGCAGCCCCCGTCACGAGAGCCGTGCCTCGAAGCGCATGCCTGGGCCCGCCGTCACCGTGCCGATGCGGAACACCGTCTCGCCTTCGTCGGCCATGGCTCCCGCCACGCGCTCGGCCGCCTCGGACGCGGCCACCACGACCATGCCGATACCGGCGTTGAAGGTGCGCAGGAGCTCGGCCTCCTCCAGACGCCCCGCCTCGGCAAGCCAGGCGAAGACGGGCGGCAGCGGCCAGGCGCCGAGATCGATGCGCGCGCCGCACCCCTCGGGCAGAACCCGGGGGAGGTTTTCGGGCAGCCCGCCGCCGGTGATATGCGCCGCGGCGCGCACCCCGCCCACCACGAGCGCCGCCCGCAGCGCCCGGACGTAGATGCGCGTGGGCGCCAGGAGTTCCTCGCCCAGCGTCGCGCCGCCGAAGGGAGCGGGGTCGTTCCAGCCCAGCCCCGCGCGCTCCACGATGCGCCGCACCAGCGAGAACCCGTTGGCATGCACGCCCGAGGAGGCGAGGCCCAGCAGCACGTCGCCCTCGGCCACGCCGCGCGGCAGGTGCTCGCCCCGTTCCATCGCGCCCACCGCGAAGCCGGCGAGGTCGAAATCGCCCGGCGCGTAGAGCCCCGGCATCTCGGCCGTCTCGCCGCCGACGAGCGCGCAGCCGGCCTCCATGCACCCCTCGGCGATCCCCTCCACGATCCGCGCGGCGCCCTCGACGTCGAGCGCGCCGGTGGCGAAGTAATCGAGAAAGAAAAGCGGCTCCGCGCCCTGGCACACGAGATCGTTGACGCACATGGCCACGAGATCGATGCCGAGACCGGCCACGGCGCCGGTCTCGATCCCGAGGCGAAGCTTGGTGCCCACGCCGTCGGTCGCGGCCACCAGGACGGGGTCGTTGAACCCCGCGGCCCGCAGATCGAACAGCGCGCCGAAGCCGCCGAGCCCGGACATGGTGCCGGGGCGCGCGGTGCGGGCGGCGGCCGGGGCGATGCGCTCGACGAGCGCGTTGCCCGCGTCGATGTTCACGCCCGCCTCGGCGTAGGTGAGGGGCGGCTCGCGCCCTGTTTCGCGGGGCTCGGTGGGCATGGGCTGGCTCCTGGCGCAAGAGGCGTGGCAAGATTGCCTGCGCGCGGGGGCTAGCAGCGACGGCGCCGCCTGTCCATCCGCCGGAAGCGCAGCGGGCCGCCGAGCTCGCTTGACCTGAACGGCCCGGCTGGACTACGCCCGGCGCGGGGGGCCTGTAGCTCAATTGGTTAGAGCAGAGCGCTCATAACGCTTTGGTTGGGGGTTCGAGTCCCTCCGGGCCTACCATCCTCCCTGCGTTCCTCGGGCGATCGAGCCACTCTCGGCCGCAACGGCATGGCGGACAGTCAACTCGCACGGTTCAGCCACTGTTCCGCTCCGAAACTGCGCCCGCGCACCTGCGCCGCGCAGCCGCAGGCGCGGGCAACGCCGGGGCGGCGCGAGGCCACGCCGACCGCCAAGGGCGACGGGGCAGATGCTGCGCCCGCGCCGCGGCTCTTCCGCCGCCCCACCGGCGGGCGCCCGCGTTCCCGGCGGCCCCGGTTCAGCCCAGCTCAGCCAGCCGCGCCTCCTGGAGCCTCACCAGCCTGTCCACCTCCGCGCGGGTTTCGGCATCGAGCGCGCCGCCGGGGCGGCGCAACGCGTCGTGGGCGATGGCGCCGCGCCGCGCGAGGATGTACTTGCGCACCGCGAGCCCGAGCCCCGGCTGCGCCTCGTAGCGCACCAGCGGCAGGTAGGCGGCATGCAGGCGCAGCGCGTCTTCGAGCGCGCCGGCGTTCACCAGCCGCACCACCTCGGCCATCATCTCGGGATAGGCAAAGCCCGTCATCGCGCCATCGGCCCCGCGCGCAACCTCCTCCGGCAGGAACTGCCCGCCGTTCCCGCACAGGATCGAGATGCGCCGCGCGCCGGCTTCCGAGGCCGCGCGGAGCGCCGATATCTTGCCGAGGCCCGGCCAGTCCTCGTGCTTGAGCATCACGCAGGTCGGGCAGGACGCCACGATCCGCAGGATCACGGCGGGATCGATCGTTACCCCGGTGACCAGTGGAAAATCCTGCAATACGAACGGTATATCGCCGAGAGTTTCAGCAACCGTGGCGAAGTAGCCCTCGATCTGCGCATCGGTTCGCACGCTCGCGGGCGGCGCCACCATGACCCCCGCCGCACCGGCCGCCATGGCGTCTTCCGCCAGCGCCTTCATCCCGGCGAACCCCGGCTGGCTGACACCGGCCACCACCGGCACGGGCGCGCGCGCCGTCACCCGCGCGATCACCGCGCGGCTCTCCTCGCCCGAAAGCTTGCCCGCCTCGCCCATGATCCCGAGGATCGTGAGGCCGGTGGCGCCTTTCTCGAGGTAGAAATCGGTCACCCGGTCGACGCTCGCGAGGTCGAGCGTCCCATCGGGCGTGAAGGGCGTGACGGCGATGGTAAAGACGCCGGCGGCGGATTCGTCGAGCATGGGGCGCAACTTCCTTCGGTTCCTGGGCCCCCGGGCGGCTGCGGGGCGGCCCCACGTGACGCGGCGCACCGGCCGGGGCGCGGGCCGCACCCTTCCTGCCCCGCCCCGCGGCACGACGCAAGCCGCGGGCGCCCCGGGGCGAACCGGCGGCCTACTCCCGGCGGATCGCCTGGCTGTAGACGAAACCGTCGAGCCGGTGCCAGTTGAAGGACACCAGGATCGGGCGGTCGTCCTCCCCGCGGTACCGCCGGGTGACGAGGATGGACCACGCGCCCGGCGCTTCGCCCAGAAGCGCGGCCGGCGCGGTTTCGAGCCGCTCGGTGGAGATCTCCTGCAGTACTTCGCGCACGCTTACGCCGTAACGGCTCTCGATCAGCGAATGGATCGCGCCGCGGTGCTGCGGAAGCTCGGGGGCGAGCGCCCCGAAATCATCGTGCAGGAAGACCCGGCTCACGCAGATCGTCTCGCCGCCCAGTGTCTTCCGCAGCCCCTCGGCCAGGAGCCACTGGCGCCCCGGGCGGCGTCCGAGGCGCCCGGCCAGCTCGGGCTCGGGCACCACCCGAAGCACGCGATCGATCTCCAGCACGGTTTCCGCCGCGTAGTCGTAGAGCTGCGAGAGCGAGGTGAGCGATTGCGCGTAGACCGGGCGTTGGGCGCTGCTGACAACCTCGGTGCCCCGGCCCTGCCGCCGCTCCACGAGGCCATCCTCGGCGAGAAGGCGCAGGGCCTCGCGCACCGTGTAGCGGCTGGCCCCATGGGCCTCGCACAGTTCCTGCTCGGTCGGAAGAAGGCTGCCCACCGGATGCTGCCCCGAGGCGATCTCCGCCTTGAGCGCCTCGGCGAGACGGCGGTAGAGGGGGCCGCCGGCGGCACCGGCCGCGGCGCCCGCCGTGTCCTCCGCTCCGCTCACCGCGCCACCCCGGAGACACCGTCGCGCCAGGCGCGGGCAAGGTCTTCGCGGAACTCCGGCGCGGCCACCGCCACGAGCGCCCGCGCCCGCGCCTCGGCATCGGCGCCGCGCAGATCGGCAACCCCGTGCTCGGTGACGACGATATCGAGATCCGCGCGGGAGAGGCTCGCCGGGGTGCCCACCGCCAGCGCCGGCACGATCCGGCTCGCGCGGCCGCCCCCGAGGGTGGAGGGGAGCGCCACGATGGCCCGCCCCCCCGGAGAGAGCCGCGCCCCGCGCGCGAAATCCGCAAGCCCGCCGAGGCCCGACACCTGCCGTCCCCCCGCCCGCTCGCAGTTCACCTGCCCCATGAGATCGACCTCCAGCGCCGTGTTGACCGAAACGAAGGACGCGATCCCCCCGAGCGCGGACGCGGCGTGGGTTTCGCCCACCGGGGCGAACCGGTAACGCGGATCATCGCCGAGCCGTGCATACCATCCCGCGTTCCCGAGGGCCACGCCCACGGTCACCCGGCCGCCGAAAACGCCCTCGTCGAGCCGCGCGGCGAGGGCAGGTTCCGCCATGCCGCCGTGAAAGTGCAGGCCCCGGGCCCCTTCGAGCGCCGCCAGCACGCCTGCCGCGACCTTGCCGAAGCCCAGTTGCAGGGTGTCACCCGGCCGGAGGAGCCGCGCGACGTGCCGGCCGATGGCCCGCGCGGCGCTCCCCGGCTCGGATGGCGGAAGCGTCGGCAGCGCCGTTTCGGCCTCGATCAGCGCCGCGAAGCGCTCCACCGGCAGCCGGGGGGCCCCGGGCGGCGCGGGCATCAACGGGTTCACCTGCGCCACCAGCGGAACGCCCGAGGCGACGAGGGCCGGTGTGAAATCCGCCGCGAGACCGAGCGAAACCATTCCCGAACGCGGCGGAGAGACCTGGACCACCCCGCCGCCCGGCCCCTCGGGCCCGCCCAACCAGCGCCACGCCTCGCTGTAGTGCATGGGCAGGTGGCCCACGCTGCCGGAGGCGAGGCCACCGGCAAGCTCGGGCGTGGCGAAGAGCGTGAGCGCCCGGGCGCCCGGGCCGAGCCCGGAGGGATCGAAGCGGTTGACCCCGGGAATCCAGACGCCCGCGAAGCAGCGCCCGGCCGCTATGCCCGGATCCTCCTGCATCGCCTCGAGCGCGGCCGTGGGCTCGCCGCAGCAGCCGGCAAGATAGACCGGCCGGTCGCGCGGCAGGGCCGCGAGTGCGTCGGCCCAGGCTCGGGCACCGCTCCGCTCCAGTTGCGCCACCCAGGCTCCCTTCCCGATTGCGCCCCCTTGGGCGGGCTGGTAAATATGTCCGGACAAATTCAGGCTATCGGGTTTCGGGCTGCCATGACAAGTTCCCTCACGCGCGAGCTTGTGCGGATCTGCCGGCGCCCGATCGGCAACCGGGACAGGGCGCGCGCGTCCCTGCACCTGGTGGACTGGCTGGGCTGCGCCATCGCCGGCGCCGCCGAGGCCCCGGGGCGCGCACTGGCGGCACACGCCGCTGAGGCCGGCACGGGTCCGGCCACCGGCATCGCGCTCGCCGGCGGGAGGCTTGCGCTGCCGCCCGAGGCGGCGGCCTTTCTCAACGGCGGGCTCGGCAACGTGCTGGAGATGGACGACGTGCACCGCGCGGCGATTCTGCATCCGGGTCCGGTGGTGATCCCCGCGGCGCTCGCCCAGGCCGAGGCCTCCGGCGCCACCGGAAACGCCCTGCTCGGGGCGATCCTGCGCGGCTACGAGGCGGTCATCCGGCTCGGCCGCTCCGTTGGGCCGGGGCACTACGCGATCTGGCACAACACCGCCACCTGCGGCCCCCTGGGCGCGGCGATGGCGGGCGCATCGCTCCTCGATCTGCCGGAGGACGCTGCCGTCTGGGCGCTCGGCAACGCGCTCACGCAAGCCTCCGGCCCCTGGCGGTGCCGGCACGAGCCGGTGATGACGAAGCAGCTTCACACCGCCCGTGCCGCGCAGGCCGGGCTGGCCGCGGCCCGCCTCGCCGCCCACGGGCTGACCGGGCCGGAACGCATGCTTGAAGGCGCGCAGGGGTTCTACGCAGCGATGTGCCCCGATCCGCGCCCCGACGCGCTCACCGCCGATCCGGAGGGCCCCTGGCTTGCATGGGAGACGAGCTTCAAGCCATGGCCCGCCTGCCGGCACGCCCACGCGGCCATCGACGCGTGCCTTGCGCTGCGCGACCGGCTGCCGGAAGGCAGGAGCATCGCCGCCGTCGAGCTGCTCACCTACGCCGATGCGCTGGCCTTCTGCGACCGCCCGGCGCCGCGCACCACGGCCGAGGCCAAGTTCAGCCTGCAGCACGCCGCGGCCGTGGCCCTCCGCGACGGGCCTCCCCCGCTCGGCGCCTTCGCCGCCGAGGCGCTCGACCGCCCCGATCTGGCCGCCCTGCGCGGCAAGGTGACGGTGGCCGCCGGAGAACCCTTCGCCGGGGCCTACCCGGCCCGCTTCGGAGCGGCAGCCACGGCCGTGCTGGACGACGGCACGCGCCTGCGCGCCGAGATCCCCGATGCGCTGGGCGATCCCGAAAACCCGCTCTCGGAGCGTGCCATCGAAGCCAAGGCCCGCACCCTCATGGAGGCCGCCGGCGTCGCCCCGTCGCGCGCCGCGGCGCTCGTCGCCGCGGCGCGCGCACTGGGTGAAGGCGGCGCTCCGGCCGAGCTTTCCCGCGCGCTTGCCGCCGCACTTGCCCCGAAGGATCCCCCATGACCGAACCCGACTACTTCGCCTGCGTCGATGCGCCGGCACTGCGCGCGGCCTACCCCGCGGGGCCGGCCTTCCTGTCGACCTACACCGGCATGAGCCGCAACGAGCTTCGCGCGCTCCAGGAGGCACAGTTCGCCAAGGTGCTGGCCTTCGCCTGGCAGGTGCCCTTCTACCGGCGGCACTGGGGCGCCAGGGGGATCGAGCCCGGCGACATCCGCGGTCTCGACGACCTGCCGAAGCTGCCCACCTACGCGAAGTCCGACCTGATGGCCTCGGTGGAAGCGCACCCGCCGATCGGCGATTTCCACGGGATCGACGCGCACCCACCGGGCAGCCGCCCGCCGCTGGTGTTCCAGACCACCAGCGGCACCACGGGCAAGCCGCAGCCGCTGCTCTTCGGCCCGAAAAGCCGCGAGGTTCAGGCGTTGCTGCTGGCGCGGCTCTACGCCTTGCAGGGGATCGGGCGCGGCGACGTGATCCACTCCGTCTACGGGCACGGCATGGTCAATGGCGGCCACTACGTGCGCGAGGCCGTGGCCCACTGGGTGGGCGCGCAGTTCCTCAGCGCGGGTACCGGGGTGGAAACGCGCTCGGCCCAGCAGGTGAGCCTGATGGCCGCCTTCCGCGCCACGGCGATCGTGGGCTTCGGCGATTTCATCAAGCGGCTTGCCGAGGTCGCCCGGGAGGCGGGGCTGGAGCCGGGCCGCGACATTCCGGTGCGGGTGATCTCGGGCCATCTCGGCGCGGAGAGCCGGGCCTCGATGTCCGACGCCTGGGGCGGCGCGGAGGTCTACGACTGGTACGGCGTGGGCGACACCGGGGCCATCGCCGGCGAGGGGCCCGACCAGAGCGGCCTGCATGTGCTGGAGGATGCGCAGTACCTCGAGCTGCTCGACGTGGATACCGGCGCGCCGGTCGAGGAGGGCGGCATGGGCGACATGGTGTGCACCTGCCTCTTCAAGGACGACATCTTCCCGATCATCCGGTTCCAGACCCACGACGTGAGCCGGGAAGTGCGGGGCGAAAACCCCCTCGGCCTGCCCTTCCGGCGCCTCGAAGGCTTCCTCGGGCGCTCGGACAACATGGTCAAGCTGCGCGGCATCAACATCTATCCACAGGGCATCGGCGCGCTCCTTGCCACGGAATTCCCCCAGGCCTGCGGCGAGTATGTCTGCCGGGTGGAAAGCACCGGCGGCCGCGAGGAGATGACCGCGGTGGTCGAGGTCACGGAACGCCCCGAGGGGCTCGCCGAGGCGATGGAGGCGCATCTGCGCACGCGCCTCGGCGTGGGCATCGCCGTGGAGCTTGCCGAGCCCGGCGGAACCGCCGAGGCGACGGGCATCGAAACGCGCCAGAAGCCCATCCGCCTCATCGACGCGCGGACCAGGGGCTGAAGCCGTGCAGGCGCGCGACAGGCTCGAGGCCGCGCTCACACGGATCGAGGCGCGCAACGCCGAGCTCGGCATCGTGACGGCGCTCGACGCCGACGCAGCCCGCGCCGCCGCGGATGCCGCCGATGCCCGCGCCGCCGCCGGCCGCGGGCGCGGCCCGCTCGACGGCGTGCTGCTCGGCGTGAAGGACAACATCGCCGTGAAGGGGATGCCCTGGACGGCTGGCCTCGAGGGCTGGCGCGGCCGGGTGGCGGCAGAAGACGCGGGCGTGGTTGCGCGGCTGCGCGCCGCCGGGGCGATCCCCGTCGCGATGCTCAACATGCACGAGGGCGCCCTCGGCGCCACCACCGACAACCCGGCCTACGGGCGCTGCCGCAACCCGCTCGACCCCGCCCGCACCCCGGGCGGCTCCTCCGGAGGCTCGGCGGCCGCGCTGGCCGCGGGCTTCGTGGAACTCGCGCTGGGCACCGACACCATGGGCTCGGTGCGCATTCCGGCCGCCTACTGCGGCGTCGCGGGGATCAAGCCCAGCGCAGGGCTCGTGGGGCGCTCCGGCCTTGCCTGGCTCGCGCCGTCGCTCGACACGATCGGGCCCATGGCCCGCACCGCGGCGGAGCTGGGCCCGGCGCTCGCGGCGATGGCCGGGTTGGACCCCGACGATCCGGCCAGCCTGCCCCTACCCGAGGGGTGGCAGGCGGAGTGCGGCATGTCCGGAACCCGGCTCGGCATCCCGGCGCAGATCGCGGCGGCGGATACCGAACCCGGCGTGATCGCGGGGCTCGAACGGGCGCGCGAGGCCGCCCTCGCGGCGGGCGCGGAGGTGGTCGAGACCGCGCTCGGGGGCTGGGCGCCAGGCGACGCGCGGCGCGGCGGGCTGCTTCTCTGCGAAGCCGAGGGCGCCGTGGCGCTCGCCGAACTTCTGGACCGGCCGGGCGCCATGAGCGCCGGGCTGCACGCTTTGCTGGACTACGGGCGCAGGCTGGAGTCGGCCCGCCTTGTGAGGGCCCTCGGCCGCATGGCGGCGGCGGCGGGCGCGGCGCACCGTGCCCTCGCCGAGGTGGACGCGCTGCTGATGCCGACCGCACCCCGGGGGCCGTTCCTCTGGGAGGCCGAGGTGCCCTCCGACCAGGCCGATTTCACCGCGCTCGCGAATTTCGCCGGGCTGCCCGCCGTCGCGATCCCGGTGCCCCTGCCAGGCGCCCCGCTGCCCGCGTCGGTGCAGCTGGTCGGTGCGCCCTTCGCCGACATGGCGCTGATCGCCCTCGGCGAAGCCCTGGAGACGGCTCTCGGGCAGTGACCCCGCGCCCCGGGCCCGACCCGGGGCCTCGCGGCCGTGGGCGCAATCTCCCGTGCGGGGAACGGCAAATAACGCGGCCCGGCGGCCTGAAGGGCACGGCGCTCGTCTCGTGCGGGGCGAGGCCCCGGGTCGAGTCCGGGGCGCGAGTTCCCCTCGTGCCCGGCTCGAGCAGTGGCCGGCGGCACGGCAGCGGCGCGTCCTGCGCGAAAGCTCCTTCCCGGCGGCGCGCGCGACCGGCCCCCGTCGTCGCGGACTGAGCCGAACGGGCACAGGTTTCGAGCCATCACGCGCCGCCGCGGCGGGCGGCAAAGGGGCCGGACGGGCCAGGACCGCGCCGGCGCGGGCCGTCACCCGAAGTCGGGCCGCCGTTTCTCCAGGAAGGCCCGGTAGCCCTCCCGGAAGTCCTGGCCGGCGAAGCTGGCCTCGAAGGCCGCGCGCAGCTCGGGTGTTTCGGCCGCCGTCCCCCCGCGGATGGCCTCGATCGTGGCCTTGGCGGTGCGCAGCGAGGTCTGCGACAGGCCGGAGAGCGTTTCCGCGTAGTCGCGGACCGATTCCGCGAGGCTCTCTTCGGCCACCACCCTGTCCACCAGGCCGATCTGCAACGCCTCGGCGGCTTCCACCAGCCGCGCCGAGAACAGGATGTCCTTGGCCCGGGCCGGCCCCACCAGACCGACCAGCTGCCGGGTATCGGCGAAGGAATAGGCCAGGCCCAGCCGCGCCGGCGTGATGCCGAAGCGCGCGCCTTCGGACGCGAAGCGCAGATCGCAGGAGAGCGCCAGCCCGCAGCCGCCGCCCACGCAGGCGCCGCGGATCTCCGCCAGCACCGGCATCGGGAGCGCGGCCACCGCCGCCTGCCCCGCGCGCACCGCGGCATTGGTGCGCCCCGCCGCTTCCGCCGTCCGGTAGGCGTCCGGGAACTCGGCGATGTCGGCCCCCGCGGAGAAATGTCCACCCGCGCCGCGAACGACCACCACCCGCACCGCCGGATCCGCTGCGAGCCGGGCACAGATGGCCGGCAGCGCGGCCCACATCTCCTGCCGGATGGCGTTGCGCCGCTCGGGGGCGCTGAGCGTCAGCGTGGCGATGCGGCCCGGCTCCAGGGTGAGCCCGCCGCCGGCGAAGCGCTCGGGGGGGCTGTCGGGGCTGGCGCTCGCGGTTCCGTCGGTCATCTCGGTATCTCCCCGTCGTCGGGCCGCCCGCGGGGGCGGCACGGAGGCTGGCGGCCGGCTGCTTGCCGGGCGCCCACGCGCACCGGCCCCGTGGCGAGGCGCGCGCAGAACGGCCCGCGCACGGCTCTAGAGGCAGGCATGGCAGGCGGCCACCAGCGCCCTCGCCCGCGGCGAACTGCCCATCGCGGGATCCATCCGCCCGGTGACATAGCCGAAGGCGAGCCCGCTGTCAGGATCGGCGAAGCCCTGGGCGCCGCCCGCCCCCCAGTAGCCGAGGGCGCAGGGCGAAGGGCCGAAATCGAGCGCGGGCGGGCAAGACAGCTCCAGCCCCTGCGCCATGCGGATGGGGATGCCGAGGACCGGGTCCTCCGCCTCGCTCCGCCAGCGCTCCGCCGCCAGCGCGGCACGGCGCTCGCCGGAGAGCAGCCCGCCGGGCAGCACGAACTGCTCGTAGATCCGGGCGATCGCCGCGGCGGTGGCGTGGCCGCTGCCCGAGCCGATCACCGCGCCGCGCCAGCGCGCGGAGTTGAAATCCTCGCCGCGCGCGAAGAACCGCATCGACCGGGCGAAGAGCGTGTGCGGCGCCTCGTCGAGCGCCCGCCAGAGCGCTCCGGGATCGTCCTGCGTGAGGTGGACCGCCCGCGCGGCCTCCAGCGCCGAAAGCCCGATGCGGAAATCGGCGCCGAGCGGCCCGGCGATCTCGCTTGCGATCAGCGCCGCGGCGGGGGCGCCCGCCGCCCGCGCCATCAGGCCGCCCAGGAGGTGGCCGTAGGTCATGTTGTGGTAGGCCGGCGTGCCCGGCGCCAGCACCGGCGGCGAGACGGCCAGCGCGGCCTCCATCGCCGGAGCGTCGTAGAGCACGCCCTCGGGCACCGCCTGCGCGACCGCCGGCAGGCCGGCGCGATGGGTCAGCATGTCATCGACGGAGACCTCTGCCTTCCCGGCAGCCGCGAAGCCGGGCCAGTAACGGGCCACCGGCGCGGCGAGATCGAGACGCCCGCGGTCGATCAGCACATGGGCGAGGAGGGCGAAGACGCCCTTCGTGACCGAGAAGCAGCAGGCCAGGCTGTCGGCCCGCCACGGCGCCCCGCTGGCAGGATCGGCGGCGCCGCCATGCAGATCGAGCACCGCGCGGCCGCCGATGCGGAGCGCGAGGGCGCCGCGCTCCTCGCCCGCGGCCACGCTGGCCGCGAACCGCTCGGCGACCCGTGTGAAGGCCGGGTCGTACCGGCCTTCCAGCGGGCGCGGGGCCTCTGCCTGCACCGCCTCAGGCCGGGTTCCGCTCGATCAGCTGCTTGGCGATGATCATCCGCTGGATCTCGTTGGTGCCCTCGCCGATGCACATCAGCGGCGCGTCGCGGAAGTAGCGCTCGACATGGTATTCCTTCGAGTAGCCGTAGCCGCCGTGGATGCGCATGGCCTCGAGGCTGTTCTCCACCGCCGTCTCTGAGGCGAAGAACTTCGCCATGCCGGCCTCCATGTCGCACCGCTCGCCGCTATCGTAGGCGCGGGCGGCATCGTAGGTGAGCAGACGCGCGGCCTGCAGCTTGGTGGCCATTTCCCCGAGCTTGAGCTGGATTGCCTGGTGCTGGGCGATGGGCTTGCCGAAGGTCTTGCGGGTCTGGGCATAGGCGACGCTGTCGTTCAGCGCCGCGGCGGCGAGCCCGCAGCCGCGTGCGGCGATGTTGATACGGCCCAGCTCCAGCCCCCCCAGGGCCGCCTGCATCCCCTTGCCCTCGACCCCGCCGAGAAGGCGGGAGGCCGGGATGCGGTAGCCGTCGAACACCAGCTCGGCGCTGTCGATGCCCTTGTAGCCGAGCTTCTCCAGTTTCTTGGACACGGTGAAGCCCGGCCCCTTCTCGGCGATGAACATGCTCATCCCCTTGTGGCGCGGGTCGGCATCCGGGTCGGTCTTGACCAGAAGGGCGAAGCACTGCCCCTCGATGCCGTTGGAGATCCAGGTCTTGGTGCCGGTGATGACGTAATCGTCGCCGTCGCGCACCGCGCGGGTCCGGATCGCCTGGAGATCGGTGCCGGCATCGGGCTCGGTGAGCGCCAGCCCGCCGCGCAGCTCGCCGCAGGCGAAGCGCGGCAGGAGCTCGGCCTTCTGCTCGGGCGTGCCCATGCGGGCGACGCAGGCAGCCATGATCAGATGGCTGTTGAAGATCCCCGTGAGCGACATCCAGGTGGCCGAGATCTTCTCCACGATCCTGGCATAGGTCGTGGCCGAGAGGCCGAGGCCACCGAACTCCTCGGGGATGGTGGCGCCGAAGAGGCCGAGCTCCTTCATCTGTTCGACCATCTCGTGGGGGTAGGCATCGGCGTGGTCGAACTTCAGCACATGGGGGCGCACGTCGCGCTCGAGCCATTTCTCGATCGCGTCGAGCATCAGCGCCTCGTGTTCCTCCGATGCGCCCGTCTCGCCGAACTGCGTGTTCATCGCGTCTCCTCCTGCCCCGCGGGGCGATGTGGCGGCCGGCTCAGTAGCCGGCCTTTTCCTCGGTCTCCCAGCCGCGCCTGGCGACGAGGATGGTGCGTTCGAAGGTGCAGACGACCGTGCCGTGCTGGTTGAACCCGCGTGTGAAGACGGTGACGAGGCCGGCGTTGGGGCGCGACCTGCTCTCGCGCTTGGCGCGCACCTCGGTTTCGCCCGAAAGCGTGTCGCCGGCGAAGAGCGGGGCCGTCATCTTGATGTCGGTCCAGCCGAGATTGGCGATCGCCTTCTGGCTGACGTCGCTCACGCTCATGCCCACCAGCACCGCCAGCGTGAGCGGCGAGGCGATGATGGGCTTGCCGAATTCCGAGTGCCGGGCGTACTCGGCATCGAAATGCAGCGGGTGGGTGTTCATCGTCAGCAGCGTGAACCAGGTATTGTCGGTCTCCGTCAGCGTGCGGTTGGGGCGATGCTCGTAGACGTCGCCGACCTCGAAATCCTCGTAGTAGCGCCCGAAGCGCTCGCGGTAGCGGTTCTCACCGACCTTCTCGGCGTGGTGGCTCATGGCGCGGGGGCTCCCTCTCGCGGCAGATGTCCGGATGAGTTCTTAGTTTGCGGACGATGGTCCGTCAATTTGTCCGGACAAATATCGTTCCCGGAGCGCCCCGGAGCCGGCCGCGCGGCCCGCGCCTGGCGCGCGGGGCGAGAGGCGCTGCCTCTCGCGCTCTCCGAGGTATTTGAAGACCAAAGTGGGAGGGGCGCGGAACGCGGACGGCGGACCGCGCGCGCGGGGCGCCGGCGCGGGCTGCCCGGCATCCGAGGCCCGGCCCCTGCCCCGGCCCTGCCCGGCGCCGAGGGACCGGCACTCACCGGGCGCCCTCCGCCACCGTCAGCCGCGCCAGTTCGGCCGCGTCCTCGAGGCGCGCCACGCCCTCCACCGCCGCCACGAGCGCCTCCCCGCGCCCCGCCGGCAGGGGGCGGGCGCCGTAGCCGAGGCAGCGCTCGAACTTGGCCCTGTTCTCGCCGTCCGTCAGCGGCACGTCGGGATGGCCGTACATCTGCTCGAGGCACACCTCCTCCTCGCGGCCGCCGGTGAGGCGGAAGACGAAGCGCTGGGGCGCGAGTGCGTTCTCGTCGGGGTTGCCGTCGAGGTGCAGCGTCACCTTCGCCGCCGCCGCGTGGACGTCCGGGTCGCGGAGGATGGCGGGATCGTTGAATTCCGGCACGTCGACGCGCCCCCGCGCCAGATAGGCGCCGGCGACATAGGCAAGGCAGAGCTTGGCGTAGTTGGTTTCCGGATCGGGCCGGTCGGGCCGGCCCACGAGGCGGTGCACGAGCGGCGGCACGTGGCCGGTTATGGAGACGATCTCCTCGCGCGCGACCCCGCGTTCGGCGGTGAGCGTGCGCAGCGCGTGGACAACGCCGTGGGTCAGCCGACCGCTGGGAAAGGGCTTGTGGCTCAGGCGCGCGATCTGCCATTCACGGCCGAGTTTCTCCCAGACCGGGGCGAGATCGTAGCGCCCGTCCTCGAAGAGGGCGAGATATCCGTAGGGGCCGTCGATCATGTCGTGGGGGCCGCGGAACCCGGCGAGGGCGAGATCCACCGCCGCAAGCGCGGCGCGGGCATTGAACCCGATCTGCAGCCCCAGCACGGGCACGCCCTCGGCATGGGGCTGGAGCGTGCCGGAGGTCTGGCCGTAGGCGATGCCGAGCGCGTTCTTGATGCCGTCCTCGCCGAGCCCGGCAAGTTTCGCGATGGCGGCGGTGGCACCCAGCCCGCCGGCGGTGGCGGGCCGGAAGAACCGCACCGGCCCGGTGGCGGCGACGCCCAGCAACGTGGCGATATCGACGCCCACGGCCAGCGCGGTGACGAAGTCCGCTCCGCTGACGGGCGCGCCCGCGGCCGAGCGCCGTTCGGCATGGGCCATCAACGCCGAGAGCACCGTCGCCATGGGATGCACCACGGCACCCTCGTGCACGCAATCGTATTCGAGGCAGTGGATCTGGTAGGCGTTCACCACCGCCGCTGCCTGCGCCGGCAGGCGCTCGCCGGTGACCCAGACGGTGGCCTCCTCGCCTCGGCCCCAGCCGCGCACTGCCTCCGTCAGCGCACCGACAGAGGCCCCCGAGGAGCCCGCGATACCGACCCCGAGCGTGTCGAGCAGGAAGGTGCGTGCCGCCGCGAGATCCGCCGGACCAAGATCGGCGAACCGCGCGCCCGCGATGTGGGCGGCGAAACGGTCGGTCGTCTCGATCATGCGACGGGCTCCGGGCGGTCTGCGTACCAGGCATCGCCGGCCGGGTAGTCGCGCGCGAGCCAGGCAGCGCCGTTGCGCGCGTTCCAGACCAGGGCGGCGACGGCCGCGAGCGCCCGCAGGGGCGGCAGGTCCGCGCGCCCGTAGCTGTGGCGCGCCTGGGCCGCGGCCACGATCTGCCCCACCATCCCGGCCTCCGAAACGATCGGAACATAGAGCGACGAGCCCATCCGGCTCGTCTTCAGGAACTGGCGGAACTCTTCGTGATCGTCGGTGTTTGCGAGAAGGAGCTCGCGTTCCGTGGCGACCACCTGGCCCGGGTTGGCCCAACCCAGCGGGATCGACAGGCGCCGCTGTTCGGGCGGGAACCCGACGCCCGCGCAGAGCACGTTGTAGCGCCGGTCGGGCGAGATGAGAAACACCCCCGAAACGCGGTAGTCCCGCTCACCCTCCTTGAGCATCCCGGGCCGGAGCGCGGCCTCGTGATCGCCGAGGCTGGCCTGGGCGCAAGCCGTGAGCACGCGCAGCGCCTCCTCCAGCCCCGGCGCCTCGGCGGCCGCCGCGCTGGCCTCGGCGAGCAGCGGCGGCCAGCGTGCCGGATCGAGCCGCCCGCTCACGCCGCCGCCTCGAAAGGCACCTGGGCGGCGAAGCGCTCGGCGATCGCGCGCCGGGTCGTGATCCAGACATCCTCGTGCCCGGCGACATGATCGAGAAAGGCCTCGAGGGCCCAGATGCGGCCGGGCCTGCCGACGATCCGCAGGTGCAGGCCGAGCGACATCATGCGCGGCCCTTCCGCCGCCGCCTCCGCCCGCAGCCAGTCGAAGCTGTTCTTGGCGTAGGCGAGCCAGGCTTCGGGGCTCACCCCGTGGGTCCACATCTTCATGTCGTTGCTGTCGATGGCGTAGGGCACGCAGACCAGCGGGCGCAGCGACCCGTCCGCCAGCTTGACGGGCTCCCAGAACGGAACGTCGGCCGAGTAGTCGTCCATGTGATAGAGAAAACCGGCCTCGGCGAGCAGGCGCCGGGTGTTCTCGGTGTGCAGGTACCGCGAAAGCCAGCCCGCGGGCGCCGCGCCGGTGGTGGCGCGGAAACTTTCCACGGCGCGGGCGATCGTCTCGCGCTCGCGCTCCTCCTTCATCGAGAAGGTATGCGTCCAGCGCCAGCCGTGGGAACAGATCTCGTGGCCCTGCCCGAGGATCTGCGCGGTCAGCGCCGGCGCGCGCTCCAGCGCCAGCGCGGCGGCCGTCACCGTCGCCGGCACGCCGTAGCGCCCCAGAAGCCGGAACAGGCGCGGCCCCCCGGTGGTGATGCCGTAGCGATAGTTGCTCTCGTTGCCGTAATTGCGGATCGGGATGGAGAGCGCGACGCCGAGCTCGTCCACCGGCTCGGGCTTCTTGTCGCCATCGGCGACGGTCATCTCCGAGCCTTCCTCGATGTTGACGACGATGGAGAGCGCGAGCGTCTTGCCCTCGGGCCAGCTCAGGTCGGTCATCTGGGGTCCTCCGGTGGCAGGGGGGGGCGGCCGAGCATCATGTCGGCGCATTTCTCGGCGATCATGATGGTGGGGGCCGAGGTGTTGCCGCCGACGATGGCGGGCATCACCGAGGCATCGGCCACGCGCAGCCCCTTCAGCCCGTGCACGCGCAGCTCCGGGTCCACCACGGCGGCCGCGCCGGTGCCCATCGCGCAGGTGCCCACGGGGTGGAAGATGGTGTTGGCCGATGCGCGGACCCAGGCGTCGATCTCGGCATCGCTCCCGGCCTCGCGGGCGGGGCTGATCTCGCCGGCGTTGAAGCGGCTGAGCGGCTCGGTCTCCCCGATGCGGCGGGCCAGCCGGGTGCCATCGCGCATGCAGGCGATATCGGCGGGATCGCAGAGGTAGGCCGGATCGATCCTGGGCGGCGCCTTGGGGTTGGGCGATGCGACGTGCACGGTGCCGCGGGAATGCGGGCGCAGCTGGTAGAAGTTGATGAGGTAACCGTGCTGCCCCTGCCCCTTCCGGGTCGTTTCCAGGTTGAGGCCCGGCACGAAGGTGATGTGGATGTCGGGGATCTCGAGCTCGGGGCGCGTCCTGAGGAAACCGCCCATCTCCAGCGGAACGGCGGTGGCAGGCCCACTGCGCGCGACGAGCCCGCGAAGCCCGGCCCAGAGCGCCCGGTCGGCCCGGAACAGGCGATAGAGCGTGATCGGCTCGCGGCACCGGTAGGTGAGGTAGACGCCAAGGTGATCCTGCAGGTTGCCCCCCACCCCGGGGAGCGTGTGGCGCGGCGCGATGCCGGCGGCGGAGAGCACCGCCGGATCGCCGATGCCGGAAAGCTCGAGGAGCTGCGGGGAGTTGATCGCCCCCGCGGAGAGCACCACCTCGCGCCGCGCCGTGACGGCAAGCCGCGCGCCCTCGCGCTCGACCTCGAGCCCCGTGGCGCGGCCCTCGCCGAGCAGGATCCTGCGGGCTGTGGTCCGGGTCCAGACATCGAGGTTGGGCCGCCCTTGCGCGGGTCGCAGGAAGGCGGTGGCCGTGCTCTCGCGGCGCCCGTTGCGAATGTTGAAATCGTAAGGCCCGAGACCCTCTTGCACGGCTCCGTTGAAGTCGTCCCCGCGGGGGAAACCGGCGTTCACGCCGGCGTTCAGGAAGGCATCGTAGAGCGGGTTCTCGGCCCTTGCCGTCACCACCCGGAACGAGCCACCCTTGCCGTGGAAGGGGCCGGAGCGGTCGGCGTGATCCTCCGAGCGCCTGAAATAGGGCAGCACGTCGGCATACCCCCAACCCGTCGCGCCCGCCTGCCGCCAGCCGTCGTAGTCGGCGGCGTTGCCGCGCATGTACATCATGCCGTTGATCGACGAGGAGCCCCCCAGCACCTTGCCCCGCGGCCAGGCCAGGACGCGGCCGTCGAGGCCCGGCTGCGGCGCCGTCTCGTAGTTCCAGTTGATGGACTTCCAGTAGTAGGCGAGCCCCGCTGTGAGCGGCAGCTTGAGGAAGGGGTTGCTGTCGCGCCCACCGGCCTCGATCAGCAGGACACGGTGCCGACCGTCCTCGCTGAGGCGGTTGGCCAGAACGCAGCCCGCCGAACCCGCGCCGACGACGATGAAATCGAACTCAGTGCGCATGGGGAACCAGGCGCGCGCGCCCGGCGCGCGGCATCGGGGCAAGCGGCCCGAACCGCCGGGCGGGCGCTGCCCGCGCCACGGACCGGCAAGCCCTGGCCGCGCCGCGGGCGCTGGGAAACCCCGCAGCGCGGCTCAAAACGGGAACTCCGCGCCGTTCATCGCGATGGCCTGCCCGCTCACGTAGGCGGCGTCCTCGCTGGCCAGCCAGCTCACGGCCGCGGCCACGTCCTCCGGGGTGCCGAAGCGGCCCATGGGAACGGTCGCGCGGAACATCTCGATCACCTCCTCCGGGCTCTTGTCCATGGCCTTGCCGAAGCCCGCGGCGATCTCCTCCCAGAAGGGCGTGGTGATGTGGCCGGGCGTGTAGCAGTTCACCCGGATGCCCTTGGGCGCCAGCTCCACCGCCAGCGACTGGGTGAGCATGATGATGGCCGCCTTCGAGGCGCAGTAGCCCGCGATGTTGGGCACGCCGCGACGCCCGGCCCCGGACGAGGCATTGACGATCACGCCGCCGGTGCCCTGGTCGGCCATCACCTGCGCCGCGGCACGGCACCCGAGGAACACGCCGTCCACGTTCACGTCCATCAGCCGCTTCCAGTCGGCGTAGGGGGTGTCGGCCACCGGACCCACGCGGATGACCCCGGCGTTGTTCACCATGATGTCGAGGCGCTCGAAGCGGTCGAGCGTTCGGGCCACGAGCCCGTCCATCCCGTCCTCGTCCGTCACGTCCACGGCGACGGCGAGCGCCGGGCCGGGCAGGCTCGCGGCCACAGCCTCCGCGCGGCCTCCGTCGAGATCGGCCACCACCACGCTGGCTCCCTCGCGCGCGAGGCGGCGGGCGATCCCTTCGCCGATGCCCGACGCGCCACCGGTGACGATGGCCGTCTTTCCGTCGTGTGGCTGGCTCATCGGGCCGTCTCCTCTTCGGGGTCGCGCCAGAGCGCCGCGCGGGCGGCCGGCACCTTCAGGATATCCGGGTCGAACGCTGGCAGCGCGTAGCCCCCCGGCTGCGGCGGGCGCGCCTTGTAGCCGTGCCGCGCCTCGATGGCGGCAAGCACCGCCGGTTGCGTGTAGTAGCCCGAGTAGGCAGCCACCGTGAACGCGTCGAACGCCTCGGGAAGCGCGCGCTCCACCTCCTCGAGCGCCGCAACCCGTGCCGCGGCATCGAGGGCGGCGAAGCCCTCGGGCAGCGCTCCGCAGACCGTCGCGACGGCTGCGGCGAACCGCTCCTGCCCCGCCACCCATGCAGCCAGCCCCAGCTCGCGCGCGGGCGGATACCCCTCCCCGCCCGGCAGCAGGCAATCGAGCGCCGCCTCCAGCGCGCTCATGCCGCCGCTCCGACGCTGCGCCGGTCCCGGATCAGCGCATCGGCCGCGCGCAACGCCAGCGCCTGGATGGTGGGCGTGGGGTTGAGCGCCGCGGCGGTCACGAAACACGCGCCGTCGATGACAAGGAGGTTGGGCACCTCGTGGGCCCGGTTCCAGCGGTCCACCACCGAGGCCGCCGGATCGTCGCCCATGCGCGCGGTGCCCAGCAGGTGGAAGCCCGCCCCGGTGAGCAGATCCTGCGGCAGGGTCTCCACCGCGCCGGCCTCGCGGAAGGCTTCGGTCGCCCTCTGGATGCCGTAGGCGATCATCGCGCGGCTGTTCTCGCTCACGCGGTAGGTCAACTTCGGGGCGGGCAGCCCGTCGTCGTCCGTGAGCGTCTCGGAAAGGGTCACGCGGTTCTCCGGCTCGGGCAGATCCTCGGTGGTGACGGTGAGGCTGGCCGTCCGCCCAAAGGTGGCGTCGAACCGCGCGTGATGCCCCGCGCCCCACGGCACCCGCGGCAGGTAGACCCCCACGGCCGTGCCGAGCGGAGCATCGGAGCGCACGAGCTGCATCTGGAAGCCGCGGGTGAAGCCGCGCGCGGGATCGGTCTCGTAGAACTGCTGGCAGAGGATCGAGGTCGCGAAGGGCCCCTTGAAGCCCTCGACCGGCTCGGCGAACACGCCCGTCACCATGCCGGTGGGATGGTGCATCAGGTTGCGGCCGACGAGATCCGTCCCGTTGGCCAGCCCGTTCGGGTGGGCGCGGGAGCGTGACAGCAGCAAGAGCCGCGCGGTGCCCACGCCGTTGGCCGCCAGGATCACCACGTCGGCGGTGGCCCGCTGCACGATGCCGGCTTCGTCGCGGTAGGCCACCCCGGTGGCCCGGCCGCCGGCATCGGTCTCGATCTCGAAGGCACGCGCCCCGGTGACGAGCCGCGCACCGGCCTGCAGCGCCAGCGGCCAGTAGGTGACATCGGTCGAGGAGCGCGCCTTGACCGCGCAGCCGAGGTCGCACGGCCCGCAGTGGTTGCACGCGCCCCGGCCCTCGCCGTAGGGGCGGCTGTTGATGGCGGCGTCGGCGACCCACCAGTGCCAGCCGAGGCGATCGAAGGCGGCGGCCATGATCTCGGCCCCGCGGCCGATGGGGAGCGGCGGCATCTGGCGCGCCTCGCGCGGCGGATTGCCCGGATCGCCGTTGACGCCGGCCACGCCCATGATCCGGTCGTTCTCCTCGTAGAAGGGCGCGAGCTCGGCGTAGTCGAGCGGCCAATCGGCCGCCACGCCATCAAGGCTGCGGACCCTGAAATCGGAGGGGCGGAAGCGCGGGAAATGCGCGCCCCAGTGCAGGGTCGAGCCGCCGACGGCGTTGTACATCATCGGCTTGATGGCGGCGTCCGTATCATCGACCGGATAGTCCCACGCGCTACGGCGCACGTTCGGGTTCGGGTGATGGGTGGTCTGGCGCGCCAGCTCCCAGTCGGCCCGCTTGGAGGGCACCTCGGCGTAGTCCACCCAGCCGCCCCGTTCGAGGCAGGTCACCGAGATGCCTGCGCGCGCGAGCCGCCAGGCCGCCGCGGCGCCGGAGGCGCCCGCCCCCACGATGAGAACATCGGAATGCCCGGTCATGCCGCGCCCTCCAGGTCGCCCTCCGCCACGCGCCAGCACCGGGTCTGCCGCCCGTCGGGCAGCGCGGTCAGAACCTGGGGCTCGGCCCGGCACCGATCGGTCGCCAGCGGACAGCGCCCGGCAAGGTAACAGCCCCGGGGCAGATCCACCGGCGA
Organism: uncultured Rhodobacterales bacterium; assembly: GCA_964466745.1. Taxonomy (GTDB): domain Bacteria; phylum Pseudomonadota; class Alphaproteobacteria; order Rhodobacterales; family Rhodobacteraceae; genus CAYXOX01. Next base: position 31,874 of record CAYXOX010000012.1, read on the forward strand.
GGGGATTTCACCCGAGAGGCTGGCCGGCACGGGGTGGTCCACGCGGCGGCGGCCCGGGTCGGGAAACAGATGCGATGCCAGCAGCGCCCGCGCATAGGGGTGTTTCGGAGCCTCGAACACCTGCTCGACGCTGCCGGCCTCCACGATCTGGCCGAGATACATCACCGCGACGCGGTGGCAGAGGTACTGCACGGTGGTCAGGTCGTGGCTGATGAAGAGGTAGGAAAGCCCGAGCTCGGCCTGGAGCTTGCGCAGGAGCGCCACGAGGCCGTTCACCGCGTTCGGCGCGAGCACGGAGGTGGGCTCGTCGAGCACGATGAACTCCGGGTTCGTGGCGAGCGCGCGCGCGATGTTCAGCCGTTGCATGGCCGAGGCGCCGAGGCCGCGGGGCCGGATATCGAGGGCGTTCGGGTCGAGCCCCACCATCTCCAGCAGCTCGCGGCACCGCGCGGTCTTCCGCGCGCTGGACAGATCGGTGTGCAGGTCCAGCGGCTCGCGCAGCACCCGCCCTATGGTCCAGCGCGGATTGAGGCTGTCGTAGGGATCCTGGAACACGATCTGCAGGCGCGAGCGGAAGCCGCGCATCTGCCGCGCGGGGATGCCGCTGATGGGCTCTCCGCGATAGGTGATGCGGCCCGCGGTCGGCTCCTCGAGGCGCAAAAGGCAGCGGCCCACGGTCGTCTTGCCCGAGCCGCTCTCGCCCACCAGCCCCAGCGTCTCGCCCGGGCGGATATCGAGATCGACGGACTGAACCGCCTGCACCACCTTGTCGGAGCCGGCGATGGGAAAGGCCTTTGCCAGCGCCTCGACCTTCACCAGGGGCGCCTCGCTTCGGGCGGCAGCGGCCCCGCGGCGCAGCGCGTGGCTGGCCGCGTTCTCCCTCTGCAGGCTCAGGATCGCCTGGCTGTAGGCGTGCCGGGGCGCGGCGAAGAACTCGCGCACCGGGCGATCCTCCACGATCACCCCGTCGTGGAGCACCGCAACGCGGTCGCAGTAGTTGGCGACGATGCCGAGATCCTGCGTGATCAGGAGCATGGCGGAGCCGGTATCCTGCACCGTCTGCCACATCTCGTCGAGGAACTGCGCCTGGATGGTGACATCGAGGCCCGAGGTGGGCTCGTCGGCGATCAGCAGCCGCGGGTTGGAAGAAAGCGCCATGGCGATGAGCGCGCGCTGCGCCATGCCGCCGGAGAGCTCGTGGGCATAGGCGTTCACCCGGCGTTCGGGGTCGTTGATGCCCACCCGGCGCAGCATCTCCACGGCGCGCTTCGACGCCTCGCCCCGGCCCGCCTCGTTATGGGCGCGGTAGACATTCCCGATCTGCCGGCCCACCCGCAGCATCGGATTGAGCGAGGCGCGGGGGTTCTGCACGATGATGCCGATGTCGCGCCCGCGGAGCCTGCGCAGATCGTCCTCGGCCATGCCGAGCAAATCCCGACCGCCGAAGAGGACCCTGCCCCGTTCGATCCGGCCGGGAGGGCGCACGATCCCCATCATCGCCAGCGCGGCGGTGGACTTGCCCGAGCCCGCATCCCCGATCAGCCCCACGACCTCGCGCTCGCGTACCGCGAGGCTGAGCCCGGTGAGGGGCCGCACGGGGCCCGCGGGCGTGGGATAGCTGACGGCGAGATCCTCCACCCGCAGGATCTCGGGCGCGGCGGGGCTCGCATCGGCGAGGTTCACCGGGTCACTGGCCGTCATAGCGTCGTTCCAGCGTGTTGCCGAGCACGGCGAAGCCGAACACGGTGATGGAGATGGCAATGCCCGGGAAGACCGAGGGCCACCATTCCCCGAGGATGATCTGGTTGGCCCCGGTGGAGATCATCAGCCCCCATTCGGGCAGCGGCGGCCGCACCCCGGCGCCGACGAAGCTGAGCCCCGCCGTGAGCAGGATCGCGAACCCGATCGTCACCGAGGACTGGATCAGCGCCGGGGCCAGCGAGTTGGGCAGCACGTGCCGCGTGGCGACCACGAACTCGCTGTTGCCCATGGCGCGGGCGGCCTCGACGTAGCCGCGCACCTTCTGGCTCATCACCTCCGTCCGGGTGAGGCGGATGTAGATGGGCGTGTAGAGCAGCGCGAGCGCGATCACGATGTTCACCGTCGAGCGGCCCGCCAGCGCAACGAGGATCATCGCCGAGATGAACACCGGGAAGGATTGCAGCACGTCCGAAACGCGCATCAGCGTTTCGGTGAAGATGTTGCGGAAATAGCCCGCGAGCAGCCCGAAGAAGACACCGAGCAGGAGCGAAAGCGTGTTGGCCGCAAGCGCGATGGTCAGATCGACCCGCGGGGCGGAGATGACCCGCGAGAAGATGTCGAAACCCGTGGCATCGGTGCCGAACCAGTGCGGCGGGCGCTCGAGCTGCCCGGTGAGGTTCTGCCAGGCAAGACCCGGCCACTGGCCGAGCGGCGGCGGCGCCACCGAAACGCGGCCCGTGGCGAGGGTGGGGTCGTAGGGCGCGATGAGCGGGCCGAACGCGGCCAGGAAGGTCACGGTGGAAACGATCACCACCCCCACCCAGAACAGCCAGTCGATACGGCGCCTCTCGGCGAGGATCGGCTCGATCGCGGGCAGATCGGTGTCGAGCCGGGCCATCAGTAGGTCACCCGCGGGTCGATCATGGCGTGCAGGATGTCGAGCGCGAGGTAGACCGCCAGCGAGATCGCGGTGATCACGAGGATCACCCCCTGGATCGCCGGGTAATCGAAGGCGAGGATCGAGCGGATCGCGTATTGCCCGAGCCCGCCGAGCGAGAAGACGCTCTCGACGAGAACCGCGCCGCCCAGCATGAAGCCGAAGAGGATGCCGATGAGCGTCATCGAGGGCGCCATCGCGGCCCGGAGCGCGTAGAGCGCCACCTTGCCCCGCGGCAGCCCGGCGCAGCGGGCGTAGAGCACGAAATCGGAGCCCAGCGCGCGCACCATGTTCTGCCGGACCATCTTGATGATCGGCCCGGAGAGGATGAACACGAGCGTCGCCACCGGCAGCATGAAGTGGTGCAGCGCCTCGAAGAACACGTCGAGCCGCCCCGCGATCAGCGCGTCGACCGTCACGAAGCCCGTCACGGCCGGCGGGGCCGAGGTGAGCGGGGAGAGCACGCCCAGCGGCGGCGGCGCCACCCCGAGCACGAAGAAGAAGAGGTAGACGAAGAGCAGACCCCACCAGAACTCCGGCTGCGAGCCCGCGAAGAGCGAGTAGACGAAGACCCCCTTGTCGGCCGCGCCGCCAGGGCGCAGCGCGGCGAGCATCCCCACCGGAACGGAAACGAGCAGCGCCGCGGCGAAGGAGAAGACGAGAAGCTCCACCGTGAGCGGCAGCGACTTTCCGATCTCGGTGGCCACCGCCGTGCCCGTGACCCACGAAGTGCCGAGCGAGCCCTGCAGAAGCCCCGGCCCCTCCTGCGGCATCAGCCCGAGGTAGTGGCCGAGCTGCACCAGGACGGGCCGGTCGAGCCCGAGATTGGCCTCCGCCTGGGCGTAGGCCTCGGCGCTGGAGTTGAGCCCCACGAAGCGCGACACCGGATCGGCCGGCAGCAGCCGGATCAGGAAGAACACCGCCACCGTCAGCACGAGAAGCTGGACGAACCCCACGGCGAGGCGGCGGATCACGTAGCGGGTGAGCATCGGGGCGAATTGTCCGTCCGGGGAAGGCACGGGCCCCGCGAAGGGGCCCGGCGGTGGTTGTCGGCAAGGAGCGGGGCGCGCCGGTGCGGGCGCCCCGCCCGGAGCGTCACTCGAAGCTCAGATCGAAGAAGCGCACCGAGTTGTCGGGGTGCCACTGCAGCCCCTTGAGGCTCTCCGAGAAGGCCCACTGGGTGTTGTATTCAACCACCGGCGCCCAGACGACATCTGCCATCAGCGTGTCCTGGATCGTGGCGAGCATCGCGTCGCGTGCCGCCGGGTCGGATTCCACCCGGGCCTGGGACCACAGGGCGTCCATCTCCGCGTTGCGGTAGTTCACCATGTTGTTGAGGCCGCCGGCCTCGGGGGACACGAAGAAGAGCTGCACGGCATAGCCGGCATCGACGCCGATCGGCTTTTCCTGGTCGTTCACGGCGAAGGGCAGATCGCGCTTCACGAGCTGGCGGTCACCGTACTGCGTCTGCGGGATCGGGTTGAGCGTGACGGGGAAGCCGATCTCGCGCATCGCGGTGGCGATCGCGTTCACGATGGGCCCAAGCGTGGTTTCCTTCTCCGAAACGTAGGTGAGCTGGAACGCCTCGCCGAAGGCTTCGAGCCCCGCACCGCCCGGGAAGCCCGCTTCCGCGAGCAGCGCAGCTGCACCCTCGGGATCGTAGGGGTACTGGGTTTCCGAGACGTGGTAGCCGGGGTAGCTCGACGGCACGTGACCCTGCCACGGCGTGGCCTGCCCGAAATAGGCGTTCTCGATGATCTGCTGGGTGGGGATCGAATGGGCCACGGCCCGGCGGATCAGAGGATTGTCGAAGGGTTCCACATCGAAGTTCATGTGGACAAAGAGGTTCTCGTTGCCCGAGACGCCCCCCACGGAGATGCCGTTGGCACCGCGCAGGCTGTCGTATTCCCGCGGGGTGAGCGCCTGCACGAGCTGCGCCTGGCCCGAGCGCAGAACGACCACGCGGTTGGAGGATTGCGGAACCTTCTTCATCACCACGCGCTCGATCGCGGGCGCACCGCGGTAGTAGTCGGGGTTGGCGGCAAATACGATCTCGTCGTCCTTCGTCCAGCTCTCCACGCAGTAGGGGCCGAAGGAGGGCACGTTCACGTTGTTGGTGTAGTCGTGCGCCCAGGGATCCTCGGCGGTGGCGTTGGCCTCCATCAGCTCCTTGTCGAAGATGTGCAGCCCGAAGATCGTCAGCACCGGCAGGAAGAGCGCGTTCGGCTCGGACTGGCGGATGGTGACGGTGTAGTCGTCGATCTTCCGGATCTCGTCGCCCAGCTCCTTGGCGGCATCGTCGCCGAAGACATCCGGCGTGAAATTGGCGATCGAGGCGACGTTGGACAGGAACCAGCCGATCGGCGCCGCGCCGGAGACGGACTTGCCCCGCGCGAAGGTGTAGAGCACGTCGTCGGCGGTGAAGGTCGCGCCGTCGCAGCCCGTCACGCCCTGCCGCAGGTTGAGCGTCCAGGTGAGGGTTTCGGCGTCGTACTCCCAGCTCTCCACGAGGCGGCCTTCGAAGGTGGAGAAATCGGGCGTGACGATGCCATCCTCGTTGGGCGGGTTGGTGGCATAGCCGAAGAGCGGCTCCATCACGTTGACCATGCCGGTCTGGCTCGTGGGGATGGCGGCGGCAGGGCCGTCGTAGTTGAGCCCGGCCGGCACGTCTTCCGCGAGGAAGAGCAGATCCTGCGCCTGGGCGGCCCCGGCGACGGCGAGTGCCGCCACCGACGCGTGCGCGAGACGTTTCATTGAAGTCATGACCCCACGGAGCCTCCCTGTCGGATTATTTGTCCGGACAAACTGAACCGGCGGTGTGACATGTTGTCAACCGCAATCTTCGCAAGCACGGCCGCCGCCGCGGCGCCTCCCGGGCAAACACCCTGTCGGGCGGGGAAACGCGTGAATTCCACCAGTTCGGGAGCAACCCACCGGCCGCAAGCCGCCCCCGGCGGCCCCGAGAGGCTTGACAGGCGCGACATTCTGCCCTGATTTGTCCAGACAAATTCAGGGAGAGGGCGCTGCCATGCCGAGGATCGTGGTGCTGTTCAGCCTAAAGGAGGGCGTCGATCGCGCCGCCTACGAGGACTGGGCGCGAACGGCCGACATACCAACCGTCAACGCGCTCGGTTCGGTGGCCTCGTTCACCGTGCACCGCAGCACGGGGCTTCTTGGCAGCGATGCCGCGGCCCCCTACGACTACATCGAGGTGCTCGACGTGACCGACATGGACGGGCTCTTCGCAGACATCTCCACCGAGGCGATGCAGGCGATCTCGGCGGCCTTCCAGCAGTTCGCCGAGAACCCGCAGTTCATCGTCACCGAAGATCTGGGCTAGGCCGGTGGGACGCTTCACCGGCAAGACCGCCGTGATCACGGGCGCGGGGCGCAAGGGCGGCATCGGCGCAGGCGTCGCCGCGCGGCTCGCCGCGGAAGGCGCGCGCGTGGTGCTGCACGATCTGGGCAAGGTGGGCGGCGAGATCGCCCCGGCGCACGGCGTCGGCACCTCCGCGGAGCTCGAGGAGATCGCGGCGGGCATCCGCGCCACCGGCGCGGAGGTTTCCACCTTCTGCGGGGACATGCTCGAAGAGGCCGATGTCGCCGCCCTGATGGATCATGCGGCCGCCACCTTCGGAAGCGTGGACATCGTGATCAACAACGCCGGCATCGGCTACCTCTTCGGCCCGCTCGTCGAGATGGACGTGGACAAATGGGACGCCGTGCTCGGGGTGAACCTGCGCGGCGTCTTCCTTGGCCTCAAGCACGGCGCGCGCCACATGATCGCCCAGGGAACGGGCGGGCGCTTCGTGAACATCGCCAGCCAGGCGGCGAAATCCGGCTTCGCCTTCGCCACCGCCTACACCGCGTCGAAGCACGGCGTTCTGGGCCTCACCCGCGCCGCGGCGCTGGAACTCGCCGGGCACGGCATCACCGTGAACGCCGTCTGCCCCAACCACATCACCACCGGCCTCGGCGCCTGGCAGAACGATTTCATGTCGCAAGCGCGCGGCCAGTCGGTGGAGGACTACCTCGCCGAGATGCGCGCGCGCATCCCGCTGGGCCGCACCGGCCAGGTGGAGGACATCGCGAAGGCCTGCGCGTTCCTGTGCTCCGAGGAGGCCGCCTACATCACCGCCGAGGCGATGAACGTCTCGGGCGGCGAGGAATACCACTGATGCCCTCCCCCCGGCGCTCCATGCTCTTCGTGCCCGGCACCCGGCCGGACCGTTTCGCCAAGGCCGAGGCGGCGGGGGCCGACATGGTTTGCGTCGATCTGGAAGATGCCGTCGCGCCCGATCTGAAGGACGCGGCGCGCGATGACGCGGTGGGCTGGCTGGCGGCGGGCGACGGCACCGGGCCCGAGCGCGTGGTGCGCCTCAACGGGCTCAAGACCCTCGCCGGGCTGAAGGATCTGCAGGCCGTGGCGGAAGCCTGCCCCCGGCATGGCCTTGTCTTCCTGCCCAAGGTGGAAAGCGCCGGCGAACTGGCCGTGGCCGACGCCGTGCTTTCCGAGGCGGGCAGCCCCGCGGGCCTCATCGCGCTCGTCGAGAGCCTCGAGGGGCTTGCGCAGGTCGAGGCCATCGCAGCGGCCACTTCGCGCCTCGCCGCCCTCGTCTTCGGCGCGGCCGATTTCACCGCCGAGCTGGGCATCGAGATCGCGCCGGAGCCGCTGCTGCATGCCCGCGCACGCATCGTGCTCGCCGCCGCCCGCGCCGGCATCGCCGCCCTCGACGTGCCGACGCTCGACGTGAAGAACACCGAGGCGACGGGCGCGGACGCCGCCCGCGCCCGCGCCATGGGCTTTACCGGAAAGGCCGCGCTCCACCCGGCGCAGATCGCGCCGATCCACGCCGCGTTCACGCCGTCGCCGGCCGAGGTGGAGAAGGCCCGCCGGATCGTCGCCGCCTTCGAAGCCAGCGAAACCGGCCTCGCGACACTCGACGGAAAGCTCGTCGAACGCCCGGTCGTGCGCGCCGCCGAGCGCGTGCTCGAAGCCGCGCGGGCCGCGGGGTCATGAGCCCGGCCCCGCCCCTCGACGGCATCCGGATTCTCTCGGTGGAGCAATACGGCGCCGGGCCTTTCGGTTCGATGCACATGGCCGACATGGGCGCGGAGATCATCAAGATCGAGCCGCCGGCGGGCCCGGGCCGCCCCGGGGGCGACAATTCCCGCCAGTCCGGGCCCCATTTCCTCGGTCAGAACGACAGCCTGTTCTTCCAGACCTTCAACCGCGGCAAGAAGAGCCTCACGCTCAACCTCAAGGCACCCGAGGGGCAGCGCATTCTCCATGCCCTCGCCGAGGGCGCCGACGCGGTGATGAACAACCTGCGCGGCGACCAGCCCGGCAAGCTGGGGCTGACCCATGCCGCCCTCGCGGCGGTGAACCCGCGCCTCGTCTGCCTGCACCTGTCGGGCTACGGCCGCGAGGGGCCGCGGGCCGCCTGGCCGGCCTACGACTACCTGGTGCAGGCCGAGGCGGGCTATCTTTCGCTCACCGGGGAGCCCGAAGGCCCGCCCACGCGGCTGGGGCTCTCGGTCGTCGATTACCTCAGCGGCGTGACCGCCGCCTTCGCGCTTACCGCGGCGCTCCTCGGCGCCGCGCGTAGCGGCCGGGGCCGCGACGTGGATGTCACGCTCTACGACGTGGCCATGCACCAGCTCACCTACCCCGCCACCTGGTATCTCAATGCCGGAACGGTAACGGGGCGCCGCCCCCGCTCGGGCCATCCCTCGGTGGTGCCCTGTGAAACGCTCCCCACCGCCGACGGGCAGATCTTCGTGATGTGCGTGTTGCCGAAGTTCTGGGCCGCGCTCTGCGCCGAGCTGGGCCTTCCCGAGCTGGTGGACGACCCGCGCTTCGCCACCCCGCGCGCCCGCTACGACAACCGCGACGCGCTGATGGCGCTCCTCGATGCGCGAAGCCGCACGCGCCCGACGGGCGAATGGATGGCCCGGCTCGCCGGGAAGGTGCCCGCCGCGCCCGTGCTCGACCTCGCCGAGGCGCTCGACAACCCCTATTTCCGCGAGATGGGCGGCGTGGCGCGCGCGGACCATCCGAGCGCGGCGGACGGGATCGAGATGATCTCGCCGCCCCTGCGCCTGGACGGTGCCCGCCCCCCGATGCGCGCCGGCCCCGGGTTCGGGGCCGACACCGACGCGCTGCTCGAACCGCTGGGCTACGATGCCGCGGCCCGCGCGCGGCTGCGCGCCGAGGGGGTGATCTGATGAAGCTCGAAGGCCTGCGCGTGCTGGATCTGTCGCTGTTCCTGCCGGGCCCCTGGCTCACGCAGCTCATGGCCGATCACGGCGCGGAGGTAATCAAGATCGAGCCGCCCTCGGGCGAGCCGGTGCGCGAGGTCGGCTACCGCACCCCCGACGGGACGACGACATGGTTCAGGGCCACCCATCGCGGCAAGCGATCGGTGGTGCTGAATCTCAAGGCCGAGGAGGGGCGGGAGGCGCTGTTGCGCCTGGCCGAGGGGGCCGACGTACTCGTCGAGGCCTTTCGACCCGGCGTGGTGGACAGGCTCGGCGTCGGTGCCGAGGCGGTGCGCGCGCGCAACCCGCGGCTTGTCTATTGCTCCATCGCCGCCTTCGGGCAGTCGGGGCCCGAGGCGGCGCGCCCGGCCCACGATCTCGCCATACAGGCCCTTGCCGGCACGCTCTCGCTCAACCTCGGCAAGGACGGGCAGCCGGCCAACCCCGGGCTGCCCGTCGCCGATGTCACCGGCTCGATGATGGCGCTCTCGGCGATCCTCATGGCGCTGCTGCGCCGCGAGACGACGGGGCGGGGAGACACCATCGACATTTCCATGATGGACAGCCTGATGAGCTGGCTTCCCAACGTCATCGGCCCGGTCTTCGCCGAAGACCGCGCACCGGTGGTGGCCGAGGAGCGCAGCTTCGGCGGCTACGCCTTCTTCACCACCTACGCCACGTCCGACGGCCGCCACGTGGCCATGGGCGCGGTGGAGCGCAAGTTCGTGACCAACATGCTCACCGCTCTCGGCAGGCCCGATCTCGTGGAGGTGGCCTGCGGTCCCCCCGGCCCCGGCCAGGCCCCGGTGAAGGCCTTTCTCGCCGAGACCTTCGCCAGCCGCAGCCGCGCGGAATGGGAGGCGTTCTTCGCGGGGCTCGACGTGTGCGCGGCACCGGTTCTCGATCTGCACGAGGCCTTCCACGGCGCGCAGGCGGAGGCGCGGGAGATGCTGGTGCGCGATGGCGCGGGCAACCTGCACATCGGCATCCCGATCAAGTATGCCGAGGAGCCCGGGCGGCTCGATCCCGCCGTCCCGGCCCTCGGCGCGGACACCGCCGATATCCTCGGCGAGCTGGGCCTCACGGGCACACAGATCGCGGCGGCCTCCGGCGCCTGACCGGGCGTTCGCCCGCCCGGCCCGGCCCCGCAGGCGTCCTTTCGGTCAGCCGTCCTCCCGCCGACCGCGAAAATTGGCCAATAATCTCCGCGGCATGGGGCCGTCCGGCTCGCTCCACGCCCAGGTGCCGTTGGCGGCGCGCCTGAGATCGCGTGCCGGGTCGAACCTGTGGTCGGCGAGGAT
>CAYXOX010000013.1:0-41981 GCA_964466745.1 uncultured Rhodobacterales bacterium
CCGACTACAACTGGGGCTACACCACCGAGCAGGCGACCACCGAGGCCACCGAGGGCATCGGCTGGGAGACGGTGAACAAGGTCCTCACCCCGGTGGGACAGGGGGACTTCTCGTCCTACATCACGCCGGTCATGGGCTCGGGCGCCGACACGCTGGTGCTGGTCCATTACGGCGGCGACATGGTGAACTCGCTGACCAACGCGGTGCAGTTCGGCCTGCGCGAGGCCCAGGCCAACGGCCGCGACTTCCAGATCGTCGTGCCGCTCTACTCCGAGCTCATGGCGCGCGGCGCGGGCGAGAACATCGCCGGCATCATCGGCTCTCAGAACTGGGACTGGAAGCTCGAGAACGTGATGGGCGAGCGCTACATCGGCACCAACGCCTTCGTGCAGTCCTTCGGCCGGAAATACGGCTTCCCGCCCAGCCAGGCGGCCCACACCGGCTACGTGCAGGCCCTGCTTTATGCCGATGCCGTGGAGCGCGCTGGCTCGTTCAACCCCTGTGCCGTGGTCGAAGCCCTCAAGGACTTCGAGTTCGACGGGCTGGGCAACGGCCCGACGCTCTATCGCGGCGAGGACCACCAGTGCTTCAAGGACGTGGTCGTCGTGCGCGGCAAGGAGAACCCGGAGAACGAGTTCGACCTCGTCGAGATCGTCGAGATGACCCCGGTCGAGCAGATCACGTATCCGCATGACCATCCGCAGTTCGCCGGCGGCGAACTCGGGGAGTGCAACCCGGGCGCCTGACGCGCAGCTGAACGGGACGGCAAGACAGGCGGCGGCCACGCAGGGTGGCCGCCGCCCCGCTAGACACGTCGAGCCGCCCGGGGTTTCCGGGCGCGCGGCACCACATTCGCGAAGGTGGAGGCGATGGACGCAATACTCCTGCAAATCCTGAACGGGCTCGACAAGGGATCGGCCTACGCGCTGATCGCGCTCGGGCTGACGCTCATTTTCGGCACGCTCGGCGTGGTCAACTTTGCCCACGGGGTGCTCTTCGCGCTCGGTGCCTTCACCGCCGTGACCTTCCGCGGCATTCTCTCGGCCTCTTTCGTCACGCTCGACGAAACCCGGCAGGACTTCCTCGGCAATCCGCTCCAGGTCGAGACCACCTATGTCGAGGCCTGGTTCGGCGAGGCGATGGGGACCTTCCTCATCGACTGGTCGGTGCCGCTCTCGATCCTGCTCGCGATCCCGGTGATGGCGCTGGTCGGCCTCGCCATGGAGCGCGGCCTCATCAAGCACTTCTACAAGCGGCCGCACGCCGACCAGATCCTGGTGACGTTCGGCCTTGCGATCGTGCTGCAGCAGATCATCAAGTATTTCTACGGTGCCAACCCCATCCAGATGCCGGCACCCGAAGCTTTCCGGGGCTCCTTCGATTTCGGCGTGCTGATCGGCTTCGATCCGATGACGATCATGTATCCCTACTGGCGCCTCGTCTATTTCGGCTTCGCCCTCGTGGTGATCGCGGCGATCTTCGCCTTCCTGAGGTTCACCACCTTCGGCATGGTGGTGCGCGCCGGAATGGCCGACCGTGAGACGGTCGGGCTTCTGGGCATCAACATCGGCCGCAGGTTCACCACGATGTTCGCCATCGCCGCCATCGTGGCCGGCCTCGCGGGCGTGATGTACACGCCGATCGTCTCGCCGAACTACAACATGGGGATGAACTTCCTCGTGCTGAGTTTCGTCGTCGTGGTCGTCGGAGGCATGGGCAGCCTGCCCGGAGCGGTCCTCGCGGGGTTCGTGCTCGGCATCCTCGAGAGCTTCGCCTCGATGTCGGCGGTCACCTCGGTGCTCCCGGGCATCAACCAGGTAATCATCTACCTTGTCGCCATCATCGTGCTGCTCGTGCGGCCGCGCGGGCTGATGGGGCGCAGAGGCGTGATGGAGGAGTGAGACAATGCTCGGACTGAACCAGAAAGACCTGACCCTCTTCCTGATCGTCGTGGCGCTCGTGGTGCTGGCGCCGTTCCTTCTCAATCCCTTCCCCGAGGCCTCGGGACTGGCGCGCTTCAACGCGGGCTACCCCGACCTGATGCAGCGCTTCGTGATCTTCGGGATCTTCGCCATCGGCTTCAACATCCTGTTCGGGCTGACGGGCTACCTCTCCTTCGGGCACGCGGCCTTCCTGGGCGTCGGCTCCTACGCCGGGGTCTGGATGATGAAGCTGCTCACCGTGAACGTGATCCCGGCGATCCTCGCGTCGGTGATCGTGGCCGGTATCTTCTCGGTGGTGATCGGCTACATCTGCCTGCGGCGCTCGGGCATCTACTTTTCGATCCTGACGCTGGCCTTCGCGCAGATGTCCTTCGCGCTGGCCTATTCGGTGCTCACGCCCATCACCGCGGGCGAGACCGGGCTTCAGCTCTCCCTTTCCGATCCGCGCATCCTGGAGGCGGCGCCCGACGGCGCGCAGATCCCGGCCGCCAACGTCTTCGGCCTCGAGATGCGCGACGGCTTCGACTGGGCGGTGGCCGGCTGGGAGTTCACCTTCAACTTCGGCTACTACTTCTGCGCGCTGCTCATGCTGATCGCGTTCTACCTCTCGATCCGCATCTTCCGCTCGCCCTTCGGCATGATGCTCCGCGCCGTGAAATCGAACCAGCAGCGCATGAACTACACCGGCCTCAACCACCGGCCCTACGCGCTCGCCGCCTTCGTGATCTCGGGTATGTATGCCGGCCTGGCCGGCGGCCTGATGGTGGCGGTGGACCCGCTGGCCGGTGCCGACCGGATGTTCTGGACGGCGTCGGGCGAGGTGGTGCTCATGACGATCCTTGGCGGTGCCGGCACGCTCATCGGGCCGGTGCTCGGAGCCGGCATGATCAAGTATTTCGAGAACATCTTCTCGCGGCTCAACGAGGGGGATCTGAACGCCCTGTTCGGCTTCCTGCCTGACGGGCTGCAATCGATGTTCGTCACCGTGGCGCAGATGTTCGTGGGCGACGGCTGGCTGATGACGCTGGGCCTGATGTTCATGGTCGTGGTGATCTTCCTGCCCGGCGGTCTCGTGGAGGGCGGCCAGCGCCTCATCGGGCTCTTCCGCCGCAAGAGCACGCCCTCGGGCGGCGACTCGGAGCATCATCCGAAACCCGCGCCTCACGTGGCCGAATAAGGAGGCCCCAGCCATGGGAATTCTCGAAGTCAAGGGTGTGGGCAAGCGCTTCGGCGGCCTGCAGGCCCTGGGAGACGTGAACCTCTCGGTGAAGGAGAACTCGGTTCACGCCATCATCGGTCCGAACGGAGCGGGCAAGTCCACCTTGCTCAACGTGCTCGTCGGCAAGCTGATACCCGACACCGGCAGCGTCATGTTCGACGGCCAGTCGGTGCTGGGTCGCAAGCCCCACGAGATCAACCAGATGGGCATCAGCCGCGTCTTCCAGACGCCGGAGATCTTCGGCGACCTCACGGTGATGGAAAACGTGATGATACCCTGCTTCGCCAAGCGCGACGGCGCCTTCCGGATGCATGCGATCGAATCCGTGGAGTCCGAAGGGACGATCATCGAGCAGGCCGAACGCATGCTCGCGGACGTCAAAATGCTGGAGAAGCGCAACGTCCACGCGGGATCGCTCTCGCGCGGGGACAAGCGCCGGCTGGAGATGGCGATGTGCCTCGTGCAGGAGCCTAAGCTCCTGCTGCTCGACGAGCCGACGGCGGGGATGTCGCGCGCCGACACCAACAACACCATCGATCTTCTCAAGGAGATCAAGGGGAAGCGCGATATCACCATGGCGATCATCGAGCACGACATGCATGTCGTGTTCAGCCTCGCCGAGCGGATCACCGTGCTCGCCCAGGGGACGCCGCTGGTGGAGGATATCCCCGAGAACATCAAGGGCCACCCCAAGGTCCAGGAAGCCTATCTCGGCCACGCGGCGTGAGGAATCAGGAGATGAACGTGCAGCAAGAGTTCGATCCCAACGCCAACCACGCCGCCACGGCGCCGGCGTATCTTTCCGTCTACGACCTGCACGCCTACTACGGCGAGAGCTACATCGTGCAGGGCATCAGCTTCAACGTGCACGAGGGCGAGATCCTCGCGCTCCTGGGCCGCAACGGTGCCGGAAAGACATCGACGTTGCGCGCCATTGCCCGCCTCGACAATCCGCAGGTGACCCATGGCGAGATCTGGCTCGATCACAAGCACCTGCACACGATGGCCAGCCACGAGGCGGCGATTGCCGGGCTGGGCCTCGTGCCGGAGGACCGGCGGATCATCCAGGGCCTGACCGTGGAGGAGAACCTCCAGCTCGCCCAGATCGTCGAGCCCATCGGCTGGTCGATAGAACGGCTCTACGAGCTGTTTCCGCGGCTCGGCGAGCGCCGCAAGCAGGAGGGGACCACGCTCTCGGGCGGTGAGCAGCAGATGCTCTCGATCGCCCGTGCCCTGGCGCGTGACGTAAAGGTCCTGCTCCTCGATGAGCCCTACGAGGGGCTTGCGCCGGTGATCGTGGACGAGATCGAGCGCACGCTCAAGCTCATCAAGTCCCAGGGCATGACGACGATCATCGTGGAGCAGAATGCCGTCCGGGCACTGCAACTGGCCGATCGCGCTGTCATCCTGGACACCGGAAAGATCGTCTACGACGGCTCCGCCGAGGAAGTGCTCGAAAACGAGAAGCTGCGCGCCGAGTACCTCGCCATCTGAACGCGCCCGCCCGGGCCGGCCGCGTGCGTGCAGCCGGCCGGCGCGCGGGGGGGCTCAGCCGAGCGGGCCGGCGCCCCGCGCCTCCATCAGCGCCATCACAGCGTTCACCGCGGCCGGGCTCGGGGCGCTCTCGAAGGCGACGGCCCCCGTGAGATCCACCGGTCCGGCTCCGGCCGAAAGGGTTGCGGCAAGACCCGGGGCGAGGGTGTCCCAGGCGCCGCCGATGGTCAGCGCCTCTCCAGGCGCCACGGCAACGGGTACGAGCGCCGACGCAGGTGCCGCTGCCAGCAGCAGGTGGCTCGCACCCGCGGCGAGTTGAACCGAAAGCAATTTGCCGCTGTCGCCGAAGCGCAGCCGCAGCGGCTCTCCGGCGTCCTGCCAGAGCTGAGGCTGGGCTGCACCGCCGGATTGCAGCGCCTGGGAGCCGCTCACCTCCCGGGCCCGGATGAAGCCAAGATCGATGGAGCGATTGGGGTCGAGCCAGAGCGAAAGAAGCCGCGGCGCGGCCGCGGTGTTGCGCAGGGCGATCACGCGCGTGCCGGGTGCGCTCAGCGTCAGCCCGCCGAGATAGCTTACCCCGGTGGAGGGGCCGCCGAGACCGGCATGCCCGACGTGCAGCTTGCCGCTCAAGGCTCCGTGGCCAATGGAAATCTCGTAAAGAGCGCCCGGCGCCAGCGCCCAGTCGGTGCGGTAGAGGAAGGCGCAGTTCCCGCCGGCGTCGGCGCCACGGGCAAAGGTGGCCGTGCCGGAGGCAGCGCCGAGGCTGCCGTCGGCCGCCTGCGCGCCGATCCCGTCCAGCAGCCAGCCGTCGGTGCCGGCCGCGAAATCGGCGTTGGCACCTTCGATCAGCCCGCGGAAGGCGGGGGCCTCCACGCCGACGGCGAGAGCAACGGGGGTGCCGGGCCCGGCGGCAACCTGTGCGGCGCCGTCGGAAAAGGCCGTTGAGAACGCCAGCGCGGCCGTTTCCGCGCCGCTGAAATCGAAGGCGGCGGACGCTCCGGCGAGACCGGCGAGGCTCGTGAGCGCCACGGGCAAGGCGCCGCGTGCGCTGGAAACGGGGTGCATGGTATCGATACCGAAACCGATCATGGAATTACTCCTCGGGGGGCTTGCTCGGGGCCACGCGCGGGCGAGAGCCGGCCCGGCGAGAGTGGGCGGAGCCTCCTGCGCCGCCGTTAACGCGGCCTTGCCGTGCCGCGCGCAGCCTTGAGCGGAAGGCCCGGGGCGGCTAGCACTCTTGCACGCGGCGGTGTGCGGGGAGCGGCAGGTGGCAAACGAAACGACAGCGCCCGAGGCGCGGATTCACCCCGTGATCCTCTGCGGCGGGGCCGGAACGCGGCTCTGGCCGCTCTCGCGCAAGAGCTTTCCCAAGCAGTTCTCGACCCTGGCCGGGGCCGGCAGCCTGCTGGAGCAGACGGCCCGGCGGCTGGATGCCCCGGGATTCGCGCCCCCGCTCGCGATCACCGCCGAGCCCTTCCGCTTCGTGGTCCAGGAGCAGCTTGCTGCCGCCGGGGTGCAGCCCCGCGCCGTGCTCGTGGAGCCCGAGCCGCGCAACACCGCGCCGGCGGTGCTGGCCGCCGCCCTCTGGCTGCAGCAGTCGGAACCGGGGGCGCTGATTCTCGTCGCTCCCTCCGACCATGCAATCCCCGATGCAGCATCCTTCCGGGCCGCCGTGGCGGCAGCGGTTCCGCGGGCGCGGGCAGGCGATCTCGTGGCCTTCGGCATCGCCCCGAGCCGGCCGGAAACCGGCTATGGCTATCTCGAGCTGGCCCATGGCGCCGGGGAGGGCGGCGGCACGCCGGGGCCGATCCCGCTCGAGCGCTTCGTCGAAAAGCCCGATCTTTCCGCCGCGCGCGCCATGCTCGAAAGCGGCCGCTTCCTGTGGAACGCGGGCATCTTCCTGTTCACGGTGGAGGCGATCTGCGCGGTCTATCGCGCGCATGCGCCGGAGATGTTCAGTGCGGTTTCCCGTGCACTTCAGGGCGCCGAGCCCGACCTCGGCTTCACCCGGCTCGCGGCGCACGCCTGGGCCGAGGCGGAGGCGATTTCCATCGACTACGCGATCATGGAGAAGGCCACCGGGCTTTCGGCCATGCCCTATTCGGGCAAGTGGTCGGATCTTGGCGATTGGAACGCCGTGTGGCAGGAGGGAGAGACCGACGGCGCGGGCAATGTCGTCTCTCCCGGGGCGTCGGCCATCGATTGCGAGGGCACGCTCCTGCGCAGCGAGACCGAGGGCCTGGCCCTTGTCGGCCTCGGCCTGCGGGATATCGTGGCAGTCGCGATGCCCGATGCCGTTCTCGTCGCCGACCGCGGTGATGCGCAGCGTGTCAAGGAGGCGGTTGTCGCGCTCAAGGCGCAAGGCGCGGTGCAGGCCGAGAGTTTCCCGCGCGAGCACAGGCCATGGGGCTGGTTCGAGAGCCTCGTGCTGGGCGAGCGTTTCCAGGTGAAGCGCATCACCGTAAAGCCCGGCGCCGCGCTCAGCCTTCAAAGCCATCACCATCGTTCGGAGCACTGGGTCGTGGTGGCCGGCACCGCCCGGGTCACGCTCGGCGAGGAGGTGCGCCTCGTGCCGGAGAACGCATCGGTCTACATCCCCGTGGGGACGGTTCACCGGCTCGAGAACCCCGGCAAGCTTCCGCTCGTGCTCATCGAGGTCCAGACGGGGGCCTATCTCGGCGAGGACGACATCATCCGCCACGCCGACGATTACGCCCGGCGCTGATCGCTGCCCGGCCGGCAGGATATCGTGGATCCGGGGCAGGTGTGGCGCTGCGTGCGCCTGTCGAACGGGTGCAGTGCACCGAGTTCGCGCAGAAAATGAAGTTTGGAAGATAGGACCTTCAAAAGAAAGTGCCTTGACGCTCGCCTCTCTGGTGGCACCCGGCGGGGCCGTCGGGCACCAGAGGGGTGAACAGCGCGCGGAGCTCTCAGCCCTTGGTGGGCCGGGTATCGGGCAGGCTGATCTTGGCCACCTGCTCGGCGATCGGATCCACTTCCAGCGGGTGGGTCTCGGCGCAGTAGTCGGCCGGGTCGCTCAGCTTCTCCCAGGCGCCGCCCCGGTAGACCTCGAGGCCGGAAAACCCGGCCTTGTAGCCCATCTTCGGGCTGCCCGGCACCCAGTAGCCCAGATAGACGAAGGGCATGCCGGCCTCGCGCGCGATCTCGATGTGATCGAGGATCACGTAGGTGCCGAGGCTCTGGCGTTCGAGGCCCGGCTCGTAGAACGAGTAGACCATCGAGAGCCCGTCATCGAGCACATCCGTCAGGCAGACCGCGGCGAGCGATTCGCGCGGCTGGCCGTCTTCATCCCTCTCGGGCGGCGCGGTGTATTCGATCACGCGCGAACGGATCGGCGTTTCCTCGATCATCGCGGCAAACTCGAAGATGTCCATGTCGGCCATGCCGCCATCGGAGTGGCGCGAGTCGAGATACTCGCGGAACAGCGAGAACTGCTCCTCCGTGGCCCACGGCGCCGTCGCGCGGCGGGTGAGGTGGCGATTGCGCCGCTGCGTTCTTTTCTGGCTGCGCGTGGGCACGAAATCGGAAACGCGGATGCGCGCCGAAAGACAGGCCGAGCATTCCGCGCAGGAGGGGCGGTAGAGCACGTTCTGGCTGCGGCGAAAGCCCTGCTTGGAGAGCGAATCGTTGAGCGTCTCCGCGGTTTCGCCCTGCAGGGCCGTGAACAGCTTCCGCTCCATCCTGCCCGGCAGATACGGGCAGGGCTGAGGGGCTGTGACGTAGAATTGCGGCGCGATGGGAAGGGTGTGGCGCATGCCAGCCCCATGCTGGTGATTTTCGACGGATGGTAACGGTCTTGCTGCGCGCCGCGCAAGCCCCCGGGGCGTGCCGCCGCAGCCCTGCGCGCCAGCCCCGCATGTGCGCAGGTTGGCGCGCAGGGCTGGCCGTCAGCGCAGCCCGCGGTTCACCGCTGCCGTGCCGAGGATATGGTCGGTCAGGCCCTGGCGGCGGGCGCTCACCAGCATCAACACGATAGAGGCCACCTGGAGGATCGGTATCGCGACCGAAACAGTGTAACCGAGTGTGTGGAGGAACGCGGCCGTCCCGTCGAACCTCTCGCCCCGGTCAGTGAGCAGTTCGACACCGGCAAACCACATGCCTGGCGTCGCCGAAGCCGCGGCGAGGCTGATGGCGCGGTAGACGAAGCCGATCAGCAGCATGAGCCCGAAGAACACGAAGAAGCCGATGCCGAGGGTGAGCACGGAGGCGACGAAGGTGAGCGCGAAGATCGCGATGCCGTCGATCAGCCAGGCAACGAGGCGCTTGAAGGGCACGCCGGCGTAGGCGGCCGGGCTGTGGTCGGGGTCCGGAAGGCCCCATCCGGTGCGGGCGAGTGTCGTCATCGGCGTGCTCTGCCTTTCTTGTGGGTCGCGGTCAATGCCGGGCGGCCACGGGGGCCGCCCGGCGCAGGGCGTCAGGCGTCCTGCGTCCTGGGCTCTTGCGGGGCCTCGGCGGCTGGCGCATCGGCCTTGCGGCTGCGATCGTCCATGAACTGGTCGAACTCGGCCTTGTCCTTCGCGGCGCGCAGGCGCTCCAGGAAATCCTCGAAGCTGCGCTGCTCTTCTTCCAGCCGCCGCAGGGTCTCGCCCTTGTAGGCGTCGAAGGCGGAGTTGCCCGAGGATTTCATCGCGTAGGCGGCGCTTCGGGCGGAGTGGCGGCGGCTGCCGCTGCAGGATTTCGAGAACATGCGCTTGCTCCAGATCATGTAGGCGAGAAGGGCGAGGCCGATGGGCCAGAACAGGATGAAGCCGAGCACCATGGCGGCGATCCAGGCGCCCTTGCCCTTGTCGTCGAGCCAGGCTTCGGCGCGGCCGAACCAACTCATTCGGCTTTCGAGGGGGGCGGGAGTTTCGGCGGTTGCGGTGGTCATTTCGGTCTCCACTGTATGACGCTGCTGCATGTGAATGTCTTTCACATCGCTAAGGTGGGCGATTGCGCGCAGCGCTTCAAGGGGAGATGTGAAGATAATTTACATCCTGCGGGTGCTTTCCTCCAAGATGTTGACAAAGGGAGAGTTTCTAGGTGAAGCCGCCCGGCTCGGCGGGTGTGATCCGCAGCAGTTCGGCCGGCGGGCAGGAGAAAACGTGCCGTGGCGTGCCCGCCGCCGCCCAGACGAGATCGAAGTCGAGCAGGCGCCTGTCGAGAAAGGCGGGCACCGCGGACTTGTGGCCCACCGGCGCGACGCCTCCGATGGCAAAGCCCGTCTGGGCACGCACTTCGGCCGGATCGGCGCGCGCCAGTGGCTCGCCCGCGAGGGCCGACGCGCGCTCGGGCCGTACCGAATTGCCGCCCGCGGTCAGGAAGAGCACGATCCGGCCCGAGTCCGCACCGCTGAACACGATGGACTTCACGATCTGGTCGAGCGCGCAGCCAACCATGTCGGCGGCCTGCCGGGCCGTGCGCGTCTCGCCGGGCATCTCGCGGATCTGCGGGGTTAGGCCGGCTTCGACGAGGGCGCGCTCGACGCGCGCAAGGCTCTTGCTCATCGGTCTACTGTCTCCGGTGTTGTCGGGGCAGGAAGCGCCCCCTTGCGCGGAAGGCTCGCAAGACGCGGCGGGATTGACCATACCCACGACGCTGCACATTGTCCGCGCATGAGTTTTTCGGCCCGCCTGACCCGCGCACCGCGCGCTTTCGATCCCAAGCGGGCGGCCGAGGCCCGAGCACTCTTTCCCGAGCAGCCCGCCGAGCTGCGCGAGCTGCTGGGCGGCACGGCCGGATGCAGCGGGTACCTCCTGGGGCTGATGGAGAGGGAGGCCGAGTGGCTTCGCGGCGCGCTCGAGGCGCCGGAGGCCGCCCGCGACGGGGTGCTCACGGATGTCGCCGGCGCCGTGGTGGACGGTCTCGGAAGCGCCTTGCGCCAGGCGAAACGGCGGATGGCGCTTCTCGTCGCGCTCGCCGATCTCGGCGGCGTCTGGGCGCTCGAGGAGGTCACGGGCAGCCTGACGGCGCTGGCCGACGCCGCCTGCGCCCGCGCCCTGCGCAGCGCGGTGGAAGCCGAGGCCCGCCGCAAGCGGTTGCCGGGGCTCGCGCCGGCGGACATCGACGGGGCCTGCGGCGGACTCTTCGCGCTGGCCATGGGCAAGATGGGCGCCCACGAACTCAACTATTCCTCCGACATCGATCTCATCTGCCTTTTCGACGAGACCCGCTTCGACGCATCCGAGCGGGGCGAGGCGCGGGCGGGCTTCGTGCGCGCGGTGCGGGCGGCCATGGCGCTGATCTCCGAGAATACCGCCGAGGGCTACGTCTTCCGGACCGACCTTCGTCTGCGCCCCGACGCGGCGGTGACGCCCATCGTGATGGCCGCCGAAGCCGCGGAGCGCTACTACGAGAGCTTCGGGCGCACATGGGAGCGCGCCGCCTATGTGAAGGCGCGCGCCTGCGCGGGCGATGTCGCCGCGGGCAGCCGCTTTCTTGCGGCGCTCACGCCCTTCGTCTGGAGGCGGCATCTCGATTTCGCCGCGATACAGGATGCACACGACATGCGGCTGCGCATCCGCGAACACAAGGGCCTCGGCGGCCCGATCACGCTTGCCGGGCACGACGTGAAGCTGGGGCGCGGGGGGATACGCGAGATCGAGTTCTTCACCCAGACGCGCCAGATCATCGCCGGAGGGCGCGACCCGGAGCTGCGCTGCCGGGGCACGCTGGCCGGGCTCGCGGCGCTCGGCGCCAAGGGCTGGGTGCCGGGCGAGGTGGTGACCACGCTCACCGCGCATTACCGGGCCCTGCGGGAGCTGGAGCACCGCCTGCAGATGATCGCCGATGCCCAGACCCATGCGCTCCCCTCGTCCGACGAAGGCTTCGAGCGGCTTGTCGCCTTCACCGGGCAGGAGCGCGCTGCGTGGGAGGCCGAGTTGCGCGCCCGCCTCGAGGAGGTGCACGCGCTGACCGAGGATTTCTTCGCGCCGTCCGGCTCACCGGGGGCGGGTGCCGATGAGGTGGGCTTCGACACCTCGATCACGGAGCGCTGGCCCTCCTACCCGGCGCTGCGCTCCACGCGGGCGGTCGAGATCTTCGAGCGGGTGCGGCCGGCGCTGATGTCGCGGCTCGCGCGGGCGGCGAGGCCGGAGGAGGCGCTGGCGCAGTTCGACAGGTTTCTCGCCGGGCTGCCGGCCGGGGTGCAGCTCTTCGCGCTCTTCGAGGCGAACCCGCCGCTGGTGGACCTCATCGTCGATATCGCCGCCACCTCCAGCGCACTTGCCGAGCATCTCTCCCAGCACCCCGGCACGCTCGACGCGGTTCTGGGGGGAAGCTTCTTCGCTCCCTGGCCGGGGGCCGCGAGCCTGCGCGAGGAGTTGGCCCGGCTGATGGCAGGTGAGGCCGACTACGAACGCAAGCTCGATGCCGCCCGGCGCTGGAAGAAGGAGTGGCACTTCCGGATCGGCGTGCATCACCTCAGGGCGCTGGCCACGCCCGAGGAGGTGGGGGCGCAATACGCCGATCTCGCCGAGGCCACGCTGGCCGCGCTCTGGCCGGCGGTGACGGCGGAGTTCTCGGTGCGCCACGGGCCGCCGCCCGGGCGCGGCGCGGTGGTGCTGGCCCTGGGATCGCTCGGGGCGGGGCGCCTGCATGCCACCTCCGATCTCGATCTCATTGTCATCTACGATGCGCAGGGCGCGGAGGTCTCCGAAGGGCGCCGCCCGCTGCCGCCGCGGACCTATTTCGCGCGGCTCACCCAGGCGCTGCTGACGGCCCTCACCGCGCCCATGGCCGAGGGGCGGCTCTACGAGGCCGACATGCGCCTTCGGCCCTCGGGCCGGCAGGGCCCCGTCGCCACCTCCTGGGCAGCGTTCCGCAGCTACCAGCGCGAGGAGGCCTGGACATGGGAGCACCTGGCGCTCACGCGCGCCCGCACCGTGGCCGGCCCGCCGGAGCTGGCGGCGGACGTGGAGAGCTTCCGGCGCGAGATCATCGCGGGCGCGCGCGACCGTGCCGCGCTGGCGCGCGACTTGTGCGAGATGCGCGACAGGCTACGCGCGGCCAAGCCGCCCCACGGGCGCTGGGACGCCAAGCTCGGACCGGGGCGCCTGCAGGAGATCGAACTCGCGGGGCAGGCCGCGGCGCTCACGGCCGGGCTGCCCGAGCGGGCGCTTGCCGCCCAGCTCGGGGCGGGCGATTTCCTCACGAAGGGCGAGCGCGCCGCGCTGCTGGAGGCTCAACGCTTCTTCTGGGCTCTCCAGGCCGTCTCGCGGCTGCTCAGCTCCCGCCCGCTCGATCTCGGGGAGATCGGTCTCGGCGCCTGCGAGGTGATCTGGCAGGATCTCGGCTTGCGCGGGGAGGCGGCTCTGGCGGCGGCCTACGCCGCCCACGGCGCGGCCGCGGCGGCCGCGATGGATGCCGCGCTCGCCCGGGCCGGAGCGCCCTGCGATGGCTAGACCGGGCCCGGACGATCCCAAGGGTCTGATCCGCGAGGGCTACCGGATGGAGGGGCTCGGCGAGGCGGAGGCGCGGACGATCTTCCTCGACTGGGTGCTCAGCCTGCCCCAGGGAGTCGATCCCAGGGCGCTCATCCCCGGACATCTCGAGCGCCACCGCGCGGCGGGGGAGGCGCACCCGATGACGAAGGTGCTGCGCGAGGGGCTCGGCACCGCATCGCCGCGGCGGCGCGGCGGCGCGGGCGGACGGCGCGGCCCGGAGAACTGAGCGAAGAGCCTTGCCGGCCGATGGTGCGATGTCGCCGGGGCGGGCCCCGCCGAGGGCCGGTCGTCTGCCGGGCCGCGCAGGATGCAGTCGCGCGCCGCCAGCTTGGCGGAAGAAGCAGGGCGGCGCGTCAGGCCCGGCAGGCGGGCGGACGGGCAGGGCGCGGGTGCTGCGGGGCCCTCGGGCCGGATGCTCAGCCGCCCAGCCCGGCCGCTGCCGCGGCCAGTCGCTCGATCTTGCCCCAGTCGCCCGCGGCGAGCGCCGATGCGGGGGCCACCCAGGAGCCGCCGACGCACAGCGTGTTCGAGAGGCCGAGATAGGCCGGGGCGTTCCCCGGGGTCACTCCGCCCGTCGGGCAGAAGCGGACCATGGGCAGCGGCGCGCCGATCGCCTTGAGGGCCGCCGCGCCGCCCGCGGCCTCGGCTGGGAAGAACTTCTGGACCGTGAAGCCCCGTTCCAGAAGCGACATGGCCTCCGTCGCGGTGGCCGCGCCGGGCAGCAGGGGCACACCCTCGTCGATGCAGGCCTCCACCAGCCGGTCGGTCGCGCCCGGCGAGACGCCGAAACGGGCTCCCGCCGCCCGGGCCGCGGCGACATCCGCCGGGGTCAGAAGCGTGCCTGCGCCCACGATCCCGCCCGGCACCTCCGCCATGGCCGCAATCGCCTCCAGCGCCACCGGCGTGCGCAGCGTCACTTCGAGGACCGGTAGCCCCCCCGCCACCAGCGCCTCGGCCAGCGGCCGGGCATGGGCGATCTCGGAGATCACGAGAACGGGGATCACGGCCGCGCGCCGGCAGAGGGCCTCGGTGTGGCGGCTCATCTCCTGGGGGGTCATGTTCGGGCCTTTCGATGGGCGGGGCGGGCATTCGCCTCCGGCGGGAGTATTTGGGCCAAGATGAAGGGCGGCGCTAGACGAGACTGCGGGCACCCTGGCTCGCGGGCCCCACGTTCTGGCGGAAGAGTTCGAAGAGTTCGCGCCCCACGCCATGGGCGTTGGCCGAAAGGTCGGGACGCGTGGGGGGGCGGGCGTCGAACCCTTCCTCGAGCACGTCCAGAGTGCCGGCGCGGGCGTCGATGCGCACCCTGTCGCCGTCGCGCAGGCGCGCGAGCGGGCCGCCGTCGGCAGCCTCTGGGCTCACGTGGATCGCGGCGGGCACCTTGCCCGAGGCGCCGGACATGCGCCCGTCGGTCAGGAGCGCCACCTTCAGGCCGCGATCCTGGAGCACCGCGAGCACCGGGGTGAGGGCGTGCAACTCGGGCATGCCGTTGGCCCGCGGGCCCTGGAAACGCACCACCACGATGGTGTCGGAGGTGAATTCGCCCGCGCGGAACGCGTCGCGCACGGCGCCCTGGTCCTCGAAGACCCGCACCGGCGCCTCGATCAGGTGGCGCTCGGGTGCCACCGCGGAAACCTTCATCACTCCGGTGCCGAGCGAGCCGGCCAGCTGGCGCAGCCCGCCGCTTGGCTGGAAGGGGTCCGCCACCGGGCGCAGGATGCGGTCGTTGAGCGTTTCGGCGGCGCCGGGCTCCCAGGAGAGCCGGCCGCCGGCGAGGCGGGGCTCGCGGGTATAGTCCGCGAGCCCCTCGCCGGCGACGGTGCGGGTATCGTCGTGCAGCAGGCCCGCCGCAAGCAGCTCGCCGATCATGTAGCCGAGCCCGCCGGCGGCGTGGAAATGGTTCACGTCGGCAAGCCCGTTGGGATAGACCTTGGCCATCAGCGGGGTGGCTTCGGAGAGATCGTGGAAATCCTCGATCTCGAGCAGTATGCCGGCCGCGCTGGCCATGGCGGGCAGGTGGATGACGAGATTCGTGGAGCCGCCCGTCGCCATCAGCCCGACGATGCCGTTGACGAAGGCCTTCTCGTCCAGCACCCGGCCGGCGGGGCGATAGTCGTTGCCAAGCGCGGTGATCGACGCGGCGCGCCGCACCGCGGCCTCTGTCAGCGCCTCTCGCAGCGGCGTGCCGGGGTTGACGAAGCTGGCGCCCGGCAGGTGCAGGCCCATGAACTCCATCAGCATCTGGTTGGAGTTGGCGGTGCCGTAGAAGGTGCAGGTGCCGGGGCTGTGGTAGGAGGCCATCTCGGCGGCCATGAGCTTGTCGCGCCCGACCTCGCCCGCCGCGAACTGCTGACGCACCCTGGCCTTCTCGTCGTTCGGCAGCCCCGAACGCATCGGGCCGGCCGGCACGAAAATGCCCGGAAGGTAGCCGAAGGTGGCCGCGGCGATCACGAGCCCGGGCACGATCTTGTCGCAGACCCCGAGGTAGAGCGCGGCGTCGAAGGTGTTGTGGCTGAGCGCCACGCCGGTGGCCAGCGCGATGACATCACGCGAAAAGAGGCTGAGCTCCATGCCCACCTGGCCCTGGGTGACGCCGTCGCACATGGCCGGCACGCCCCCCGCGACCTGCGCGGTGCCGCCGGCGGCGCGGGCGGCCTCCTTGATGATCCGCGGGTAGCCTTCGAAGGGCTGGTGGGCCGACAGCATGTCGTTGTAGGCGGTCACGATGCCGATGTTCGGCGCGGTCTCGCGGGCGAGGGAGCGCTTGTCCTCGCCCATGGCGGCGTAGGCGTGGGCCTGGTTGCCGCAGCTCAGGTGGGCCCGGCGGGGGCCCTCCTCGGCGAGCCTGCGCATGCGGTCGAGGTAGCCATTTCGGCTGTCGCGGCTGCGGGCGCGAATGCGCTCCGTGACGGCGGCGATGCGGGGGTCGAGCGGCATGGGCGGGCTCCGTGCACGGGGGCGGGGTGCTGCGTCGCGTCCTCATACGCCGTTATCGCTAACAGTTCCAGCCCGCAGCGTCCTGCACATCGCTTGCGCAAGGGCTCCTGCCAGTACCGGCGGGCCATGCCCGAGCGCGCCGGCCCCGCACCCACCGGGCCTCTTCTGGCCTCGGGCGCTGCCGGCATTGCGCCGGTTTTCGCGAAATTGCACCTTGTTCTCCGCAAATTCGCCTCGATTCGCGACGACGCTCGCATGAAAGAAAGCTGCGCCGTGCAGGGACAAGCTCGGCGCCACATGAGGCAGGTTGCATGATCCGTTCTCCCTTCGCCGCCCTGTTCCTGGCCGGTTCGCTCCTCGCGGGGTGTGGCCAGTTCGACCCGGTGGCGCGCTCCGCGCCCACGGCGCCGGTCATGGTCCCCGGCTCGATCCAGCCGAGGCTCCATGTCGTCGACGTGCGGGTCGAGGTGCCCCGGCATCTGACCGTCTCCGAGGCCAACAGCTATTTTCCCCGCGCCGATATCGTCTGGCGGGGCGATCCCCCGGGCGACCGCCACGCCCAGGTGGCCGCGCTGATCGAGGAAGGTCTCGAGCGCGGAGCGGCGGCCCATGACGCCGGCTACCCGGTGGTGGTGGACATCGAGGTGACCCGCTTCCACTCGGTCACGGAGAAGGCGCGCTACACGGTCGGCGGCAACCACGCGATCGCCTATGTGCAGACGGTGCGCGACGCCGCAACCGGCGTGCCGATCATCCCCCCGCGCGAGATACGGGCCGATCTGGCGGGCTTCGGCGGCCGCAAGGCGCTGGAAGCCGAAGCCACGGGGCAGGGCATGAAACAGCGCATTTCCGATCACCTCGCCGGCGTCATGGCCGCCGAGCTGGCCTGGCCGGTGATTCCGGCCGGCGCGCCGGGCCAGGTGGCCGCGCGCTTCTGAACGCCCCGGGGGGCAATCGCGCGGGCCCCGTCGGCTGCCACGGGCAGCCAGGGTCCGCGCGGCACCTTCCGCGGAAGGCGCCACGTGCCGACGGCCAATCTTCCCCTTCCAGGCGAGACGGCCTAGGGAAGGGACATGGAACCATCCCTTTCCGCTTCGCCTTCAGGCGACGATCCCGGAGCGCGGCCCGTCCTGCGGTTGCGGCCGAAGGCTGACGCGCGGCGGCTGCGCTTCGGTCATCCCTGGGTTTTTTCCGACGAGGCGGTGCTCGACAGGCGCAGCCGGGCGCTGGCGCCGGGAACGTTGGCACGCCTCGAGGACGCCGAGCGGCGCCCGCTGGGGCTCGTGGCGGTAACGCCGGACTCGCGGATCGTTGCCCGGGTGCTCGACAGCGACCCGGAGGCGCGGCTCGACCGCGAATGGTTCGAGGCGCGGCTCGGCCGGGCGCTCGCCCTGCGGGAGGTGCTCTTCGACGCCCCCTTCTACCGGCTCGTTCATGCCGAGGCCGACGGGCTTCCCGGCGTGGTGATCGACCGCTTCGGTGACAGCGCCGTTCTGCAGCCGAATGCCGCCTGGGCGGACGCTCACCGCGAGGCGCTGGCCGATGCGCTGGCCGCGACGGCGGGAATCGGCACCGTCGTGATGAACGGCACCGGGCGCACACGCGCGCTCGAGGGCCTGCCGGAAGAGCGCATCACCCTGCGGGGCGCGCCCCCGACGGCGGCGATCGACGTGCCGATGAACGACGCGATATACAAGGCCGATCTCCTCGGCGGGCAGAAGACGGGACTCTTCTTCGATCAGCGCCCGAACCAGGCGTTCGCCGCGCGGCTCGCGCGGGGGGCCGAGGTGCTCGATGTCTTTGCCCACGTGGGCGGCTTCGCGCTGGCGGCGCTGGCCGCCGGCGCCTCGCGTGCGCTCGCGGTGGACAGTTCGGCCCCGGCGCTGGCGCTCGCGGAGGCGGGGGCTGCGGCGAGCGGCGTTGCCGGCCGCTTCGAGACGATGCGGGCAGATGCCTTCGCGGCCCTCGAGTCGCTGGGTGAGGCCGGGCGGCGTTTCGGCCTCGTCGTGTGCGATCCGCCCGCTTTTGCGCCCTCGAAACCCGCGCTGGAGAAGGGGCTGCGGGCCTACGAGCGGGTTGCGCGCCTTGCCGCGCCCCTCGTCGCACCCGGCGGGTTCCTGGTGCTCTGCTCCTGTTCCCACGCGGCCGATCTGACGCGCTTCCGGGCGGCCTGCCTGCGCGGGATCGGCCGGGCCGGGCGCGCGGGGGCGATCCTCTACCAGGGCGGAGCGGGCCCGGATCATCCGATGCACCCGCATCTTGCCGAAAGCGGCTACCTCAAGGCATTGGCGTTCCGTCTGTGAAGGCGATGCTCGACGCCTGCGTGCTTTATCCCACGGTGCTGCGCGAGGTTCTGCTTGCCGCGGCGGAGGCCGGATTCTTCAAGGTGCTGGTGTCGCCGCGCGTGCTGGAGGAATGGGCGCTCGCCGCGGCACGCCGGGGGCCGTCCGACGAGGCACTGGCCCGGGGCGCGATCGCGCTGTTCCGTGCCAGGTCGGCGGTGGAGGAGGCGGTGCCGCCCGAGGGCCTCGAGCGGCGGCTTTGGTTGCCCGATGCGAGCGATATTCACGTGCTCGCGGCAGCGGTTGCGGGCGGCGCGGATGTTATCGTCACCCTCAATGCGCGGGATTTTCCGCGCCACGTTCTGGCCGAGGACGGGATTGCGCGCGCCGATCCCGATGCACTCCTCCTTGGGTTTTTCCGCTCGGATCCCGGTCGTTTGCGGGCCGCTGTTGAACCTGTTCGGGCAGAGGCGGAACGGCTCTCGGGAATGCCGTGGGAGCTGCGCGCCCTGATGAAGAAGGCCGGATTGCCCCGGCTCGGCAAGGCGCTGGCGGAGTCCGACGGCTGAGCGGGGCATCGCGGGGGGCGTCAGTTGGGAGCGTCGATCCACTTGCGCTCGAGCGCCTCGATCGCGGCGATGCGCTCTTCGGTCCGCGGGTGGCTGAGCAGCCAGGCCGGCACCGCGCCGGCGCGGGCGGCCGTGAGCGCCTCGAGCTTGCGGAAGAGCGATTTCTGCGGGTCGGTGCCAATGCCGGCCTTGGTCAGCAAGGCCGCCGCATAGGCATCGGCCTCGTACTCGTCAGAGCGCGAAAGGCGCGCGGCGAGCAGGCTCGTGAGCGCGCCGGCGATCCACACGCCAATGCCGGGAATGATGCGCGAAAGCACCATGGCCAGCGCCGTGCGAATGGCGTTCTGGCCCGAAAAATCGATCATCCGCCGACGTGAATGGCCGAGCGCCACGTGGCCGAGCTCGTGGGCGATCACGCTGGCAATTTCCTCGCCCGAGACCTCGCCCTCCCGGTACTTCCGGTAGAATCCGCGGGTGATGAAGATGCGCCCGTCCGGGGCGGCGAGCCCGTTCACCGGGTCGATCTCGAAGACATGCACGCGGATACGGTCCACCTCGAGGGCGCGGGCCAGCCGGTCGGTGAGCCGCTTCAGCGCGGGGTCCGCAAGCTCGGTGGACTGCGCGTCGAGCATCTTGCGCGTGCGCCAGGCCGAGAAGCGATACATGACCAGCCCGTAGAGGATGGCAAGAAGGATCGGCGTCAACTTGATCATGGCAAGGGAGATGGGGCGCAGGGGCGGCGGCGGCAAGCGCATCTGCCGTGCATTTGATCCGTGGCCCCAGGGCTCACATCGCCATGCGCTCGAGGAACACCGAGAGGAACACCGCCACGAGGCCGAAGAGGATCCCGAAACCGGCGGCGTATTGCGCGATGTCGAGCCTTCTGCCGCCGCGCCTGCGGGCGAGCAGCGCTCCCCATACCGCGCCGAGCACGACCCCAGCGACTACGATCATGGCCTGCCCACCCGATGCCTCTCCCGCGCCCTGGGCGCAGCGGCGGCCTACGGCGCCGGCGCCGGGCCCCGCACCGGGGCCAGCGAGGCGATATCGCGCAGCCGTGCCCCGATTTCCGCTTCCGTGGCGAAGCCGTATCGTGCCCAGCCGAGGCTGTCCACCCGGGCGAGACGCGCGGCTTCGGCGTCTCCGAGCATCGCCTGCGCCTCAGCCTGCATCATAAGGAGTGTGGCGAGCAGCGCTGCGTTTTCGGCCCGGCGGGCGGTCTCGGCATGGCGCGCGGTGCTGGCGAGCGCCGCCTCCGCCTGACCCACCGAAAGCGCGAAGGCCGCGAGTTGCACGCCGACATGGGCACGGTGAAGCGCGGTTTCCGGCCGGGCAGCGAAGATGCGCTCGGCCTCGAGGAAGGAAATCAGCGCAAGCTCGGTGTCGGTTTCCATCACGCTGCGCCCGAAGGCATAGTGCGCGAAGCCGCGGCGGCTGTCGCTCCAGCCGTTGGCCTGTGCGATCGCCAGGGCCTCGGCCGCGGCGGCGCGGCGTTCGGGCGGCGCGGCGGCGGGCGAAAGCGCGCGCTCGATGGCCGTGATCCAGCTTCGCGGCGTGTCCTGCCCGGGGGCCGCGGCGGCGGGTGCGGAACTCTCGCCCGCCGGGTTCAGCCGGGCGAGCAGCGCCGGCAACCGCGCGGCGACCTGCTCGCGGGTCATGCCGCTGGCCAGCTCGGGTGCGTTGAGCACCCGCAGCACCAGCATGTCGAAGCCGGTGAGCACGCTGTGGATGTTGTCGTCGTTGAAGACGCTGTCGGGCAGCCGGTAGAGATCGTTGAGCGGGCCCACGGCCTGGGCGAGCTCCTCGTGGAGGCAGTCGCGGAGCTCCTGGGGGCTCGCATCGGCCGGCACGAAGATCGCGGCGCGGGTGCGTTGGACGACGCGGGTCCAGTCCACCACCTGCGAGCGCCGGGAGCGGCGGAACTCCGCGAAGGACGCAACGTTGGGCACGACGAAACAGGCGGCATGCGGCACCGCGCGGCGCATTTCCGCTTGCGGCACGGCCTCGATCACCACCTGCGCCGCTTCACCCGGCGCGGCCGGCGCGATGTCGAGCCCGGCCTCGTTGCGCAGCCGCGCGATGAGGCGTTCGAGATCGGGGCCGAGGCTCGGCGGAACCTGGCCGGTGACGGCCACCCGCACCGGCCCCTCGAAGCGTGAGAGAACGGGCAGGGCGCGTCCGCTTTCCATCCGGAAGGTGAGATCCAGCACGTCCCGCGCGATCTCGGCGTTGGCGCGCTGCGGCGCCTGGGCCCGGGGGGCCGCGAAGGTCTTCATCTGTGGCAGGCCCACCACCGTGGCCGGGGCCGTCCGGGCGGCCACGGTCGGGGTGTTCGAACACCCGGTGAGGAGGGCGAAAAGGAGGAGGGAAGCGGCGGCGCGAGCGAGCATGGGTCCGTGGGGGCGGAGGCCCTATCGATGGGCGGGTTCAGGATGATGGCGCTGGCAGGCGCCGGTGGGCGGGGCGACGCGCAAGGGGGCGCATCGTGGCAGGAACATGGCAAGCCTATGACCTGAAAGGGCCGCATGTCAGGCAAAATCTGCCATGCGTTTCGCAAGTGGAGCGAAAGCTGCGCAGCGGGCCCGTCTGTTTCCGATCCGGAGGGTTTTCGCGCGTGACCGCCGCGGCGGTGGCTGTGTCGGAGGCGCGGCAGCGGCCGGAAAATCGCCACATTCAGAGCGGCGGGCGCTCGTACTTTATGAAGGGGGTAAGGCGGCCGATCCGGTCGTACAGGCGGCGGGCGTCGGCGTTGAAATGCTGCGTCGTCCAGTAGACGCGGGGGCAGCCGCGTTCATCGGCGGCGGCGTACACCGCCTCGATCAGCGCCGCGCCGAGGCCCTGCCCGCGCGCCTCGGGCGCCACGAAGAGATCCTGCAGGTAACAGACATCCTCGATTCGCCACATGTGGCGGTGAAAGAGGTAGTGGACGAGGCCGGCCGGCCGTCCATCCGCCACCGCCAGCAGTCCGGAGTACTCGGCCGGGTCCGGGTCGAGGAGCCGTGCGAAGGAGGTGCGGTAGACGTCCTCGGGCACCTCGGTCTCGTAGAAGTCGAGATATCCCGTCCAGAGGGTGCGCCAGGCCAGCTCGTCGGCGGCCGTGATCGGGCGGATCTCCACCGTCTCCCGGGAACCGTTCATGCTCCGTCCGCCCTGTCCCGCGCCGGTTCGAGATGCGTTCGCTTCATGCTTCGCCGCCCCGCTGTTTCGCGCCAGCGTACCATCGGCGCGGGCACCGGCAAGCCCCTCGGCGGGCGGCTTTTGGCTAGTGACAAGCCATGGGGCTTGGGCTACATCGGCGCCGGAAAGGGGACCGGATGACACAGAGCCTAGGCCGCATGTTCGCTGGTTCGCAACCGGGATCCGAGGGGAGCGCAATGAAAGCCGAGACCTTTCTGCCGGACGACTACCGCCCCGCCGAAGACGAACCGTTCATGAATGACCGTCAGCTCGAGTACTTCCGGAGGAAGCTGCTTGCCTGGAAGTCCGACCTGCTGGCCGACAGCCGCGACACCATCGAGGGGTTGCAGGAGGGTGCGCGCAACATCCCCGATATCGCCGACCGTGCCTCCGAGGAGACCGACCGTGCGCTGGAGCTGCGCACCCGGGACCGCCAGCGCAAGCTGGTCGCCAAGATCGATGCCGCGCTGCGGCGGATCGAGGATGGCGAGTACGGCTACTGCGAGGAGACCGGGGAGCCGATCTCGCTCAAGCGCCTCGATGCCCGCCCCATCGCGACGCTGAGCCTCGAGGCGCAGGAGCGCCACGAACGCCGCGAGAAGGTGCACCGCGACGATTGATGCCGGAACATGAGGATCACGCCGTAGGCGCCGGGTTTCCGGCGCCTTTTTCGTGCCCGCGCCGCGATGGCATGACGGTTCCGCCTGGCGAGAGCCGCCCCGGGCCTGACCCGGGGCCTCCCCGCCCCCGGGGCGCGACGGCTCCTGCGAGGCCCCGGGGCGAGCCCGGGGCGGGTGCGCGGTGCTGAAGGGGCGGCACATCGTCGTCCTCGGGGCCGGGATCGGCGGCCTCGCGGCGGCGCGGGCGCTCGCGCTGCGCGGGGCGCGGGTGACCGTGCTCGAACAGGCCGAGGCCATCCGCGAGGTGGGCGCCGGTCTGCAGATCAGCCCCAACGGCATGGCCGTGCTCCGCGGGCTGGGCGTCGAATCGGCGGTCGCGGCCCGGGCACTGCGCGCCGAGGCGGTGGTGCTCCGCGATTACCGTGCCGGCCGCGAGGTACTCCGGATGCCGCTCGATCGCGCTGCCGGCGCCTACCTGCTGCTTCACCGGGCGGCATTGATCGATGTCCTGGCCGCGGGCGCGCGCGAGGCCGGGGCCGAGATCGTGCTCGGGCGGCGTGCCGAAGCGATCACGCTCGATCCGCCATGCCTCCACTTCGCCGACGGCACCGCGCTGCGCCCGGGTTTGCTGGTGGGTGCCGACGGGTTGCACAGCCTCACGCGCCAGGCGCTGAACGGGCGCGCGCCGCCCTTTTTCACCGGGCAGGTCGCGTGGCGGGCCACGGTGCCGCTCGATGCGCCCGAACCGCCCGTGGTGCAGGTGCACATGGGCCCCGGCCGCCATCTCGTGCGCTACCCGATCGGGGACGGGCGAAGGCTGAACCTCGTGGCCGTCGAGGAACGCGCGGCCTGGGCAGAGGAAGGATGGGCGCATCGCGACGAGCCGGCCACCCTGCGCGCCGCTTTCGCGACGTTTTCTCCCGGCATCCGCGCCGATCTCGACAGGGTCGAGGACGTGCACCTGTGGGGGCTGTTCCGCCACCCGGTTGCCGCACGCTGGCACGCGGGCGGCGTGGCGATTCTCGGCGACGCGGCCCATCCGACCCTGCCTTTTCTCGCCCAGGGCGCGAACCTCGCCCTGGAGGATGCCTGGGCTCTTGCCGCCGCGCTGGACGCCCGCGACGACGGGGACGCAGCGCTGGCCGCCTACCAGGAAGCGCGGCGGGCAAGGGTGCGGCGCGCCATCGATGCGGCCAGCCGCAACGCGCGCAACTACCACCTGCGCGGCGCGGTGACCCGGCGCGCGGCGCATCTCGCGCTCGGCCTCGCCGGCCGGCTCGCGCCGGGGGCGGTCGTTTCGCGGTTCGACTGGCTCTACGGGTTCGACGCGACGGCGCAGCGGTTCTGACGCGCCCGCCGTGCCCGCTCCGCGGCCTTCACGCGTCGAGGTCGACCCAGACCGGGACGTGATCGGAGGGCTTCTCGCGCCCGCGTATTTCGGCGTCGATCCCGGCGTCGAGCAGCCGGTCGGCGCATTGCGGCGTGAGCAGCAGGTGATCGATGCGGATGCCGTCGTTCCGGTCCCAGGCACCGGCCTGGTAATCCCAGAAACTGTAGTGGCCCGACGCCTTGGTGCGGGCGCGGAAGGCGTCCGTGTAGCCGAGGTTGAGGATGCGGCGGAAGGCGGCGCGGCTCTCCGGCAGGAAGAGCGCATCGCGCGCCCACGCCTCGGGGCGGGCGGCATCGCGGGGCTCGGGGATCACGTTGTAATCCCCGGCCATTATCGCGCATTCCTCCGATTTCAAAAGGTCTTGCGCGCGTGTCTTCAGGCGCTCCATCCAGGCCAGCTTGTAGTCGTATTTCGGCCCCGGCGCGGGGTTGCCATTCGGCAGGTAGAGCCCGCAGAGCCGTACCGCGGTGCTCCCGATCACCGTTGCCTCGATCCAGCGGGCCTGCTCGTCGGTGTCGTCGCCGGGCAGCCCGCGCGTCACGTCCTCGAGAGGGAGGCGCGAGAGGATCGCAACGCCGTTGAAGCCCTTCTGTCCGTGGGTTTCCACCTGGTAGCCAAGGTCCTCGATGGGCTCGCGGGGGAAGGCCTCGTCGACCGATTTGATC
The DNA here is from genome assembly GCA_964466745.1 of uncultured Rhodobacterales bacterium. Lineage (GTDB taxonomy): Bacteria > Pseudomonadota > Alphaproteobacteria > Rhodobacterales > Rhodobacteraceae > CAYXOX01. Next base: position 24,741 of record CAYXOX010000013.1, read on the forward strand.
TCCTGCAGGAGCGCCACGTCGGGGCGCGCCTCCTCGAGCCAGGCCATCAGCGCGGGAAGGCGTGCCTTGATGCCGTTGATGTTGAAGGTCGCGATGCGCATGGGCCGTGCTCCGTTCCTGCCCGGTTCTGCCCGAGCCGCGCCGCGGCGGCAAGGCTCGGGTTCAGCCGGGGCGCCGGCGGGGAAATCCGCGGGCGCCCCTTCAAGCGGTGCACAAGCCGGTTACATTGAAGGCAAGTTGGATCAGGCCGCAAAGGATGCGATGCGATGTTGAGATTCCTGTTCGGGGCCAAGCCCGCCGCAGCGGCCAAGCCGGAAACCCAGCGCGAGGCCTTCTCGCGGATGCTGGAGGACCTCAACACGGCGATCGCGGCCCTTCCCGAGAAACCGAAGGTGATCGTCGATCCGCAGACGGGACGGCTCGATCTCGAGCTGCCCGAGCGGCTTCCGGACGAGACGCTTGCGCTGCCGAGCCCCGGCCCGGACGGCGGAGCGGGCGCGAGCGCTGCCACGGATACGCGGGAAGAAGGCGAAAACCCGGCGGGCGAGGGGGAACAGGCGCAAGGGCCGAAAGGCTGATCGCGGCGGCCGGGCCCGCCGGGCGCGGCGCCTTCGGCAATGAAGTAGGCCGGCGCGTGGAGCTGCGCGCCGGCCCGGTCTTGAGTGAAGCGGGGCTGGAGACTCCCCGCATCGTCCCCTTTAGTTGATATCGATCACACGCGTTGCAAGCACCTCGCCGGTCGGCGAGACGATCTGCGCGATCACATCATTGAAATTGGTGTCCAGCACGGGCACGCGCACTTGGTTGTTGGCGCCAGCCTTCAAGGCAACCGAGCCGAGCACGTCGCCCACCACGCCGCGGTGGAACTGGCGGATCTCCAACGTGCCGCCCGCGTCGGCGCGCACGGTGCCGAGCTCGATGCGCGAGCTGCGGTTCTGCTCTTCGTCGATGAGGCCGAAGTAGCTGTAGTCGGCCGCGGAGGCGACGCCGGCGGTTGCGGCGATGGCGGTGGCCGCGGCGGCGAGTGTCATCGAGAGTTTCATGGTAAGACCTTTCGGATGTGGTGTCTGTTTCGGTTTCTGGCGAGGTCACTTTCGCGCCTCGGTGACTGTCAGGTGTGGCCGCGAGGCGGGCTTCGCAAGCCGTGGTAAATTCACAAGATTTCGTTCCGATCGTGATGATTTCGCGAGATCCGCCGCAAGCTTCGCCGCGTTCCGAAGAAAAGGCGCACAGGTGCACAGGAGGGGCCGCGCTGGCGCACCAAGCTCACGGTTTCGCGGTGTCGAGGGGGGGTAGAGCACGCAGCTGCGCGCCAACCGTGACGACACTCGCGAAGGCGTGAAGCTTCGCGCAGGGCTTTGCAGGGCCTTGCAGGGCCTTGTGGAGGGCGCGGGGCCTCTTTCGCCTTGGTCTTGCCCGAAATGCCGGCGTTAACGCCTGAGCGGCACGGGAAGCGCGAGGCTTTCCAACGCCACCGCGAAACGACCGTTTCTTCGCAGCTTGGGAGAATCACAGCGAAGCGGCAGGCGCCGCGAACGTCGGGCCGGTCTTGCGCAGCCTACATTGAAAATGAGGTGCCGCAGCCGCAGGAGGAGGAGGCGTTCGGGTTCTCGATTGTGAAGCGTGCGCCGATCAGCTCCTCGGAGAAGTCGATCACGGCATTCGCGAGGAACGGCAGCGAGACGCTGTCCACCACAACCTTCTCTCCCGCGCCCTCGAGCACGAGGTCGCCGTCGTCCGGCGCGTCGAGCTTGATCTCGTACTGGAAGCCCGAGCAGCCGCCGCCTGCGACGGCGATCCTGAGTGCCTTGCCCTCGGCGGCGGCACCGATCTCCGCGAGCCGTTCGAAGGCACGGTCCGTGACTTTCGGGGGCAGGGTCAGCAAGGCTCGTCCTCCATGGCGTTGGGCAAACATAAGCGGGCCACGGAAGCGGCGCAAGGCGGGGCCGGGCCTGCGCGGAGGCGGTTTCCCGCGCCGGAGCTTTGCGTTAGGAGCGGGGGACCGCGCCGGGAAAAACCCCCGGGCCCCGGCCATGCACCGGCCCGTGCAACCGCAGCTTCCTGCCGTGAAGGAGAGGCCATGCTCGCAGCCTTCGCCGCCCACCCGGCCCGGGCCCGCGACCGTGCCATCGCCGAGGAGGAGAGCAGCTTCCGCTCGCCTTACCAGCGCGACCGCGACAGGATCATCCATTCCTCCGCCTTCCGGCGCCTCATGCACAAGACGCAGGTGTTCGTCGTTCACGAAGGAGACAGCTTCCGAACGCGGCTCACCCATTCGCTCGAGGTGGCGCAGGTGGCGCGCACCATCGCCGGGGCGCTGGGGCTGGAGACGGCGCTGACGGAGGCCGTGGCGCTGGCCCACGATCTCGGCCACACCCCCTTCGGCCATACCGGGGAGGATGCGCTCGACGCGTTGATGCGCCCCCATGGCGGCTTCGATCACAACGCGCAGGCGCTTCGGATCGTCACGCGGCTCGAACGGCACTATGCCGCGTTCGACGGGCTCAACCTCACCTGGGACACGCTTGAGGGCATCGCCAAGCACAACGGCCCGGTGCCACACCCGTTGCCCTGGGCCATGGCCGCCTGCGACCGCGAGCTTGCGCTGGAGCTCGACACCCATGCCAGCGCCGAGGCCCAGGTCGCCGCGCTGGCCGACGATATCGCCTATAACAACCACGATCTGCACGACGGGCTGCGTGCCGGGCTCTTCGACGAGGAGGAGATCGCCGCGCTGCCGATGGTGGGCGAGGCCTATGCCGAGGTGGACAGGCGCTACCCCCGGCTCGATCGAAAGCGGCGGCGCCACGAGGCGCTGCGGCGGGTGTTCGGGCAGATGGTCTCGGACGTGATCGACACGACGCGCAAGCGGCTCGCCGAGGCCGATCCGCGCAGCGTGGACGAGGTGCGCCGCCTCGGCGCTCCGGTGGCCGCCTTCTCCGCGGCGCTGCTCGAGGATCTCGCCGCGATCCGCGGTTTTCTCTTTACGCGGATGTACCGGGCGCCCCAGGTGATGGCCAAGCGGGCCGAGGTCACCGCGGTGGTGGAGGCGCTGTTTCCGCATTACCTCTCCAACCCGGCTGATCTGCCCGGCAAATGGCGCGAAGACGTGGCCGCCGCCACCGGGCAGACCGAACTCGCCCGAATCGTGGCCGACTACATCGCCGGCATGACCGACCGCTTCGCCCTGCAGGAACACGCGCGCCTGTGCTGCTGAGAGGGTCGGCCCGGCAGGCGCGGGCCCGCCGGAGGCCGAGTGCGGGCATCCGCACGCGCGCCCCGCGCGCGTTGACGCGGCGGGTTTGCGTGGTAAACCGCCCGCGACCCTTGGGATGCACCCGATGAACCTCTTTTCCGATATCCGCGCACTGACGCTGGACGCCCTCGGCGCGCTCGCCGCCGACGGCCGGATTCCAGCCGGCCTCGACCTTTCGGCCGTGACGGTGGAGCCGCCGCGCGATCCCGGCCACGGCGACATGGCCACCAATGCAGCGATGGTGCTGGCCAAGCCGGCGGGTCTCAAGCCGCGCGAGATCGCGGCAGAGCTGGCGGTGCGGCTGGCGGCTGACCCGCGGATCGAGAGCGCCGAGGTCGCCGGCCCCGGGTTCATCAACCTGCGGCTGGCCGAGCGCGTCTGGCAGGAGCTTCCCGCGCAGGTGCTCGGCGCGCCGGACTTCGGCCGCTCGGAGATGGGAAAAGGGCAGCGGGTCAACGTCGAGTACGTCTCGGCGAACCCGACCGGGCCGCTGCACGTGGGCCATACCCGCGGCGCGGTGTTCGGCGATGCCCTCGCCTCGCTGCTCGCCTACGCGGGCTACGACGTGACCCGGGAATACTACATCAACGACGGCGGCGCGCAGGTCGATGTGCTCGCACGCTCGGTGTACCTTCGGTATCTTGAGGCGCTCGGGCGCGCCGTGGCCTTCGAGGACGGCACCTATCCGGGCGACTATCTCATCGAGGTGGGCAAGGCGCTGAAGGAGAAGGTGGGCGACGCCTATCTCGACAAGCCCGAGGCGGAGTGGCTGGCCGAGGTGCGCAGCTTCGCCACCGACGCCATGCTCGAGCTGATCCGGGCCGATCTCGCCTCGCTCGGGGTCACGATGGACGTCTTCTTCTCCGAGAAATCGCTCTACGGGACGGGGCGGATCGAGGCCGCGCTGGCGCGGCTCGACGAGGCCGGGCTGATCTACGAGGGCGTTCTCGATCCCCCCAAGGGGAAGACCCCGGAAGACTGGGAGCCACGGCAGCAGACGCTCTTCCGGTCGACCGCCCATGGCGACGACGTGGACCGCCCGGTGCGCAAGTCCGACGGCGGCTGGACCTATTTCGCTCCCGACATCGCCTACCACTTCGACAAGATCGAGCGTGGCTTCGACATGCTGATCGACGTCTTCGGCGCCGACCACGGCGGCTACGTGAAGCGCATGAAGGCCGCGGTCTCGGCGCTTTCGGGCGGGCGGGTGCCGCTCGACGTCAAGCTCACCCAGCTGGTCAAGCTCACCAAGCACGGCGCGCCCTTCAAGATGTCCAAGCGGGCGGGCACCTTCGTGACCCTTGCCGACGTCGTCGAGCAGGTGGGCCCCGACGTGACCCGGTTCCACATGCTCACCCGCAAGAACGACGCGCCCCTCGAGTTCGATTTCGATCGGGTTCAGGAGCAGTCGAAGGACAATCCGGTGTTCTACGTGCAATATGCGCATGCGCGGGTGATGTCGGTGCTGCGCAAGGCGGCCGAGGCGGGCCTTGCGGTGGATGACGCCGCGCTGGCGGCGGCCGATCCCGCCGGGCTTTCGCACCCCGCGGAGCTAGCCGTGCTGCGCAAGATCGCCGAATGGCCGCGCCTCGTGGAGATCGCGGCGCGCACCCACGAGCCGCACCGGGTGGCCTTCTATCTCTACGAGCTGGCCTCCGAGTTCCACGCATTGTGGAACAGGGGCCACGACGAGCCTTCCCTGCGGTTCCTGCAGGAGGACGCGCCCGAGGCGAGCCTTGCCAAAATCGCGCTGGCGCGCGCCGTTTCCGTTGTCATTTCGTCCGGTCTTGGTATCTTGGGCGTGACCCCGGTCGACGAGATGCGCTGAGCAAGGCGCACGGGTCGGGGTCGAGGCAGGCCGCGGAAACCCGGACGGCACGCGCCGGCGCACATGGCGCGCGAGCCGAGGCAGTGAGGCGGAGATGAACGAGGAGTTCACCGAGACGGGTGACGCGCCCGAGCGCGGCATCGCGCGTGCCTTCGGGCGCGCCTTTCAGGTTGTCGGTGGCATCATTTCGCTCGCCCTGCTGGCGGGTATCGTCGCGTGGGGATACCAGCTCGTGATGCGCGACGTCTCCGGCGTGCCCGTGGTGCAGGCGCTCGACGGGCCGATGCGCGTGGCGCCCGAGGCGCCAGGCGGCGAGATCGCTCCCAACACCGGGCTCGCGGTGAACCGCGTTGCCGAGGATGGCGGCGCCGCCGCGCCCGAAGACAGGGTCGTGCTGGCTCCGCCGCCCCCCGAACTGGCGCCCGAAGACACGCCGCTCGGCGTTGTCGACACCAGCGCCGCGCTCGCGCCCCGGCCGGCGGCCGCCGAGCCGCTGGGCGAGGTCGAGAGCCGCACCGAGCGGCTCGATGCCGCGGCCATACTGGAACTCGCCGACGAGCTGGCCCGCGATGCCGACCCCCTGAGCCCGCTCGAGCCGGCGGAGGCCGCCGCGCCCGAGCCCGTGCTGGTATCGGCCACGGCGCGCGCCGTGGGCCGTTCCGACCGCCCGAGCCTCCGGCCGGGCGCGCGCCTCGTCGCGAGCAGCGCCTCGGCACAGACGACGGCCGCCGTGACGGCGCCCCGCGAGGTCGACCCCGCGAGCATAACGCCCGGAACGCGCCTCGTGCAGCTCGGCGCCTACGACAGCCGCGAGACGGCGTTGGCCGAGTGGGTACGCATCTCCAGCCGGTTCGCGGCCTATTTCGACGGCAAGGGGCGGGTCGTCCAGCAGGCGACCTCGGGCGGCCGCAGCTTCTTCCGCCTGCGCGTCGTGGGGTTCGAGGATCTTTCCGAGGCGCGCCGCTTCTGCGCCACGCTCGTGGCCGAGAACACCGATTGCATCCCCGTCGTGACGCGCTGATAGCATGGGAGCCCCGGCGGCCGTCATTCTGGGATGCAGCGGCCCGGCACTGGCCCCCGGGGAAGCCGCTTTCTTCCGCGAGGCCGATCCCTTCGGCTTCATCCTCTTCGCCCGCAACGTCACGTCCCCCGACGATCTGAGGCGGCTCGTTGCCGGTCTGCGCGAGGCCGTGGGGCGGAACGCGCCGGTGGCGATCGACCAGGAGGGCGGCCGCGTGCAGAGGATGGGGCCGCCGCACTGGGCGGCCCGCCTGCCGGCGCTCGATCAGGCCGCGCGCGTGCCGCGCGAACAGCTGGCCCGGGCCATGTGGGTGCGGGGCAGGGTGATGGCGGCCGAACTCGCCGGCGTCGGGATCGACGTGAACTGCACGCCCCTCGGTGACATCGCCGATGCCGGCACCCATCCCATCCTGCGCAACCGGCTTTACGGCACCGATCCTGGCATCGTGGCCGAGGCGGGAGCGGCGCTGGCGGCCGGGCAGGCCGCGGGCGGCGTGCTCGGCGTGCTCAAGCACCTTCCGGGGCATGGGCGCGCCCGGCTCGACAGCCATCTCGAACTGCCGCGCGTGGAGGCGCCGCTGGAAGCCCTCGATGCACATGATTTCGCGCCGTTCCGGGCGCTGGCGCATCTGCCCATGGGCATGACCGCGCATGTCGTCTACACCGCGCTGGATGCAGTGCGCCCCGCCACCCTCTCTCCCCCCGTCATCGCCGCGATCCGCGAGCGCATCGGTTTTTCGGGGCTCCTGATGAGCGACGATCTTTCGATGCAGGCGCTTTCGGGCCCCCTCGGCGCGCGGGCCGCGGCCGCCCGCGCCGCGGGCTGCGACGTGGCGCTCCATTGCAACGGCGGGCGCGCCGAGATGGAGGCGGTGGTTGCCGCGGCAGGCCGGCTCGAGGGCGCCTCCCTCGCGCGGGCCGAGGCGGCGCTTGCGGCCCGGAGGCCGCCCGAGCCTGCCGATATCACCGCGCTGGAGGCCGAGCTCGCCGCGCTTTCCGCCCCGTCCGCCTTCGCGGACGGAGCCCACGAGGTGCGTGCCGATGGTGTCTGATCACCTCGATGCCGGCGAAGATGCCGCGTGGGAGCCCGAGGAGGGCCCGCGCGCCGAAGAGGCGCTGATCGTGGATGTCGAAGGCTTCGAGGGCCCCCTCGATCTTCTGCTCACCCTTTCGCGCACCCAGAAGGTGGACCTGCGGGCGATCTCCATTCTTGCGCTGGCCGAGCAATACCTCGCCTTCGTGGAGCGGGCGCGAAAGCTGAGGATCGAGCTGGCGGCGGACTACCTCGTGATGGCGGCCTGGCTGGCCTTTCTGAAGTCGCGGCTTCTGCTGCCGCCCGATCCCGAGGAGGACGGGCCCACGGGCGAGGAGCTTGCCGCCTACCTCGCGTTCCAGCTCGAGCGGCTGGAGGCGATGCGCACCGCCGCGGCCGCGCTGATGGCGCGCGACAGGCTCGGGCGCGACAGGTTCGCCCGCGGGCTGCCCGAAGAGGTGTCGCGCATCCGGGACGTCCGTTACGGCGCGACCCTGCTCGACCTGCTGCAGGCCTACGCCCGGGTCCGCACGCACGACGATTTCCGCCCCTACGTGTTCGAGCGCGAGCGGGTTTTCACCATGGAGCAGGCGCTGGAGCGGATGCGCGGCCTGATCGGCTTCGCGGGCCAGTGGACCGATATCGTCTCCTACCTGCCCGAGGGCTGGCTGGACGATCCCGCGGCGCGCCGTTCGGCCACCGCGGCCACCTTTGCCGCCGCGCTGGAGCTCGCAAAGGAAGGCCGGGTGGAGCTGCGCCAGAGCGAGACCTTCGCGCCGCTTCACCTCCGCCGGCGAGAGCCGACCGATGGCAGGTGAGGGCCCCCGCGAAGCATTCGAACACGGCCCGGAGGCCGGCCCCGAGGCCGAGGAGCGCTCCCTCTTCGAGCCGCCGCCGCTCGCCGAGCAGGAGCGCATGGTCGAGGCGATCCTCTTCGCCTCGGCCGAACCGGTGAGCCTGCGCGAGTTCGCCGGCCGCATGCCCCACGGCTGCGATCCGGCCCGGGCGCTCGAGATGCTGCAGCGCCGTTACGAGGGGCGTGGCGTGGAGCTCTGCCGGGTGGGAGACGCCTGGGCGATCCGCACCGCGCGCGACCTCGGCTTCCTGATGAGCCGCGAGACGGTGGAGCTTCGCAAGCTCTCCCGGGCGGCGATCGAGACGCTGGCGATTGTTGCCTACCACCAGCCGGTCACCCGTGCCGAGATCGAGGAAATCCGCGGCGTTTCGGTGAGCCGGGGCACCATCGACCAGCTTCTCGAGATGGACTGGATCAGGCTGGGGCGGCGGCGCATGACGCCCGGCCGTCCGGTTACCTTCGTGGTGACACAGAATTTCCTAGATCATTTCGGATTGTCGTCGGCGAAGGATCTGCCGGGCCTGAAGGAACTGCGGGCCTCCGGGCTGCTGGAAAGCCGGCCGCCGCCGGGGGGCGAGGCGCCCGAGGAGGGCGACGGGCTGGAAGACGGGCAGGAAGACGATATGTTCACAAGAGCGAGCGAAAGCGAGGACGAGTGATGGACCGCATCATCAACATGATCATCCGGCAAGTGATGCGCCGTGTGGTCAACCGCGGCATCGACAAGGGAATCGACGTTGCCTCCGGCCTCGGCAGGCGCGGTGGTGGCGCCGAGGGCGCGGACCCCGACGGCACCGGCGGCACGCGCCCCTCCGCCCGGAAGGGCGCGGGCGCGCAGAAGGCCGCGCGTCAGGCCGTGCGGATGGCGCGCCGCTCGGGGCGCATGTAGGCTCGCGCCCCTGTAGCGCATCAACGACGCCGCGCAAGGCGTTGCAATCAAACTCGTCCCGGCTGAACTCAGGCGGGGCGGAAGTGCTTTGACAGCCGCAACCCCTGGCCCTGGTAGTTGGACGCGAGCTCCGCACCGTAGAGGGCTTCGGGCACCTCCGACATCCTTTCGTAGACGAGACGGCCCACCGTCTGGCCATGTTCGAGCGCGAAGGGAGCTTCGTGGCCGCGCACCTCCAGCACGCCCCGCGCCCCGGCGCCGCCGGCGGCCGCCAGCCCGAAGCCCGGATCGAAGAAGCCCGCGTAATGCACGCGGAACTCGCCGACCATCGCGAGATAAGGGGCCATTTCGGCGGCGCAGTCCGCCGGGATCGTCACGGCCTCGCGGCTCACGAGGATATAGAAGGCACCCGGATCGAGGATGATCCTCCCGCGATCCGTTTCCACCGGCTCCCAGTACTCCGCGGGGTCGTAGTGGCCGATCAGATCGAGATCGATGAGCCCGGTGTGCGGCTTTGCGCGGTAGCCCACCAGCCGGCCCGCGCGCGGCGCGAGATCCACCGAGAAGCTGAGCCCGCCGTCGATCAGCGGCGCCTCGCCGGCGCCGCTCACGAGGGGCTCGCGGGCGTGGCGTTCGCGCAGTTCGGCATCGGTCAGCACCGAGCGGCCTTCACGGAAGCGCACCTGGTTGAGCCGCATGCCCGGGCGCACGAGCACCGAGAAGCTGCGCGGGCAGATCTCGGCCCAGAGTTTGCCGCTGTAGCCGGGGGCGATCCTGTCGAACTCGGTGCCGCCATCGGTGATGAGCCGCGTCAGTACATCGAGACGCCCGATCGAGGACTTTGCATTGGCAACCGCGGTGCAACCCTCTGGCAGCGCCAGGCTTTCCTGCAGCTCGACGAGGTAGACACAGCCCTTTTCGAGCACGGCGCCGCCGGCAAGGGTGATCCGGTGCATCTCGAAGTCTTCCAGCCGGTCGGCCACCTTTCGCCCAGCGCCGGCAAGAAAGCTCGCCCGTACCCGGATCGCTTCGGCGCCCAGGCGCAGATCGAGGCTGGCTGGCTGAACCTGCCCGTCATCGAGCGGCCGCTCGGTGCGGATCACGCCCGAGCGCGCGAGCGCGGCGATGCGCTGGCTTGGAAGGAGGCCCGTCACGGGCCCGGAACGGCAGGGCCCGCGCCTGCGGGCGGATGGAGGGGTGGTCTGGTCGGGCTAGCAGGACTCGAACCTGCGACCTTCCGTCCCCCAGACGGACGCGCTACCAGGCTGCGCCATAGCCCGACGAGGCTCACGTCATACCTCATCGCGAGACGGGAGCAAGAGCGAATTCGGGCGCTAACGTCACCGCGCGCGTTCGCCAAGCCGGTGCACATGGGCGCCGAGGCGCTCGAAGATGGGCGCAATCGCCGGCGCGCGGCCGGCCAGGTCGGCGGCATTGCCACGGTACAGCCTGGCGAGCACGTCGGGGCGGGGCGGGAAATCGGCGACGGCGGGGTCTTCGGGCACCTTGATTGCGGGGCGGGCATGCGGGGCCTCCGGCGCGGCGGGAGGCTGTGTTTCCCGTGCGCCTGCCTTTTCGGGGGCGGATTCCGTGCGCTGTTGCTCCTTCGCAGGTTCGCGCGGCGCTCCTTCCTCCTCGGGCCTCGCCGGGGCGGCGGTGGCGCCGGCATCCCGGCGGCCGGTCTCGGCGGCTTCGGCCCGCCGCTGGGGCGCATGGCCGAGCGGCAGTTCGCCCGGCGCGCCGAACGGGACGACGACGCCGCGCTGTTCCGGCTCGTCTTCGGTCACCACGAAATCGAGCGGCGGGCTCATGGCGGCCACGTGGCGCACGCCCTTTTCGCGGAGCAGTTTCTGCACGCCCTTGATCGTCATTCCGTCGTCGTGGAGCAGCCGCTTTATGCCGCCGAGAAGCTCCATGTCGGCCGGCCGGTAGTAGCGGCGCCCTCCGGCCCGCTTCACCGGCTTGACCTGCGCGAACTTGCTTTCCCAGAAGCGCAGCACATGGGCCGGCGTTTCCAGCCAGTCGGCCACCTCGCTGATGGTGCGAAAGGCCTCGCGCGATTTCGACATGCTCAGTCCGACTTGTTGCCGGCGGCGACGCGATCCCTCATCAGGTGGGAGGGCCGGAACGTCAGGACCCGGCGGGGGTGGATGGGAACCTCTTCCCCGGTCTTCGGGTTCCGGCCCATGCGCGCGGCCTTGTCGCGCACGCTGAAGGTGCCGAACGAGGAGATCTTCACGGTTTCGCCGCGCACGAGCGCGTCGGACATGTGCCCGAGGACGCTTTCGACGAGCTGCGCGCTTTCGTTTCGCGACAGGCCGACCTCGCGAAAGACGGCTTCGCTCAGGTCCATGCGCGTGAGGGTTTTCTGCGCCATGTTCTGTTCTCCCCAGGGTCCGGCCGAGCATAGGTCGCATTGCCGCAGCGCGTCAACTGGGAGGGCAGGAAATCAAGGGGTTGGCACGAGGGGGTAAGGCACTACCAGCGCAGGACGATGGCCCCCCAGGCCAGACCGCCGCCGATCGCCTCGGTGACGATCACGTCGCCCCGCGAAAACCGGCCCTCCTCGGCCGCCACCGAAAGCGCCAGCGGGATCGACGCCGCCGAGGTGTTGCCGTGGTCCTGAACGGTGACGACGACCCGCGACATCGGCACGCCCATCCGGTTGGCGGTGGCCTTGATGATACGCAGGTTGGCCTGGTGCGGGACGATCCAGTCCACGTCCCTGCTGCGCAGGCCCGCGTTCTCCAGGGCCTTCTCCGCCGTGCTCGAAAGCTTTTCCACAGCGTGGCGGAAGACTTCCTTTCCCTGCATCCGCAGGAAGCCCGTGGTGTTCGTCGAAACGCCACCATCCACGTAAAGAATGTCGCGGAAACGCCCGTCGCTGTTGAGATCCATCGCGAGGATGCCGCGGTCGGCCGAGGTGCCCTTTCCCTCCGCGGCCTCGAGTACCACGGCGCCGGCGCCGTCGCCGAAGAGCACGCAGGTGGAGCGGTCGGTCCAGTCCATGATGCGGCTGAAGGTCTCCGCGCCGATCACCAGCACGCGGTCGGCCTGGCCGGCGACGATCATGGCGTTGGCATTGGCTAGCGCGAAGATGAACCCGGCGCAGACGGCCTGGACGTCGAAAGCGAAGCCGCGCGTCATCCCGATGGCGTCCTGCACCATGGTGGCGGCCGATGGGAAGGTAAGATCGGCCGTGGAGGTCGCCACGATGAGCGCGTCGATGTCGGCCGGCGTGCGGCCCGCGTTCTCCAGCGCGGCCCGCGCCGCGCGGGCGGCGAGATCCGACGTGGTCTGGCCCTCGGCGGCGAAGTGGCGACGCTCGATTCCCGACCGTGAGCGAATCCACTCGTCCGTGGTATCGAGCGACGCTTCGAATTCGGCGTTTTCGACGATCCGCTCGGGCAGGTAGTGCCCGGTCCCTGAGACGACGGCGCGCCGTGTCATGTGTCCTGCCCGCCCTCTTCGTCCGGTGAGGCGGCATCTTGTGGTAGTGCCACGGCACTTGCAACCCGCGCCGCCAGCTTTTCCGTGAAGCCCGATTCTCCCAGTTGCCAGGCGAGCTTCACGGCGGCGGCAACGGCGGTGGCATCGGCCGAGCCGTGGGACTTCACCACGGTTCCGTTGAGGCCGAGAAAGACCCCGCCGTTGACCCGGCGGGGGTCAATCCGCTTGGAGAGGCGACGCAGCGATGTGTAGGCCAGGAGTGACGCAAGGCGGGAAAGCGGGCTGTGCGCGAAGGCGGCACGCAGCGTTTCGCGGATGAAGCGGGCCGTACCCTCGGCCGCCTTCAGTGCCACGTTTCCCGTGAACCCGTCGGTGACGATGACATCGAGCGAATCCGACGTCAGATCGCCACCCTCAACGTAGCCCGCGAAGCTGAAGTTCGCTTCCCGGGCAACCTCGGAGATGAGATCGTGGGCCTCGTGCAGCTCGCTGCGGCCCTTGTGCTCCTCGGTGCCCACGTTGAGCAGTCCGACCCGCGGATGCCGTACGCCAAGCCCGTTGCGCGCGTAGGATGCCCCCATGAGCGCAAAGCGCAGAAGATCCTGGGGATCGGCGCGCACATCGGCCCCGGCGTCGAGCATGACCGTCACGCCGGTTTCGTTCCGCGAGGGCCAGAGCACAGCGATGGCAGGGCGCGCGACACCCGGCAGCCTGCGCAGCCGCATCATCGAGAGCGCCATCAGCGCCCCGGTGTTGCCGCAGGAGATGCAGACCTGCGCCTCGCCGGTGCGCACCGATTCCAGCGCCGACCACATCGAGGTGTCTTCGCCGTGACGCATTACCTGCGAGGGTTTGGCCGCCATCTCCACCACCCCGCGCGCGTCGCGCACCACGCACCTGTTGCCGAGGCGGCGCCGCGCCACGAGCGGCTCGAGCCGTTCGCGCGGCCCGTGCAGGATGAATGCGATGTCGGGATTCTTCCGGGCCGCGCGTGCGAGCCCGGCCACGACCGCCTCGGGGCCGAGATCGCCGCCCATCGCATCGACCGAAAGCACCACCTTCGGCGCCGAGGCACCCCGGACAATGCCGGAACCCTGCTGTGGTTCGGTCGTGCTCATGGGCTGCGGCAGGCCCCCCGGCCGCGGACCGTTACGCCGCGGCGTCTTCGTCGAGGTCGATCTCTTCGGTCATGGCCACCACCTCGCGATCGGCATAGTGACCGCAGGAGGGGCAGACATGGTGGGGGCGCTTGAGCTCCCCGCAGTTCGTGCACTCGTTTGGATTGTCCGCCGTGAGCGCATCGTGCGAGCGGCGGTTGTTGCGGCGGGACCGCGTGACCTTGTTCTGAGGGACAGCCATGTCTCAACCTCGAAATTCTCGGTGTCAGGGACACTGCCGCCCGAAGACCGGAATGGCGGTGCGGCGCCACGCCCGGTGGCGCCCGCCGTCCCCGTGCCGCGCCCCGGGTGCAATGAGCGCGCGAACATAGCGTAATTCCCGGGGCGCGCAAGCCCTTTCCCGGCCGTTTCCCGGCGCCGTTAACGGGGCGCAAGCGGCACGCTGCGATGCCTTCGGGCGGCCGGCATCTGCTGCCGAATGGCCCGAGGCACGGCAGCGCACTTGGCGGCGGAGTCGCGTTCGGGCCCGCGTGTGCTAGCCCTTGGCGCCGCGGTTCTTGGTGCTGTCCGGGCCCTCGTCCGCGCCGCGGCCGGCGTCGTTCCCGCGCTCTTTCCGCGGTGTGCCGGCTTCGTCGTCTGTGCCCCCGGCGCCGTCCAGCCTGTCGCGCAGGGCCGCGAGCGCCTCGAACGGCCGGTTCGGCGTGTCGTCCAGCGGCTTCGCCCCCGGCGGGCGGGCCTCGAGGACGCCGAGTTCCGCCCCGGGCGCGCGCGGGAAGGCGGGCAGGGCAAGCGCCAGCGCCTCGCGCATCATGCGTTCCAGATCGATCGTGCGGCCCAGGGGCTCCACCGTGTCGTCATCGGGCATCTCGGTTTCGCCCGCCTCCGGCTCGGGCGGCGGTTCTGCGAGAAGCAGGCGCGTGACGGGCTCCTCGATCCGGGTGGTCACCGGTTCCAGCGTGATGTCGCATGGCTGGACGACGGTGGCGCCGAGCCGGGCCTCGAGCCGCCAGTCGGCCGCGCCCTCGGGGCGCAGCTCGCCCGCGAACCGCAGCTTGCGCAGCGCCAGAAGCTCCAGCTCGCCTGCCAGCGCGGCACAAGCCTCGGCATCGGGCACGATCTCGAAGCCGTGGGGCCGGTGGCGGGAGAGCTGTGCGGGGCGGAGCGGCACGGGGCCCATGGCGCGAGGTCCTGTGTTGCAGCGAGGCACCGGTGTGCGATACTGCGCATAGACGGCACGGCGCAGCGGAGCAAGGTCGGCGAAATGAAGCATGCGGCGATCAGGGCGGCGGATTGGGGAGAGTTGGCGCGTCGGTGCGTTGCGGTGGGCGCGCTTATGGCGCTGGCCGCGTGCCAGCCCATCGTGCGCAACCACGGCTACGCGCCCACCGATGCCGAGCTCGAGGAAATCCTCGTGGGCATCGATACGCGCGCCACGGTCGAGGATGTGGTCGGCCCGCCGTCGGCCTCCGGCGTGCTGACCGACAGTGCGTATTTCTACGTGGCTTCCCGGCGCGAGCAGCTGGGCTGGCTCGCCCCGCGCGTCGTCGACCGGCAGGTGGTGGCGATCAGTTTCGCGCCCGACGGCGTTGTCAGCAACGTGGAGCGGTTCACGCTGGAGGACGGCCGCGTGGTGCCGCTGGCCCGGCGGGTTACCGAAAGCTCCGTTCGCGACACGACCTTCCTGCGCCAGCTTCTGGGCAACATCGGCCGCTTCGACGCGGAGCAGATCCTGGAGTGATCGCGTCGGCAGACGGGCAGGGCGTCCCGGTCCGGGCCTGGCCCGTTCAGCCCGGCGCGCCCGCCTCGGGCTCGAATCTCAGCGCCACGCCGTTGATGCAATAGCGCAGCCCCGTGGGGGCCGGGCCATCGGGAAAGACATGGCCGAGGTGGCTCTCGCAACGGTTGCAGTGCACCTCCGTGCGCCGCATGAACCAGCTTCTGTCCTCGCTTTCGCCCACGATCTCCTTGTCGATGGGTGCGTAGAACGAGGGCCAGCCGGTTCCGCTGTCGAACTTCGTGGCGGCATCGAACAGGGGGGCGCCGCAGCCCCGGCAGCGAAACACGCCCGGCGCCTTCGGAAAATCGTCGTGGGTGAACGCGCGTTCGGTACCGTGCTCGCGCATCACGCGAAAAGCGAGGTCATCGAGCTCGGCGCGCCACTCCGCTTCGGACTTGAGCAGTTTTTCCATCTTCGGCCTTTCCTCGCGAGGGCGTTGCCTGTCGCGCCGCCGTCACGCTTGAGTGTCACCTTGCGCTCGCAGTAACTAGGGTCAGGCTCGGCGCCCGCCAAGGGAAGGAAGCCGCAGGATGCTCACCAGACGCGCAGGGCGCTACATCGCCCGCTTCGCCGAAACCGAGGAAGATCTGCGCCGGGCGCAGGAATTGCGCTACCGTGCCTTCATCGCCGGCACGGGCGCCACCGGGGGTGCGGACGGCCGCGATTCGGATGCCTTCGATCCCTGTTGCCGCCACGTGCTGGTCGAGGAACGGGAAACCGGCTGGCTGGTGTGCTGTTTCCGGCTGATGCCGCTGGACGACGGCAGCGAGATCGGCCGCAGCTATGCCGCGCAGTTCTACGAGCTGTCGGCGCTGCGCAGCTTCCCCGGCCGCATGGTTGAGATGGGGCGGTTCTGCATTCACCCCGAGGTCCACGACCCCGATGTGCTCCGGGTGGCCTGGAGCGCGATGACCCGGTTCGTGGACGAGGAGGGGGTGGAGATGCTCTTCGGCTGCTCCTCGTTCCGGGGGACCGATGCCGATGCCTATTCCGATGCCTTCGCGATGCTCAAGGCGCGCCACCTGGCCCCCAAGCGCTGGCTGCCCAAGGTGAAGGCGCCCAACGTGTTCCGCTTCGCTTCGCGGCTGCGCCGGCGGCCCGACGCGCGCAAGGCCATGCTGCGGATGCCGCCGCTGCTGCGCACCTATCTCGCGATGGGAGGCTGGGTGTCCGACCATGCCGTGGTGGACCGCGAGATGAACACGCTGCACGTCTTCACCGGGCTCGAGATCGCGGCGATCCCGGCGGGCCGCGCCCGGCTGCTGCGCGCCGACGCCTCCTGACACCGACGCTCCGACCGGCGCTTGACGCGGCCGCGGCGGCTCTCTAGCTCGCCGGCATGGCCCGTGCCCCGCTTCTCCAGCTCACCGATGTCTCGCTCACTTTCGGCGGCGCGCCGCTCTTCGAGGCGGTGTCGCTCGCGGTGCAGCCGGGCGACAGGATCGCTCTCGTGGGCCGCAACGGCTCGGGGAAGTCCACGCTGATGAAACTCATGGCGGGGCTGGTGGAGCCCGATGCCGGAACGCGCGCGGTGCCGGCGGGCACCTCGGTGGGCTACATGGAGCAGGAGCCCACCATGGAAGGCTTCGCCACCCTCGGAGAGTTCGCCGCGGCGCCCCTCGGGCCCGCCGAGCTCTACCGCGTCGAGGCGGCCGCCGAGGGGCTGGATTTCGACCCAGAACGCCCCGTCGCCACGGCCTCGGGCGGGGAGCGCCGGCGCGCCGCGCTGGCGCGGTTGCTGGCCGAAGCGCCCGACCTGATGCTGCTCGACGAGCCCACCAACCATCTCGACATCGCGGCCATCGCCTGGCTCGAATCCACGCTTTCGGCCACGCGCGCGGCTTTCGTCGTGATTTCGCACGACCGCGCCTTCCTGCGCCGCCTGACCCGCGCCACGCTCTGGGTGGACCGCGGCGAGCTCCGCCGGCAGGACCGCGGTTTTGAAGCCTTCGAGGCCTGGCGCGACAAGACATGGGAGGAAGAAGACCTTCGCCGCCACAAGCTCGACCGCAAG
>CAYXOX010000014.1:0-40308 GCA_964466745.1 uncultured Rhodobacterales bacterium
GTGTCGGTCAAGGGCGCGCTGACCCCGGAAATGGTCGAGAGCATGGCCGACAACCCGGTGATCTTCGCCATGGCCAACCCCGATCCCGAGATCACGCCGGAGGAGGCCCACGAGGTGCGGGTGGACGCGATCGTCGCCACGGGGCGATCGGATTACCCCAACCAGGTGAACAACGTCCTCGGCTTTCCCTACCTCTTCCGCGGCGCGCTCGACATCCACGCGCGGGCGATCAACGACGAGATGAAGATCGCCTGCGCCCGGGCGCTGGCCGAGCTGGCGCGCGAGGACGTGCCCGACGAGGTGGCCATGGCCTACGGGCGCAAGCTTTCCTTCGGGCGGGACTACATCATTCCCACGCCGTTCGACCCGCGGCTCATCCACCGGATCCCGCCCGCCGTCGCGAAGGCCGGGATGGACACCGGGGTGGCCCGGCGCCCCATCGTGGACATGGACGCCTACGAGGCGGCGCTGAAGGGCCGGATGGACCCGACCGCCTCGATCCTGCGCGGCCTGCAGGCCCGGGCGCGCGCGGCCCAGGCCACGATGATCTTCGCCGAGGGCGACGACGTGCGGGTGCTGCGCGCCGCCGTGCAGTACCAGCGATCGGGCTTCGGGCGGGCGCTCGTCGTCGGCCGGGAGGCCGATGTGCGGGAGCGCCTCGAGGGCGCGGGGCTGGGGGACGCGGTGCGGGAGCTGCGGGTGGTCAACGCGGCGAACACCGAGCACCTGGAAACCTACAAGGCCTTCCTTTCCGAGCGGCTGCAGCGCAAGGGCTTCGATGCGCAGGACGTGCACCGGCTCGCGGCCCGGGACCGCCACGTGTTCTCGGCGCTGATGCTGGCCCATGGCCATGGCGACGGGCTGGTAACGGGGGCGACGCGCAAGTCGGCCCATGTGCTGGAACTGATCAACCACGTCTTCGACGCCAGCACCGAGGCCGGGGCCGTGGGGGTGACGGCGCTCCTGCTGAAGGGCCGTATCGTGCTGATCGCCGACACGCTGGTGCACGAATGGCCCGACGAGGAGGAACTCGCCACCATCGCCATGCGCGCCGCCGCGGTGGCCCGCGACCTCGGCCTCGAGCCGCGGGTGGCCTTCGTGAGCTTCTCCACCTTCGGCTACCCGGTTTCCGAACGGGCCGAGAAGATGCACCGCGCGCCCCGGGTGCTGGAGGCGCGCGGCGTGGACTTCGAGTTCGAGGGAGAAATGACGGTGGACGTGGCGCTGAACGCGCGCGCCATGGCGGCCTACCCCTTCTGCCGCCTGTCGGGGCCGGCGAACGTGCTGGTGGTGCCGGCGCGGCATTCGGCCTCGATCTCGGTCAAGCTGATGCAGGAGATGGGCGGCGCGACCGTGATCGGCCCGATCCTCGCCGGCGTGGACCGGCCGATCCAGATCTGCTCCACCGGCATGACCGAGACCGATATTCTCAACATGGCCGCCATCGCCGCCTGCGACGTGGGCTGACGCGGCCCCGGCCCGGGCCCGCGGTGCGGTGGAGCGAGGGGCGCTGCCCCTCGCGCTCCCCGAGGTATTTCGGGGCCAAAGTGGGGGCGGGCGGTTTTGCGGTGGACGGGGTGTGCGGCGTTCCTGCCGGGAGCGGGGGACCGGGCCGGGGGCGGAGAGATGCCGGGCTACCCGGGCCCGGCGCGCGGCGGACCGGTGCGGGCCGGAGGGCGGCGAGGGGCGCGGCCGCAGCCGCGCCGGCACTCGAACGGGGCCCGGTCAGCCGCGCGCGAAGGGGGCCGCCTCGCCCCAGAGCTCGCGGACCCGCTCGTCGCGGCGGCAGGCGTCGCGGTAAAGATCGTAGGCGGCCTGCTTGGAGCGGGGGCCGAAGCGGGTGATGATGATGTCGGAGCTCTTGTAGTAGTCCTGGTGGTAGGCTTCGGCCTCGTAGAACGGGGCGGACTGCAGGATGGGCGTGACGATGGTGCGGCCGAGCGCTTCCTGGGCCTCGGCGCGGGCCTCGCGGGCCAGCCGCTGCTCCTCGGCGGTGCCCACGAACACCGCCGTCCGGTAGCTTTCGCCGCGGTCGCAGAACTGGCCGCCGGGATCGGTTGGGTCGATGGACCGGAAGAAGAGGTGCAGCAGCTCGGGCCGGGTGACGACCGCGGGATCGAAACGGATCTCCACCGCCTCGTAGTGCCCCGTTCCGCCGGCGACGACCTGGCGGTAGGTGGGGTTCTCCACCGTGCCGCCGGTGTAGCCGGAGACCACCTCGTGCACGCCCTCGACCTTCTCGAAATCGGCCTCGACGCACCAGAAGCAGCCGCCTGCCACGGTGAGCGTTTCGGTTTCGGCGGCGCGGGCGGCGGTGCAGTTCACGACGATGCCCAGCGCGATGGCGAGGGCGAGGAGGACGGGGTTCCTGGCTCCGTTCCTGGCGATCATGGCGGGCAATCTCCTGGCGGGTGGGCCGGAGGGTGCCGGCGTCTTCGGGCACCATGTGCCGGGGCGGCGGAGCCGTCGATTCAGCAACGCGTGAAGTCACGGGGGTTTTACCGCTTGAAACAGGACGGCGCCCTTTGCACCCTGCCGGCCATGGAAACGCCCGTGACGACCCACGACGCCGAGGACGACCCGCGCAACGCGGCGCTGACGCTTTGGCTGAACGGTGCGCTCGTGCCGAAGGACCAGGCGCGGGTGAGCGTCTACGACAGCGGCTTCATGCTGGGCGACGGGGTGTGGGAGGGGCTTCGGCTCCACAACGGGCGCTGGGCCTTTCTCGACGAGCATCTCGACCGCCTGTTCGAGGCGGCGCGCGCGATCGATCTCGACATCGGGATGGACCGCGCGGAGGTGGCGGCGGCACTGGATGCGGTGCGCCGGGCCAACGGCATGGAGCGCGATGCCCATGCCAGGCTGATGGTGACGCGCGGCGTGAAGGTGCGCCCGTTCCAGCACCCTTCGCTATCGCGATCGGGCCCGACCGTGGCGATCATCGCGGAGCACTCCGTGCCGCGGCTCGGCCGGCCCGTCCGGCTGGCCACGGTGCCGCAGATCCGGGGGCTTCCCATGAGCCAGGACCCGAAGCTGAACTCCCACTCCAAGCTCAACTGCGTGCTGGCCTGCATCCAGGCCGAGAAGGCCGGGGCCGACGAGGCGCTGATGCTCGATGTCCATGGCTTCGTGAACACCACCAATGCCTGCAACTTCTTCATCGTGCGCGGCGGCGAGGTTTGGACCTCGACCGGCGACTACTGCATGAACGGCATCACCCGCGGCAAGGTGATCGGGCTTTGCCGCGCCAACGGGATCACGGTGCGGGAGAAGAATTTCAGCCTCGTGGAGACCTACGGGGCCGACGAGGCCTTTCTGACCGGCACCTTCGGGGCGCAGACGCCCGTTGGCGAGATCGACGGGCGGCGGATCGGCTCGGGCGAGGCCGGACCGGTGACCCTGCGCCTGCGCGCGCTCTACGCCGACCTGGTGGCGCGGGTCACGGCATGAGCACGCTGCGCATCGCCATGTGGTCGGGCCCGCGCAACCTTTCCACGGCGCTGATGTATGCCTTCGCCAGCCGGGCCGACTGCGCGGTGGCCGACGAGCCGTTCTACGCCGCCTACCTCGCCGAAACGGGGGCGGATCACCCCATGGCATCCGAGATCATGGCGGCGGGCGAGACCGATCCTGCCCGGGTCGCGGCGGACCTTGCCGGGCCGGTGCCGGGGGGGCGCGCCGTTTACTACCTGAAGCTGATGACCCATCACATGCGCCCGGGCTGGCCCGAGGACTGGATGGGCGGGATGCGCCACGTCTTCCTGTTGCGGCATCCGGCGCGGGTGATCGCGAGCTATGCCGCGAAGCGGGAAGACCCGAGCCTTGGCGATCTGGGCTTCGAGGCGCAGGCGCGGCTCTACGAGCGCGCCCGCGCGGCGGGCCCGCCGCCCCTCGTGGTTCAGGCGGAAGACATCCGCGCCGATCCCGAGGGCATGCTCCGGGCCCTGAGCGCCGGGCTCGGGATCGGTTTCGACCCCGCGATGCTGCGCTGGCCCGCCGGCGGCCGGCCGGAGGACGGCGTCTGGGCGGCGCACTGGTACGGCGCGGTGCACCGGTCCACCGGTTTCGCAGGGGCGGAGGGCCCGGTTCCGGCGCTGGAGGGGGCGGCGGCCGCGCTCTGCGCGCGCGCGCTCGAATTCCACGGACCGCTCGCGGAACGCGCGCTGCGGCCGCTGCGGGCTCAGGCGGCCAGCAGGGCCGATTCGTAGCGGCGCAGCACCGGGCGGGCCAGCGGTGCGGCGAGGCGGCGGGCCCACTCGGGGCCGGAGTGAAGGGCGCGCAGATCGGCCAGGGTTTCCGGGCACATGCCCTCGCGGATCGTCTCGCCCGGGTGGAAGCTCTCGGTGAGAAGGCCCTCGCTTTCCACGATCTCGTGGCGCTCGAACATGATGTGGTGGTAGGTGGCGCCCTCGGGCCCGATGGGTGCGGGGCGGGCGATGCCGCCGTCGGCGAGGTGACGCGCCGGCACGAAGGCCTCGCTTCTGCCCGACGCAAGCTCCACGCGCCAGCCGGCGATCAGCACGCGGTGCTGGGGCGAGACGAAGAGATCCCGCGCGGGGCGGCCCGTGCCGAGGGCACCGGCCGGGATCACGAGGGGGCCGATCTCCGGCCGGGCCAGGAGCGCGCGCTGCGTCAGTGGCGACGCCCCGGCCCAGAGGATGCGCTGCCAGCCGGAATCGAGCGTCCAGACCTCGTCGCCGGCGCGCAGGGTTTCCACCGGCCTCGC
This sequence comes from uncultured Rhodobacterales bacterium, assembly GCA_964466745.1. Classification (GTDB taxonomy): domain Bacteria; phylum Pseudomonadota; class Alphaproteobacteria; order Rhodobacterales; family Rhodobacteraceae; genus CAYXOX01. The sequence continues at coordinate 4,727 of CAYXOX010000014.1, forward strand.
ACCGCTGCGGGAGCGGATCAGCGTGCCCGGGCAGAAGCAGGGGAACTGGGAGTAGGGGACCGGCGTGTAGCCCGAGAAGGTGCTCAGCGAGACCGTCGAGCCGGTGGTCATGCCGGGGATGTCGCCGCCGGCATCGTTCATGATGAACGAAAGCGTGGTGCTGCCGAAGGTCAGCTGGAAGGTCTTGACCGTTTCGGCCGTGGAGGGGCCGCCGTTCGACCAGTTGATGCTGTCGTTGTAGATGAACGAGTAGGAGCTCGGGGTGAACGGCGTCGAGCCCGAGAAGAGGGTGAGGTTCTGGCTCGCCCCCGGATCGAGCGCCTCGCTCCCGTGGAGCAACCCGTCGTCGTCGCTCACCTCGAGCGTGAACACGGAAATCACGTTCACCGTGCCGCCGGACGACACGTAGCTGTTGGGAACCTGGTATACCGTTACAAGCATCGCTGCCTCACAAGCCCGGCGTTCTGTCGCCGGTGCGCATTCACTGCTCGCCTGAAAATCTCAAGAAATTGTGGCAGGAGTTGGGCATTGTTTCGCCCTTCGCAACGCGGCGCGGATCTCGCGGGGCGGCGGCCCGGCGCGCGCAAGGACCTGTGTGCGGGTGACTAGACGCGCACGAGGGCGCCGAAGATCCTGTCCTTGTGGTCTTCGAGGTAGATGCGCAGCCAAGGCGTGAAGCGGTGCGGCCGGCGGGCGATTTCGGCCGTGAGATCGTAGAAGCCGACCCACTCCACCTGCATGACCTCTTCGGGGTTGAGGCGCACGGGGAGCTGCTTGTCGGCCTGGGCGACGAAGATGTCGACGACCTCGTGCTCGGTCAGCCCGCCGCCCACGTCGGCGCGGTATTCCACGCGGTCTCGGTGGGCGGGGTAGAGTCCGCGGATGCCCAGCTCTTCCCCGAGGCGCCGGACGGCGCAATCGGCCGGGTCTTCGCCCCAGGCCGGGTGGGTGCAGCAGGTGTTGGCCCACAGGCCGGGGGTATGGTACTTGCCCATCGCCCGGCGCTGGATGAGCACGTTCTGCCCATCGAGCACGAAGACCGATACGGCCTTGTGCTTCAGGCCCTTTCGGTGGACCTCCAGCTTTTCAGCCGGTGTCAGCTTGCCATTCACCCAGGCCGGGATCAGGTCGGTCATGTATGTTGGGCAGAAACCAGCCCCGTAAGATGTGCCATGTTCTTGAAGCCGATCTTCACGTGCGCGAGCGGCCGTGCCTTCACGAGCTTCTTGTTCATGTAGGCCTCGAAGGTGAGCTTCTGCACGTCGACATCGTGACACAGGGAAACGAAGCGCTCGCGCCGTTCGTCGGATCGGTAGTAGGCGTCCTGCATCGCGCCGAGGATCTTGAAGACGGATTTATGCTCTTTCATGAAGAGCTTGCGCGCGAGCTGAAGGTCGCGCGCGCGGCGGGATGCGAGAAACGCCATGGCGGCATCTGCGGCAACTCGTCCTCCCATCATCGCGTAGTAGATCCCCTCGCCGGAGGAGGGGGCGACGACGCCCGCCGCATCGCCGGCCAGCACCACGTCGCGCCCGTTGTCCCATTACTCGAGCGGCTTGAGCGGGATCGGCGCGCCCTCGCGGCGGATCGTTTCGCATTCGGCCAGCCCGGAGGCGGCGCGCAGGTCGGCGGTGGCCTTCTTGAGATCGATGCCGTCCACCCCGGTGCCCATGCCGACGCTTGCCGAATGGCCATGGGGAAACACCCAGCCGTAGAAATCGGGGGAGATCGCGCCGTCGTAGACCACGTCGCAGCGGTTGGGGTCGTAGGTGCCCTGCGCCATCGGCAGGCCCCTCTCGTCGTGGGGCGGCTTGATGATCTCGTGGTAGGCGATGACGTAGGGGATCGTGTCGCCTCCCGGCACTTCGGCGCGCGCGACATCGGAGCGGGCGCCGTCGGCGCCGATCACCAGCCGCGTCTGAAGGCGCACCTCCTCGCGGCTGGCCTTGTCGCGGTAGACGAGGAAGGTCGCACCCTCCTCGCGCTCGATCCGCAGGAAGGTGCCCGTGTGGCGCTCGGCGCCCTTGGCGGCGGCCCGGGCGCGCAGGAACTCGTCGAAGTGCTCGCGGTCGACCATGCCGACGTACCCGTCCTCGATGGGGATATCGACCATCCGGTGACTGGGCGAGATCATCCGCGCGGTATTGATCCGCGCCACGATCTGGCTTTCGGGGATCGCGAAATCCTGGATCAGGCGCGGCGGCACGGCGCCGCCGCACGGCTTGATCCGCCCGGCCCTGTCGAGCAGCGCCACCTTGCGGCCCTTGCGTGCGAGATCTTCCGCGGCTGTTGCTCCGGAGGGCCCGCCCCCCACGACGACGACGTCATACATTTTCATTCTCCCGGAACCATATGAGGGGATCGGTCGAGACCGCGCGCCATGATGCGCGCGGCCATGAGGGCGGCGCCGAGGAACAGCACGGCCTCGAAGAGGAACACGGTGCCGAAGGCCTGGGCATCGCCGGCAAGCAGGAGCCGCAACACGTCGACGAGGCCCGCCCCGAGCAGGCCGCCGAAGCCCGCGGCGATGGCCTGCGCCCCGCCCCAGAGGCCCATCCGCGTGCCCTCGCGCGAACCGCGCCCTTCGCCGGCCAGCGCCATCATCGAACCGATCGCCGCCACGGCGAACATCCCGTTGAAGAAGCCGAGCCCCACCACGGCGGGCAGGAGCGGTGCACCCGGACCGAGGGGGCCGAGCCCGGCGATCAGGGCCAGCGCCCCGGCCGAGCCGAGGCACCCGGCCACCACCCAGCCGCGCAGCGAGCCGAGGCGAAAGCCCGTCGCCGCTATTCCCACCGTCAGCATGCCGAGGAAGACGCCGCCGTTCTGGGCGCCGGAAAGCGAGGTGGACTGGCCGGGCGTGAAGCCGAACACGAGGCCCGCGTAGGGCTCGAGGATCAGCTCCTGCATGAAATAGGCCGTCATCGAGAGGAACACGAAGAGCGTGAAGCGCCGGGCGCGGGGCTCCGCCCAGACCTCGGCCAGCCCCTCCAGAAACGGCATCGCCTCGGGTTCGGCCCGGGCGATGACGCCGCGCTCCACCCGCCATACGGCGAGCAGGGTGACGGCGAGCGCCGCCGTGCAGGTGATGGCCACGATGCGCAGGAGCAGCGCCGGGGTGTAGGGGTCGAGGAACGCCCCGACGACGCCCGCCGTCATGGCGATCCCGAAGATCATCATCAGCCAGGTGATGGTTGCCGCGGCGGCGCGCCGGCGCGGCGCCGTGGCCGTGGCCAGAAGGGCCAGCAGCGAGGTGCCCGAGGCGCCCACGCCGAGCCCGATGAGCGCGTAGGCGAGGATCGAGACAGCGAGGCCCGCCCAGAAGCTTTCCTCGATCAGCCAGACACCGGCCGCCGCGGTGACGCCGCCGAGCGCGAGCACGGCCATGCCCGCGAGAATCCACCGGGTGCGGTGGCCGCCGGTATCGGAGTAGAAACCCCAGCTCGGCCGCGTGATCTGGATGCCGTAGTGCAGCGCCACCAGCGCGCCGGGCAGTACCGCCGGGAGCGCAAGCTCCACGACCATCAGGCGGTTCAAGGTCGAGGTGGTGAGCACGACGATGGAGCCGAGCGCCATCTGCACCAGCCCGAGCCGGAAGATCGCGAGCCAGGAGAGCGTCATGGCGCGACCCCGAGTCCGCGGACGGCGAAGGCCGTGATCATCATGCCGGCGACGTAGAGCGTGACGCCGGTGCCGTTGTACCAGGGCGCCCGTCCTTTCGGATCGGTGAGCAGCACCCGCATGGCGAGACCCTGCAGGCCAAGAAGGCAGAACACGGCAAAGGCGTGCACGGGCTTTCCCCAGCCGGCCAGCAGCATGATGACGGCCATCTGGGGTATCGCCATCACCCAGCACGCGAGGCGGGCGGCGCGCTCGGGCCCGAGCGTGACCGGCAGGGAATTCACGCCCATCTGCCTGTCTCCCTCGAGGGCCTTGAAATCGTTGAGTGTCATGATGCCGTGCGCACCGAGCGCATAGAGTAGCGCGACGATGAGCACCGGCCCGGAGGGCGCGCCGGCGGCAAGCACCGCGGCGCCGGTGATCCACGGCAGGCCCTCGTAGGAGAGGCCCACGAGGCCGGGCCCCCACCAGCCCGAGCGCTTCAGGCGCACGGGTTCCGCCGAATAGGCCCACGCCGCCAGCACGCCGACAATGGTTGCGGCGAAGCCCCACGGGCCCAGCTGCCAGCCCACCACGAGCGAGAGCGCCGACATCGCCAGCGCGATGTAGAGCCCCCATCGGCCGGGGATGCGGCCCGAGGGAATCGGGCGGTCCGGCTCGTTGATCGCGTCGACGTGGCGGTCGCACCAGTCGTTCGCGGCCTGGCTCATGCCGCAGACGATGGGCCCTGCGAGCACGACGCCAAGGACGACGAGGCCCCAGTTTTCCCACGGCGATACGCCCGAGGAGACGATGCCGCAGAGGTAGGCCCACATCGGCGGGAACCAGGTGACCGGCTTGATCAGGCGCAGCATGGCCCGCGGCTCGGGGAGCCGGCGGCCGGAGGGGTCGGAATGTAAACTTGTGCTGACACTCATGCTGTAAGTAAGACAGCACAGTCGCCCCTCGGGCAAGGGGGCAGACCGCGCGAAAACCGCGCAGGTGCAGGCGCTTCGGAGGATCGTCGGGAAGGGGGCGCGGCCTGCGCCCGGGCGGAGGTCAGTCGCCGTCGCGGCTGATGAGCCCGTACTTGCGCAGCTTCACGTAGAGGCTCTGGCGCGAGAGCCCGAGCATCTCGGCGGCGGCGACGCGGTTGTTGCGGGTAAGTTCAACGGCCGTTTCGATGCACATCTTCTCGACCACGTCGGTCGTCTCGGCGACGATCTCCTTGAGCGTCGCGGAGCCAACCAGCTCCATCACGGAGCGCACGGCATCGTCGGAGACCGCGGCGCCGGGGCGGCGCACGGCATCCACGCGGCTTGCATCGCGAATCACGAAGACGAAGGCCGGGTGCGTCCGGTCGCGCAGGTAGGTGGCGGAGATCTCCACCGAGATCTCGGCGCCGTATTCCGAAGCCAGCTTGGTGGCGTAGAGGCGCATCTGCCCGGCGCGGGCGGCGTTCTCGAGCAGCACCTTCAGGTCGATAGAGCCGCGCGAGAAGAACTCGCCCAGCGAGCGGCCGCGCACCACGGCGGCGCTGGCCGCATCGGCGAGATTGAGGAAGCTCTCGTTGGCGGAGCGGATCACGCCCTCGCGATCGGTGAAGACGATCGCGTCCACGCCCTGTTCGTAAAGGGCGGTGAGATCCTCGCTTATCGCCGAGACGGTGCGCTCGCCCTCCGCCGATTCGAGGGCGACGCGGCACAGAATCAGCCGTTCGCCCGCCGCGCGGAACACCCGCGGGGTGACGGTGACGCGCTCGTTCGTGCGCCGGGTGACCAGCTCGATCGGGTTGGGCGTTTCGGAAAGGGCGGCCGCCGTCAGCGCCTCGGTGAACTCGCCGCGGCGCCTGCCTTCGAATTCCTGCGCGAAGGAGGCGCTTGCCAGCTCCTCGCGCGACGTCCCGAGCAGCGCGGCGGCGGCGGCATTGACATCCGCGATCCGGCCCGAGCCGATGGATACGAAGACGAACGCCTCGCTGGTGCTGTCCATCAGCACGCGGTAGCGGGTATCGAACTCGCGCTGGGCCTCGTAATCGCGCTCCAGCGCCACCTGCGCCTTCACGAGCTGCTGCTGCATCTCGGCGATCGGCCGCAGGTCGCGGCCGAGCATCAGCACCGCGCCGTCCGGCCCGATGCGGTGGAAGCTGTAGCGGACCGGGTGGTCCCATGCCACGCGGTCGGAGTGGTTGAGCTCGACGCCGCCGGCGGCGGTGCCGCCATCGGCGAAGGCCCGCAGGCGCGCCTCCACCTTCGGCTGGCTGTCGCGCGTCAGCACATCCCGGATGTTCTGGCCTTCCCAGTGATCCAGCCGGCCGAACAGCCGGTGGCCAGGGTTGACCAGCGTGGAGAGAATCTGGCCCTCGTCGGAGACGACGAGCGCCAGATCGGACGCCGCCGCGATGATATCGCCGAGCAGGTCCGGAGCGATCAGGGGGATCGAACCGCTGTTCCAGTATTTGGTTCCGCGCGAGCTCATGGGCCGCGACACATGTGCGGCGCCGGGCTCATTTACAAGCCGCCTTGCACGTGAGCTTCGACTTCCGCCGCTGCCTGCGGGACTTTCAGCCCGCATAGCCGGAGGGCCTCGCACGGATCGTTGGTGGTGAAATCGACACCGATACTGGTCTTCGCAATTGGTCCGGCTTCAAGAATGGGCCCGCCAAGAACGATAGGCGTCGCTTCCGAACAGGCAACCCTGATCTTTTTCACCAGTTTTCCCAGCAAGGCAAGGTCTTCGCAGCCAGCGGCCGACAGCATGATCATGTCGAAGTCGCGCGTGCGCGCCAGCATCGTGATCTCGGAATCGCTCTCGCCGATCACCATCCGCACCGAGAGCCCCATGCGGCGCAACTGCGCGCCGGCCACCAGCGCGCCGAGGGTATGAAAGCTGTCCTGGCGGACGATGACCATGATGCGCGGGCTATCGAAGCTGCCCCGGGCATCGGAAAGCGCATCGCCGCGACGGTCGCCCAGCTCGCGCAGCAGGCCCTGCAGGCGCGCCACGCCGATGGTGACATCGGTGAAGCTGGCCCGGTCCTCGCACCATGCGTCGCCCAGAAGCCGCGCGGCCCCGGGGATGTAGCTGTCGATGATCTCTTCGGGCGATATCCCCGCGGCGGACATCTCGGCCATCATCGCATCGCGATGGCCGGGATCGGCCTCGCACACCGCCGCAACCAGCCGGTGGAGCAGGCCGCCCCCCTCGGCATCCGGTTGCGGCCCGGGTTCCCGGCCGTCGCCACCTCGTGCGACGAGATGAAGCGCGCGGCCGGCCAGCGCGTCGACATCCCGGGAGCCTCGGTCCTGCGGGCGTGCCGCCTGGTTGGTCTGGGCCATCTCGTTTGTCTCCCGTCGACTGCGACGCGCATGCCTTCGGCGGCGGGGCGCGGGGTATGCGCATGGGCCATGCCGTGGCCCGAGTCCGTCTCCGAACCTGCTCTATCGTCTCGCACGTCGCCCCGCGTGTCAAATTTAATTGACAGCTGCGCTGCGAGCTGGCCGCGACGGAGTGCCGCTCACCTCCTGAAAATCCGCGTTGTAGCCGAAATGACAATTTCGATTGACACCGAAACCCAGCCGTCTACCTCAACTGTCAACTTTCGGACTGTAAGTTAAAGTTGACACATCCGGCGGGCGCGCCCTAACGTGATCCCAGCCACCGATCGTCAGGGAGTCGGAACATGACGTTGAACTCCGGGCACAGGGCCTCCCGCCCGCTCTACACGCCCGAGGAGCGCGCCCGCCGCGATGCGACCGTCTGGACGCTCGTGCAGGGCCTGCTCGCGCCCTTGCAGTTCCTCGTCTTCGCGATCTCGCTCGTGCTCGTGTTGCGCTACCTGCTCACCGGGGCGGGCTACGAGACGGCGACCGCCTCCATCCTCGCCAAGACCGCGCTGCTCTACCTGATCATGGTGACGGGCGCGATCTGGGAGAAGATCGTGTTCGGGCGCTGGCTCTTCGCGCCCGCCTTCTTCTGGGAAGACGTTTTCTCCTTTGGTGTCATCGCGTTGCACACCGCCTATCTGTGGGCGCTCTACACCGGTTCGGCCGGTCCGACCGGTGAGATGGCGATCGCGCTCGCGGCCTATGCGGCGTACGTGATCAATGCCGGGCAGTTCCTCTGGAAGCTCCGCATGGCCCGGCTCGAGGGCGAGGCGGAGGTGCCGGCATGACCGAGCAGACCCCGCTTCCCCCCGCCCGCGGCTGCGGCGCCGCGCCCGTCCTCAAGGAGCGCGGACAGCGCGAGGTCTTCTGCGGCCTCACCGGGATCATCTGGCTCCACCGCAAGATGCAGGACGCGTTCTTCCTCGTCGTGGGCTCACGCACCTGCGCCCATCTTCTGCAATCGGCCGCCGGCGTGATGATCTTCGCCGAACCCCGATTCGGCACCGCGATCCTCGAGGAAAAGGATCTCGCCGGCCTCGCCGACGCCAACGAGGAGCTCGATCGCGAGGTGGCGCGGCTGCTCGCGCGCCGGCCCGACATCCGGCAGCTCTTTCTCGTCGGCTCCTGTCCTTCGGAGGTCATCAAGCTCGATCTCGCCCGCGCCGCCGAACGGCTCAGCGCCGAGCATGCGCCCCATGTGCGGGTGCTGAACTACTCGGGTTCCGGCATCGAGACGACCTTCACCCAGGGGGAAGACGCCTGCCTTGCGGCCATGGTGCCGGTGCTGCCGGAGACGGGCGCGCGCGAGTTGCTGCTCGTCGGCGCCCTTCCGGACGTGGTGGAAGACCAGGCGCTGGGCCTGCTCGACGCCATGGGGATCGGCCCCGTGCGGGTGCTGCCCGCCCACCGCGCCGATGCCGAGACCGGTGTCGGGCCCGATACCGTCTTCGCGCTCACCCAGCCCTTCCTCGGCGAGACCGCGCAGGCGCTGACCCGCCGCGGCGCGCGGCAGATCGTGGCGCCCTTCCCCTTCGGCGAGGAAGGCACCACCGCCTGGCTGGCGGCCGTCGCGCGTGAATTCGGGGTGGATGCCGAAACCTTCGAGAAGGCGACGGCCGCGCCGCGCGCGCGGGCCCGCAAGGCCATCGCCGCCCAGGCCGCCGAGCTGCAGGGCCGGTCGGTTTTCTTCTTCCCCGACAGCCAGCTGGAGATTCCGCTGGCGCGCTTTCTCACGCGGGAATGCGGGATGAAGGCCATCGAGGTCGGCGCCCCCTACATCAACCGCGGCCTTGTCGGGCCCGATCTGGAGCTGCTCGCCGAAGGGCCGACGATCTCCGAGGGCCAGGACGTGGATCTCCAGCTCGACCGCGCCCGCGCCGCGCGCCCGGACCTGACCGTCTGCGGCCTCGGCCTCGCCAACCCGCTCGAGGCGGAGGGGCTCTCCACCAAATGGGCGATCGAGCTCGTGTTCACGCCCGTCCATTTCTACGAGCAGGCGGGCGATCTCGCCGGTCTCTTCTCGCGTCCGCTCCGCCGAAGATCCGCCCTGAAGATGGAGGCCGCCGAATGATCCGACGTTCCTTCATCTTGGCCGAAACACTCCCGGGGAGCGCGCGGGGCAGGCAGCCCCTCGCTCCCGCCGGCCCCCGCCGGCGCGGGGTGCGGCCATGAAGCTCACGGTATGGACCTACGAGGGCCCGCCCCATGTCGGCGCGATGCGCGTGGCCACGGGGATGCGCGATCTGCACTACGTGCTGCACGCCCCCCAGGGCGACACCTACGCCGACCTGCTCTTCACCATGATCGAACGGCGCAACCATCGCCCGCCGGTCACCTACACCACCTTCCAGGACCGCGACCTCGGCGCCGACACCGCGCATCTGTTCAAGGACGCGTGCCTGCAGGCCTACGAGCGCTTCAGGCCGCAGGCGCTGATCGTGGGCGCCTCCTGCACCGCCGAACTCATCCAGGACGATCCCGGCGGGCTGGCCGAGACGCTGGGCCTGCCGGTGCCGGTGATCCCGCTGGAGCTGCCGAGCTACTCCCGCAAGGAGAACTTCGGCTGCGACGAGACCTTCTTCCAGCTCGTGCGCCACCTCGCCCGCCCCGTGGAGCGCACCGCCCGCCCCAGCGCCAACATCCTCGGGCCCACCGGCCTCGGCTTCCGCCACCGCGACGACGTGGAGGAACTCACCGGCCTGCTTTCGGAGATCGGGGTCGACGTGAACGTCGTAGCCCCCATGGGCGCGAGCCCCGAAGACCTCACCCGCCTCGGCGCCGCCCATTTCAACGTGCTGCTCTATCCCGAGACCGGCGAGACGGCGGCCCGCTGGATGGAGCGCGAGCTCGGCCAGCCCTTCACCCGCACGGTGCCCATTGGCGTCGGCGCCACGCGCGACTTCATCGCCGAGGTGCAGCAGCTCACGGGCCTCGCCGGCCGCCCCGACGAGAGCCGCCTGCGCATGCCCTGGTGGTCGCGCTCGGTGGACAGCACCTACCTGACCGGCAAGCGCGTCTTCCTCTTCGGCGATGCCACTCACGTGAAGGCCATGGCCCGCGTCGCGCGGGACGAGATGGGCTTCGAGGTGGTGGGCCTCGGCTGCTACAATCGCGAGTTCGCCCGCGACATCCGCGCCCTCGCCCGCGATTACGGCGTCGAGGCGCTGATCACCGACGATTACCTCGAGGTGGAGGCCGCCATCGAGGCGCTGGCCCCCGAGATGATCCTCGGCACCCAGATGGAGCGCCACATCGGCAAGCGGCTCGGCATTCCCTGCGCCGTCATTTCGGCGCCGGTGCATGTGCAGGATTTCCCCGCCCGCTACTCGCCGCAGGTCGGCTTCGAGGGCGCCAACGTGCTGTTCGACACGCTGGTGCATCCGTTGGTGATGGGGCTGGAGGAACACCTTCTCGCGATGTTCCGCGAGGATTTCGAGTTCAACGACGCCGCGGGGCCGAGCCACCACGGCGGCCACGCGCCGCGCGGGGTGGAGAACGCCGGGGGCCAGCCCCCGGACCCCCGGAGTATTTCCGCCAAGATGAAGGAGGCTGAGGACGATCCGGACACCGGCGCCCCGCAACTGCCCGAGGTGCAGACCGACGGCAGCGTCACCTGGGCGCCTGCGGCCGAGAAGGAGCTGAAGAAGATCCCGTTCTTCGTGCGCGGCAAGGCCAAGCGAAACACCGAGAAATTCGCGGCCCTGCAAGGGGTGCGCGAAATCAGCGTCGAAACCCTCTACGAGGCGAAGGCCCATTATGCGCGATAGCGCCGATTTCCCCGGCTACCGCGTCGCCATCGTGACGCTGGACAGCCACGCGGCCGGCCCCGCCGCCCGGGTCACCCCCCGGCTGGCCGAGGATTTCCCGGGGCTGAGCGTGAGCGTGCATGCCGCCGCGGAATGGGCCGAGAACCCGCAGGCGCTGGCCGAGGCCAGATCGGCCGTGGCCCATGCCGACATCGTGGTGGCGAACCTTCTCTTCATCGAGGAGCACATCACCGCCATCCTGCCGGACCTTCTCGCGCGCCGGGACGCCTGCGATGCGATGATCGGCGTGATCGCGGACACCCAGATCGTGAACCTCACGAAAATGGGCGACGTGGATCTTTCCAAGCCGTCCTCGGGCCTCATGGGGATTCTCAAGAAGCTCAAGCCGAAGACGAAGAAGCGGTCTTCCGGCGAGAGCCAGATGAAGATCCTGCGCCGGTTGCCGCAGATCCTGAGGTTCATTCCCGGCAAGGCCCAGGACCTGCGGGCCTACTTCCTGACGATGCAGTACTGGCTCGGCGGCTCGGACGACAACGTGGAGCAGATGATCCGCTTCCTCGTTTCGCGCTACAGCCACGACGCGGCCTTCCGCGGCAAGGAGGCGAAGGCCCCGATCGACTACCCCGAGGTGGCGCTCTACCACCCCGATCTTCCCGGGCATCACATCTCCACCGATCCTGCCAGCCTCCCGGCGGTGCCCGGGGCCAGGGCAACCGTGGGCCTGCTGATGCTGCGCAGCTACATCCTGGCCTCCGACTGCGCCCATTACGATGCGGTGATCCGTGCCTTCGAGGCGCGCGGCCTGCGGGTGATACCGGCCTTCGCCGGCGGGCTGGACGGCCGGCCGGCCATCGAGCGCTTCTTCCGCGACGAGACCGGCGCGAAGATCGATGCGCTGGTCTCGCTCACCGGTTTCAGCCTCGTGGGTGGCCCGGCCTACAACGACAGCGCCGCCGCGGTGGAGACCCTCGCGGGCCTCGACATTCCCTACATCGCCGCGCATCCGCTCGAATTCCAGACCCTCGGCCAGTGGGGATCCAGCGCCGGCGGGCTCGGCCCGGTGGAAACCACCATGCTGATCGCCCTCCCGGAGATCGACGGCGCCACCAACCCGACCGTCTTCGCCGGCCGCCACGGCCGCGGAGCCTGCGAGGGCTGCGACCGCCGCTGCGACGCCTTCTGCGAGACCAAGGTGATGGCGCCCTGCCTCGAACGGATCGAGGTGCTGGCCGCCCGCACCGAGAAGCTCGCGCGCCTGCGCCGCTCGGAGGTTTCGGAGCGCCGGGTGGGCGTGGTGCTCTTCGGCTTTCCGCCGAACGCGGGCGCGGTGGGCACTGCGGCCTACCTGAGCGTGTTCGAATCGCTCTTCAACACGCTTCACCGGCTGAAGGCCGAGGGCTACGACTGCGAGCCGCCCGAGAGCGTGGACGCCCTGCGCGCCGCCGTCCTGGAGGGCAACGCCGCCAGCCTCGGCCAGGAGGCCAACGTCGCTGCCCATGTGAGCGCCGACGACATCGTCGCGGGAACGCCCTGGCTTGCCGAGATCGAGGCCCAGTGGGGCCCGGCGCCGGGCAAGATCCGGGCCGACGGGCGCGGCGTGTTCATCCTCGGCGCGTATTTCGGCAAGGTCTTCGTGGGCGTGCAGCCCACCTTCGGCTACGAGGGCGACCCGATGCGCCTTCTCTTCGAGAAGGGCTTCGCGCCGACCCATGCCTTCTCGGCCTTCTACCAGTGGCTCAAGAACACGCTGAAGGCCGACGTGCTCCTGCATTTCGGCATGCACGGCGCGCTGGAGTTCATGCCGGGCAAGCAGGCCGGGCTCGGCGCGCGCGACTGGCCCGACCGGCTGATCGGCGACATGCCAAACGTCTATCTCTACGCCTCCAACAACCCCAGCGAGGCGACGCTGGCCAAGCGCCGCTCGAACGCGGTGACCGTCACCCACGTGACCCCGCCGCTCGCCACCTCGGGGCTCTACAAGGGGCTTTCGGAGCTCAAGGACAGCCTCACGCGCTACCGCGGCCTCGCCCCCGGCGCCCCGGAGCGGGACGACCTCGCCGCCCTCATCGAGGTGCAGGCCGAGGCGGTGGACCTGGCCGGGCAGGACCCGGACACGCTCTGGCTCAAGCTGCTCGATACCGAGGACGCGCTGATCCCCGACGGGCTGCACGTGATGGGCCGCGCGCCGGGCGACGCCGAGATCGAGGAGCACCTCGCCCTGATGGCCGACACTGACCCGGCCACCCGCGACAGGGTGCGGCAGGGCCTCAAGGGCGATCACGAGATGGCCGGGCTGATGCGCGCCCTCGGTGGCCGCTTCATCGCGCCGGTGCCGGGGGGCGATCTCATCCGCTCGCCCGAGGTGGTGCCCGCGGGCCGCAACATCCACGCCTTCGATCCGTTCCGAATGCCCACCGCCTTCGCCATGGCCGAGGGCGCGAAGCTGGCGCAGGTGCTGCTCGACACCCACGAGAGCCTGCCGCGCACCGTGGCGCTGGTGCTCTGGGGCTCGGACAACATCAAGTCCGACGGCGGGCCGATCGCCCAGGCGCTGGCGCTGATGGGCGCTCGGCCGCGCTTCGACGGCTACGGCCGGCTCTGCGGGGCCGATCTCGTGCCGCTCGGCGAGCTCGGCCGGCCCCGGATCGACGTGATCATGACGCTTTCGGGCATCTTCCGCGACCTGCTGCCGCTGCAGACCCGGATGCTGGCCGAGGCGGCCTACAAATGCGCCATCGCCGACGAGGACCCGGCGCACAACTTCATCCGCGCCCATGCGCTCGCCTATGCCGAGGAGATGGGAGTGGACATGGAGACGGCCGCGCTGCGCGTCTTCTCCAATGCCGAGGGCGCCTACGGCTCGAACGTCAACGTCCTGGTGGACAGTTCGGCCTTCGGCGAGGAGGACGAGCTCGCGGACGCCTACGAGGCACGCAAGAGCTTCGCCTACGGCGTGAACGGCAAGGCCACCCAGCATGCCGGCCTGCTGCAGAAGGCCCTGCGCGACGTGGACCTCGCCTACCAGAATCTCGAATCGGTCGAGCTGGGCGTGACCACGGTGGATCACTACTTCGACACGCTCGGCGGCATCGCCCGCGCGGTGAAGCGCGCCAAGGGCGGGCAGGACGCGCCCGTCTACATCGGCGACCAGACCCGCGGCGGCGCCAAGGTGCGCAGCCTCGCGGACCAGGTGGCGCTGGAAACGCGCTCGCGCAGCCTCAACCCCAAGTGGTTCGAGGGGATGCTCAGGCATGGCCACGAGGGTGTGCGCCAGATCGAGGCGCAGGTCACCAACACCATGGGCTGGTCGGCGACGACCGGGCAGGTGGACCCCTGGGTCTACCAGCGCCTCAGCGAGACCTTCGTGCTGGATGCGGCGATGCGCGAACGGCTGGCCAGCCTCAACCCGCAGGCCTCGGTGCGGATGGCGAACCGGCTGCTGGAGGCCTCCGACCGGGCCTACTGGACCCCCGACGAGGCGACCCTTGCGGCGCTGCAGGACGCGGCGGACGCGCTTGAAGACCGGCTGGAAGGGATCGCGGCGGAATGAGCGGGATCGCGGCACCAGGATGCGCCGCCCCGCGGCGCCGGGGCGAGGGGGCCGGCCCCCTCGGGCTTCCCCGGAGGATTTCGGCCAAGATGAAGGGGCGCGGCCGCAGGTCGGCGCCCGGAGACAGGATCGGGAGAGAGACGCGATGAGCCCACTGGATATCAAGAACCCTCCCGCCGCGCGCGCGAATGCCCGTGAACAGGAGGGGCTCAAGGCCCGCGGCCTCGGGGCCCCGCCGGTGCTGAAGGGCGAGGACGGCGAAGGCTCGGTGCAGGTGCACCAGGACGCCTCGATGAAGATCGAGGGGGCGAAGGTCTTCTCCGTCTACGGCAAGGGCGGGATCGGGAAATCGACCACCTCGTCGAACCTCTCGGCGGCGTTCACCAAGCTGGGCAAGCGGGTGCTGCAGATCGGCTGCGATCCCAAGCACGACAGCACCTTCACCCTCACGGGCAAGCTGCAGCCCACGGTGATCGACATTCTCAAGGAGGTCGATTTCCATGCCGAGGAGCTTCGGCCCGAAGATTTCGTGACCATGGGCTACGGCGGCGTGCAGTGCGTGGAGGCCGGCGGGCCGCCCGCCGGCACCGGCTGCGGCGGATACGTGGTGGGCCAGACGGTGAAACTGCTCAAGCAGCACCACATGCTCGAGGACACCGACGTGGTGATCTTCGACGTGCTGGGCGACGTGGTGTGCGGCGGCTTCGCTGCACCCCTCCAGCATGCCGACCGGGCCGTGATCGTGACCGCCAACGACTTCGACTCGATCTACGCGATGAACCGCATCATCGCCGCGGTGCAGGCGAAATCGAAGAACTACGGCGTGCGCCTCGCGGGCTGCGTGGCCAACCGCTCGCGCGATACCGACGAGGTGGATCGTTACTGTTCCACCGTGGGTTTCAAGCGGATCGCCCACATGCCCGACATCGACGCCATCCGCCGCTCGCGGCTCAAGAAGAAGACCCTCTTCGAGATGCCGGACGACCAGGACATCGTGGAGGCCCGCGCGGAGTACATCCGCCTCGCCGAGACGCTGTGGCGCGGAACCGATCCCCTGGCGCCGGCGCCGCTGCCGGACCGCGAGATCTTCGAGCTGCTGGGATTCGACTGATGCGCGACGCTGCCTCTCCCGCAGGGCCCGGTCCGGGTGCGACCCGGACCCTCGCGGCGCCCGCACCTTCGGGGGCCGCGTCGAGCTATGGCGCCACGCGCGCCCGGGTGGAAGAGTACTTCGACCGTCACGCCACGGAGACCTGGGCCCGGCTCACCTCCACGGCGCCGGTGAGCCGGGTGCGCCAGACGGTGCGCGAGGGCCGCGACCGCATGCGCGCGGCGATGCTCTCCTGCCTGCCGGAGGATCTCGGCGGGATGAGGGTCCTCGACGCGGGCTGCGGCGCAGGGCAGATGACCGCGGAACTCGCCGCCCGCGGCGCCGAGGTGGTGGCCGTGGACATCTCGCCGAAGCTCGTGGAGATCGCGGCCGCCCGCCTGCCCGCGCGCGACGCCTCCCGCGTGACCTTCCACGCCGGCGACATGCTGGCCCCCGCCCTGGGCCGCTTCGACCACGTCCTGGCGATGGACAGCCTGATCTACTACCGCGCCCCCGACATCGGCGCCGCGCTCGCCAACCTCGCCCCGCGGGTGGGCGGCAGCGTTGTGTTCACCGTGGCGCCCCGCACCGCCTTCCTGATGGCGTTCTGGGGCCTCGGGAAGGTGTTCCCGCGGTCGGACCGCTCGCCCACAATGATTCCCCACGCGCCGGCGCGGCTGGCGCAGGCGGCGCGGGACGCCGGTGCGAAGGGCCGGCTTCGGGAAGTGGAGCGCGTGACCTCGGGCTTCTACATCTCCACCTGCCTGGAGTTCAGGCCATGCTGAAGAAGGGCGAGCGCCATCCGCTGACCAGGTTCACGATCGAGATGCTGCCGTTCTCGGACGCGGCTTCGGACGATCTGCCCCTCGGCCAGCTGCTGCGGCTCTCGCTGTTCCAGATTTCCGTCGGCATGGCGGCGGTGATGCTCCTCGGCACGCTCAACCGCGTGATGATCGTCGAGCTGAACGTCGCCGCGATGATCGTGGCGGCGATGATCGCCCTGCCCGTCCTGATCGCGCCGTTCCGGGCGTTGCTCGGGTTCAAGTCCGACAATCACCGCTCGGCCATCGGCTGGAAGCGGGTGCCGTACCTTTGGTTCGGCACGCTCTACCAGTTCGGCGGGCTCGCGCTGATGCCCTTCTCGCTGCTGATCCTCTCGGGCGACTACGTCCACGGCCCGGCCTGGGCCGGCGAGGTGGCCGCGGCGCTTTCGTTCCTGCTGACCGGCCTCGGCATGCACATGACCCAGACCGCCGGGCTCGCGCTGGCCGCCGACCGCGCCACCGAGGAGACGCGGCCCCGGGTCGTGGCGCTGCTCTACGTGATGTTCCTTGTCGGGATGGCGGTTTCGGCCATCGTGGTGGGCTGGCTCCTGCGCGATTTCAACGGGCTCAAGCTGGTGCAGGTGGTGCAGGGCGCGGCCGTTCTGACGCTCTTCATCAACGTCTTCGCGCTCTGGAAGCAGGAGCGCGTGAACCCCATGAGCAAGGCCGAACGCGAGGCGCCGCAGCCGAGGTTCCGCGATGCGTGGCGGGATTTCGTGAATGGCGGCGACGCGGGCAGGCTGCTGGTGGTCGTCTTCCTCGGAACCATGGCCTTCAACATGCAGGACGTGCTGCTCGAGCCCTACGGCGGCGAGATCCTCGGCCTGAGCGTGGGCGCCACCACGCTGCTGACGGCGGCATGGGCGGCCGGGGCGCTCGCGGGCTTCGCGCTGGCCGCGCGCTGGCTTCTGCGGCAGGTCGATCCCTACCGCATGGGCGCGCGCGGGCTGCTCGTGGGGCTCATCGCCTTTTCCGCCGTGATCTTCGCGGCCCCGCTGAACTCGGCCCCGCTCTTCTTCACCGGCGCGGTGCTGATCGGTTTCGGCGGCGGTCTCTTCTCGGTCGCCACGCTGACCGCGGCGATGACGATGCCCGCCCAGGGGCTCGCCGGGCGGGGCCTCGCGCTCGGCGCGTGGGGCGCCGCGCAGGCCACCGCGGCGGGGCTTTCCATCTTCATCGGCGGGGCGCTGCGCGATGTCGTGGGCGCCGCGGCCGTCTCGGGGTCGCTCGGCTCCGGGCTCGCATCGCCCGCGACGGGCTACTCCGTCGTCTACCACGTCGAAATCGCGTTGCTCTTCATGACGCTCATCGCTCTCGGCCCGCTGGTGCGGGCGCGGGCACTCTCATCCCGACCCGGAGGCGCGGCGAAGCTGGGGCTCGCCGAGTTCCCGACCTAACCCCAGGAGGTAAAAATCATGGTTGGTGTTGAATTCTTTGGGAACTTCGATCTGGCAAGCGCCGCGATCTGGAGTTTCTGGATCTTCTTCGCGCTGCTCGTCTACTACCTGCAGACGGAGAACATGCGGGAAGGCTATCCGCTGGAGACGGACGACGGCGAGATCGCGCCGAACCAGGGCCCGTTTCCGCTGCCCGCGCCCAAGACCTTCAAGCTGCCTCACGGCCGAGGCGAGGTGACGGTGCCCGACATGGCGCGCGAGGCGCGCGAGGTGGCGCTGGCGCCCACCAGCAAGGCCGCCGGCTCGCCCTTCGTGCCCACGGGCGACCCGATGAAGGACGGCGTCGGCCCCGCCTCCTGGGCGCCGCGCCGCGACGTGCCCGAGCTCGACGGCAAGGGCCACCCCAAGATCGTGCCGATGAAGGGGCTCGAGAGCTTCCGCGTTTCGGCCGGGCGTGATCCGCGCGGTCTGCCGGTGCAGGCCGGCGACGGCGAGGTCGTGGGCCGCATCGACGACATGTGGGTGGACGAGCCCGAACAGCTCGTGCGCTACCTGTCGATCGAGCTGAACGAGGATATCGGCGGCGGCACCCGCCTCGTTCCCGTTCCCTTGACCAAGATCAAGGCCGACCGGGTGCAGATCCAGTCGATCTTCAAGGAGCACTTCGCCGGCGTGCCGACCACCAAGTCGGCAACCCAGGTGACCCTGCTCGAGGAAGACAAGATCTCGGCCTACTACGCCGGCGGCAAGCTCTACGCCTCTGCCGAGCGGCTCGAGCCGCAGCTCTGAAGAAAGGGGAGGACGACATGCACGACGATTTTGCCTTCGAGCCCATCGAGGGGTTGCCCGAGGCGCTTCCGGAGGGTGAAACGATCCTCTGGCAGGGCCGGCCCGACGGCTGGGCGCTCGCCCGGGAAGCGCTCGCGCTGCGATGGGTGGCGGGCTACTTCGCCCTCCTCGCGGTGTGGCGCGTCGGCGTGTCGTCCACTGCCTACCCGCTGGCCGAGGCGCTCGGCCACGCGGTGCCCTTCGTGGTCGCCGGGCTGGTGGTGTGCGGCCTGCTTGCGGGCATCGCCCACATCCAGGCGCGCGCGACCGTCTACACGCTCACCAACAAGCGCGTCTCCATGCGGATCGGCGCCGCGCTCGTGATGAACCTGAACCTGCCCTACACCTGGATCGGCAACGCGCATCTCGATCTGCGGCGCGGCGGCACCGGAACCATCGCGCTGCAACTCCTGGGCGAGACCCGGGTAAGTTACCTGATGACCTGGCCGCATGTCCGGCCGTGGCGCATGGGCCGCACGGAGCCGGCGCTGCGCTGCATTCCCGATGCCGAGGCGGTGGCCCGCATTCTCGCGGACGCGGCCGAGGCGCGGGTTGCCGAACCGCGCGTCGAACGCATCGACCAGCCCGCCGCCCGCCCGGCGGCCGTGGCGGCCGAGTGAGAGGAGGCCAGACCATGACCACCATGACCCCCGAGCAGCGCCTCGCCGAACGCGACAAGGAGATGATCCCGATCGTGCTCGTGCGGGCGATGCTCATCCTCGCGCTCACGAGCCTCGCGCTCGTGGCCTTCGCCAGGGTCACCGACCGCCCGCTCGTCGGCGTGGCGCCGGATGTCCCGATCGTTGCCGAACGCACGATCCTGCTCGAGCCCGACGGCACGGGAACCGTGTTCGTCGTGTCGCCCGAAGGCGAAACCCTGGCCCGCAGCGACGCGAATCGCGCGGGCTTCATCGAAACCGTGTGGCGCGTCGTCGGCCGCAAGCGGATGCTGGAGGGAGCCCCTGCCGGCGCACCGATCCGCGTGGTCCGCAGGGAGAACGGCAAGATCGCCCTGATCGACGATTCCACAGGCTGGACGCTCGAGCTGATCGGCTACGGGCAAGACAATGTCGCCGCTTTCGCCAGGCTGGTCGACTGACATCCGAAGAGAGGGAACCGAAGGATGGGACTGTTCACGAGAACGAAGGAAACCGCTCCCTGCACGGTGGAAGTGAGCCACCGCTTCGAGGAGCTGAGCGCCCATGTGCGCTTCAACAACGGCGCCGTGGTCTTCCCCGGCGACGAGGTGATGGTGGAGGGCCCCGAGATCATGGCGCCCTACGGCGAGGTCGTCCGCGAGGACCGCACCGCGATCATCACGCGCGCCAGCGGCGTCGAACGCCTCTGGACCCGGATGACAGGGGATCTCGAGTTCATGGAGCTCTGTGAATTCTCGTTCAGCGAGGAGGTACGGCCATGAACCTGCAGACCGATCCCGCGGCCATGAACGGCAAGCACTCCACCATCTCGCGCCACGGCACGAGTGATGAGTTCACGTCCGAAAAGGCAACCGACGTGGCGATGCAGGATACGCTCCTGACCCCGCGTTTCTACACCACCGACTTCGACGAGATGGACGCCATCGACGTGACCCCGGTCCGCGCCGAGTGGGACCCGCTGATCGCCGAGATGGTGAGCGACCCCAACAAGGGGCACTTCAAGAAGAACGAGGACTGGGACCACGTCGACTGGGAGGGGATGGAGCCGAACCTCAAGCGCGAGTTCATCGACTTCCTGATCTCCTCCTGCACCGCCGAGTTCTCGGGTTGCGTGCTCTACAAGGAAATGAAGCGCCGCGGCTCCAACGAGGAGATCACCCGGCTCTTCCAGCTCATGGCGCGCGACGAGGCCCGCCACGCGGGATTCATCAACGATGCGCTGCGCGAGGCCGGCATCTCGGTGAACCTCGGCTTCCTGACCCAGCAGAAGAAGTACACCTACTTCCGGCCGAAATTCATCTACTACGCCACCTACCTGAGCGAAAAGATCGGCTACGCCCGCTACATCACGATCTTCCGCCACCTCGAGAAGCACCCCGAGCATCGCTTCCACCCGATCTTCAAGTGGTTCGAGGAGTGGTGCAACGACGAGTTCCGCCACGGCGAGGCCTTCGCCCTGCTGATGAAGACCGATCCGAAGCTCACCTCGGGGCTCAACGTGCTGTGGATCAAGTTCTTCCTGACGGCCGTGTTCTCCACCATGTGGGTGCGCGACCACCAGCGCCCGGCCTTCCACGAGGCGCTCGGGGTGGACACCACCTGGTACGGGCAGGAAGTGTTCCGCAAGACCTCGGAGATCTCCAGGCAGGTGTTCCCGATCACGCTCGACATCGATCACCCGCGCTGGATCCCGACGCTGAACCGGCTCGAGGCGGCCTCGCGCCAGATCGACGCCGGCAAGAAGCAGGGCGGCCTCGGCGGCCTCGTGAAGCGCGGGCTGGGGATGGGCAAGGCGGCGCTCGCCTTCGTCTCGCTCTACACCATTCCCGCGCGGCGCCACGACGCCCCGGCCCAAGTGCGGCTGGAGCCGGCCTATTGAGCCCGGTCCGGGAACATCTCCCCGCTCCCGGCGCGGCATGGGCCGCGCCGGGGCGACATGAGTTTTTTGGGCAGGATGAGGGAAGGGCCGCGCGATGACCGCAATGTCGCCCTGGTTCGCCGTGGTGGTGGCGCTTTTCCTCTGGTGGTTCTCCACCGGCGCCATCCTCGTGGTCGTCAAGCGGGCGGACCGTGCGGGCGACGGCGCGCATTTGTGGGCGACCCTCTCGGGCCTTCCGTTCCTCGTTTTCGGCATCGCGGGCTACGGAGCGTCGCTCGGCGACGCCTCGCTGTTCGGCGTCTACCTCGCGTTCTTCTCGGCGCTGGCGATCTGGGGCTGGATCGAGCTGGCTTTCCTGACCGGGATCATCACCGGGCCCAACCGGGCGCCCTGCCCGCCGGGCATGCGCGGGTGGCGCCGGTTCCGTGCCGCCTGCGGCACGCTGGCCCATCACGAGATACTGCTGGCCACCGCGCTCGTGCTGATGCTCCTGGCCGCGCGCGGGGCCGAGAACACGCTGGGGTTCTGGATCTTCGCGGTCCTCTTCTTCGCCCGGGTCTCGGCGAAGCTGAACCTCTTTCTCGGTGTGCCGAAGATCAACACCGAGTTCCTGACCGCGCCGCTGGCGCATCTGCCGAGCTATTTCCGGCGCGCGCCGCTCAACGAGGTGTTTCCGCTTTCGGTCACGCTTCTGAGCTTCGCCGTGGCGCTGTGGCTGGAGCGGCTGGTGACCGCGGGAACGCCCGCCGAGACGGTGGGTTTCGCCCTGCTCACGGCGCTGACCGCGCTCGCGCTGCTCGAACACTGGTTCATGATCCTGCCGCTGCCGGACGAGAAGCTCTGGCGCTGGATGCTGCCGGGAAACGCGGCCGCCAAGAACACCGAAACCTGACAAGAAAAGAACGACTGCAAGGGAACGCCAGATGGATTTCGACCGGATCTTTCAAGCCCAGCTCGACACGCTCAAGCAGGAGGGCAACTACCGGGTCTTTGCCGAGCTGGAGCGCCAGTGCGGGCGGTTTCCCAAGGCGGCCGACCATACCGGGGGCAGCCCCCGCGACGTGACCGTCTGGTGTTCCAACGACTACCTCAGCATGGGCCATCACCCCTCGGTGATCGAGGCGATGACCCGCACCGTGGAGGAATGCGGCGCCGGCGCCGGCGGCACGCGCAACATCTCGGGCACCAACATCCATCACCTCGAACTCGAGGCCGAGCTCGCGGACCTGCACGGCAAGGAGGCGGCGCTCCTGTTCACCTCGGGCTACGTATCCAACTGGGCGGCGCTTTCGACCCTGGGCAGCCGCCTGCCCGATGCGGTGATCCTTTCGGACGCGCTCAACCACGCCAGCATGATCGAGGGCATCCGCCACGCGCGCTGCCAGAAGGTGATCTGGAAGCACAACGATCCCGAGGATCTCGACCGCAAGCTGGCGGCGCTGCCCGCCAACGCTCCCAAGATCGTGGCTTTCGAGAGCGTCTATTCCATGGACGGCGACATCGCCCCCATGCGCGAGATCGTGGAGGTGGCCGAGAAGCACGGCGCGATGACCTATCTCGACGAGGTGCACGCGGTGGGCATGTACGGGCCCCGCGGCGGCGGGGTGGCCGAGCGCGAGGGGCTGATGGACCGCATCACCCTGATCGAGGGCACGCTGGGCAAGGCCTTCGGCGTGGTCGGCGGTTACATCACCGGCAGCCACGCGCTGTGCGATTTCATCCGCTCGTTCGCGTCCGGTTTCATCTTCACCACCGCGCTGCCGCCCGCCGTGGCGGCCGCCGCCACGGCCTCCATCCGGCATCTGAAGTCCTCCGACATGGAGCGGATGCGCCAGCGCCGGCAGGTGGCGCGCCTGCGCGCCCGGCTGGACGCGGAGGGTATCCCGCACCTGCGCAACCCCAGCCACATCATCCCGGTGATGATCAAGGACCCTGTCAAGTGCAGGATGCTTTCGGACATCCTGATGCGCGAGTACGGGATCTACGTTCAGCCGATCAACTATCCCACCGTGCCCAAGGGCACCGAGCGGCTGCGTTTCACCCCTGGCCCGCTGCATTCGGACGCCGAGATCGAGCACCTCGTGCATGCGCTCTCGGTGTTGTGGAAGCAGTGCGCCATCGCCCACGCGGTGGCCTGACGGGCTCCGCGACCGGCCCGGTGCGGGCCCGGCCCGGCAGGCGGGTTTTCGAACCGTTGAAAAAACTGGATTGCAACCGGCGTTCTGCTAGGTGACTGTGCAGACCGCAGCGAACATCGCGACCAGATCCAAGGAGAGACCATGAAACTCGCCAAATTCGCCGTTGCAGCCCTGTGCCTTTCTGCCTCCGCCGCCTTCGCCGAAGGCCATGCCATGGCGCCTTCGGGCGATGCCGAGGCCGGAGGCGAGGTCTTCAACCGCCAGTGCGTTGCCTGCCACGTCGTCGTCGATGCAGAGGGCAACACGCTCGCCGGCCGCAATGCCCGCACGGGCCCCAACCTCTACGGCGTGGCCATGCGCCAGGCCGGCACCGTCGAGGATTTCCGCTACGGGGATTCGATCGTGGAGGCCGGTGAGGCCGGGCTCGTCTGGGACGAGGAGAGGTTCGTCGCCTATTCCCAGGATCCCAACGGCTTCCTGCGCGAATACCTCGACGACCGCCGCGCCCGCGGCCGCATGGCGTTCCAGCTGCGTGACGCGGAGGACGCCGCCAATGTCTATGCCTACCTCGTGAGCATCGGCCCGGAGCTGATGATGGAGGAAGCGGCCGACGAAGCCGAAGAGGCGCCGGCCGAGTGACGACCGCCCGCGAGGGTTTCGGACCTGAGGGGAGGGGCCGCCGTTCGGGCGGCCCCTTTCGTTTTCCGGGGTCGCTTAAGGAAAGCTTAGAAGACAGGCCGCTATAGAGACGCGCACCTTGCGCGAGGACGATGATGGCGGCCGATACAACTGCCGAAGGCAACGAGGGTGCGCCCCCCCGGCGCCGGCGCGCAGGCCCGCTCATCGGCGCCGTGCTGGCGCTGGCGTGCGGCGGCGGGGCGTTCTACGCCACCGGTGCCGGGCTGGTGCCCGGGCTGCCCGAGCTCGCGCCGGCACCCGAGCGCGCGCCTGCGCCGGGCGCGGAAGCCGCCGGCCTTGCCTTCGTCGAGATACCGCCGCTCGTGATCTCCCTGCGCGACGGGGGGAACATGCCCCGGCACCTGCGCTTCCGCGGCAGCCTCGAGGTGCCCCGCGCGGATGCGGAGCATGTCACCGCGCTGCTGCCGCGGGTCATCGACCTGCTGAACGGCTACCTGCGTGCCCTCAGCCTCGAGGAGATCGAGGATCCCGAGGCGCTGGTGCGTCTGCGCGCCCAGATGCTGCGGCGCATCCAGGTGGCCACCGGGGAAGGCCGGGTGAACGATCTGCTCGTCATGGAATTCGTGATCAACTGATGGCTTCGCTTGCCACCTATCTTTCGGACGTGCTTCTCGCGGGAGGCGCCATCGGCGCCGCGCTCTATTGCGGCGTGCTGGCCCGGCGCCTGCGCCGCTTCAACGATCTCGAGCGCGGCATGGGCGGCGCCGTGGCGATGCTCTCCGCGCAGGTCGACGACATGACCCGCACCCTCGGTGCCGTCCGCTCGACGGCCGACGCCT
This sequence comes from uncultured Rhodobacterales bacterium, assembly GCA_964466745.1. Classification (GTDB taxonomy): domain Bacteria; phylum Pseudomonadota; class Alphaproteobacteria; order Rhodobacterales; family Rhodobacteraceae; genus CAYXOX01. The sequence continues at coordinate 29,323 of CAYXOX010000014.1, forward strand.
CGACCACGGCGCTCGGCGATGTCACCGGGCGTGCCGAGGCGGCGGCGAAGCGGCTCGAACTGCTCGTCGCGGCGCTGCACGACCTGCCCGATCCCTCCGGCCCGCCGGGCTCCGCGGCCCGCCGCCCGCCGGCGGAGGCCGAGCCTCTGGGCGCGGCACGGGAATCGGGCGCGCTGCCCGTCGCCGAGCGGCCCGGCGGATCGCACGGACGCGCGGCAGCACCGGCGATGCACATGCGGGCCGAGCCGCGGCTCACCTCGCGGGTGCCGCCGCCCCAGCCCGCCCGGCGGGAGCCCGGCGAGCCGCCGCTGTTCCTGCGGCACCGGCCTTCGGAGGGCGGGGCATGAGGCTCGGGCGCGGCGTTCTGGGTGTCATCGCCGTCATGCTGGTGGGGTCCGCCCTGATCCGGCTGGGCGCGGGCTCTGGCGCGGCCCTGGCCCGCGACCAGCTCCTCGTGGAGGCGCCGGCGCCGCTGGCGGCAGAGGGCTGCGTGCCGCGCGCGGAGCTTGAGCCGATGCTGACGGCGTTCGCCGAGCGCGAAGCGTCCATCGCCGCCGAGGAGGAGCGGATCGCCGAACGGCTCGAGGCGCTTGCCGCCGCCGAGGCGCGCCTTGCCGAAACGATCGCGGAACTCGAAAGCGCGGAAGCGGCGCTGGCCGGAACCATCGCGCGGGCAGACACCGCGGCGGAGGAGGATCTCGCCCGCCTCACGGCCGTCTACGAGGCCATGAAGCCGAAGGACGCCGCGCGCCTCTTCGAGACGATGGCCCCCGAGTTCGCGGCCGGGTTCCTCGCCCGCATGCGCCCCGACGCGGCCGCTGCCCTGTTCTCCGGCCTGCCGCCGGAAACCGCCTACTCGGTGAGCGTCATCCTCGCCGGCCGGAACGCGCGTGCCGGTGAGCCCGCCGCCGCGCAGCCCGCCGCCACTGCCATGGAGGCTGCCCGATGATCGGCATTATCGGAATCGTCGTCGTCTTCGCGATGGTCTTCGGGGGCTACCTGGCCGCCGGCGGCAAGTTCGACATCATCCTGAAGGCGCTGCCCTACGAGTTCACCATGATCGGCGGCGCCGCCGTTGGCGCCTTCATCATCGCCAACGACATGGGTGGCATCAAGCACACGCTCAAGGACATCAAGATGGTGTTCAAGGGTTCGCGCTGGAAGCCGGCCGACTACCGGGATCTGCTCTGCCTGCTCTACGAACTCCTGCGGCTCGCCCGGCAGAACCCCGTGGCCATCGAGGAGCACATCGAGGCGCCCGAGAGCTCGCCGATCTTCGGGCAGTATCCGCGGATCCTGGCCGACCGCGAGGCCGTCGCCCTCATCTGCGACACGCTGCGCTCCGCCTCGATGAACTACGACGATCCGCACCAGGTGGAGGAGGTGCTGGAAAAGCGCATGGAGGCGAATCGCCACCATGCCCTGCATTCCAGCCATGCGCTCCAGACCATGGCCGACGCCCTGCCCGCTCTGGGGATCGTGGCCGCCGTGCTCGGCGTCATCAAGACCATGGGCTCGATCGACCAGCCGCCCGAAATCCTCGGCAAGCTGATCGGCGGCGCCCTCGTCGGGACCTTCCTCGGCGTCTTCCTCGCCTACGGGCTCGTCGGGCCCTTCGCGAACCGCCTGCGGTCCGCCACCGAGGAAGACGCCCACTTCTACCAGCTGATCCGCGAGGTGCTGGTGGCGAACCTTCACAACCACGCCACCAACATCTGCATCGAGGTCGGGCGCCAGAACACGCCCGGGCATCTCCGGCCGAGCTACGGCGATCTCGAGGAGGCGCTGCGCTCGCTCAAGCGGGAGGCCGCGTGATCCTGCGGAATGGCGCCGGGCAATGCGCGGGAACGGGCGCAGATGGTCCGGAAGAGGTCCGGACGCCGCTTCTCGCGCGCTGCGGTCCCGCCGGCGCGGCCCGGTGCGTCCGTCCCGCGCCACGGGCGGCGGTGCGGCCCCCGCGCGGGGCGCGGCAGGCCGGCATGCTTGCCTGGTTCCTCGTCGTACTCCTCTGGCTGCCGGCCGCCGTGCCCGCCCAGTCGAGCCCCTTGCGCGGCGGCGAGCACGAGGGCTTCACCCGCCTCACCCTGCGGATCGGCAGTGGAACGGACTGGCAGCTGGGCCGCGTTCCGGATGGCTACGCGCTTGAGCTTGGCGACGCGGCGCCGGAGCCGGATCTTTCCGAAACCTGGCGCCGGATCGGCCGGACGCGGCTCGCCGAGGTGGAGCGCACGCGGGGGGGCATCGCCTTCCGTCTGGCCTGCGATCCCTGCCATGCCGATGCCCGGCTGTTCGACGGCGACCTCCTGGCCATCGATTTCCGCGACGGGCCGCCGCCGGCCGGATCGGCCTTCGAGCGTCCGCTGGCCGAGGCCCCTCTGCCCCTGCCGCGCGCGGCGGCCGCCCGGCACGGCCTGCCGCTCGTCCCGGCAGGCGCGTCCGGCGGCTTCGCGCTGATGCCGGGCAATGCGCTGGATGCCGCCCTGGCGCAGGACGATACGGCGCGGGAGCCGCCGGCACCCTCGGCCTCCGATGCCCGCCGCGCGCTGGAGGCCGCGATCGCCCGCGCGGCGGAACGCGGCCTCGTGGAGCCGGTTGGCCCCCTTCCCGTGCCGGACGGGCCCCTCGCGGCGGCGCCCCGCCTCTCCATAAGGGTGCCAGGCCTGGCGGGCGAGGTGGCTGCGCGGCCCCCCGACCCGTGCGATGCGGCGCCCGAACTCGATCTGCCCTCCTGGGGCGGAGCGGCGCCCTTCGCGGAGGAGATCGGAGCCGCGCGCCGCGCGATCGCGCCCGATCTCGAGCGGGTGGACGACCAGGCGGTCGAAGCGCTCGCGCGGCTCTACATCCATTACGGCCTCGGGCGGGAAGCGGAGGCGCTGCTCGCGGAGCTGGCGCCCGGCCTCGCCGCACGCCCCTCGCTCGCCGCGCTCGCCCGGATCGTCGATGGCGGCCTGCCCGAGCCCCCTTCGCCCTTTGCCGGGCTGTGGGTCTGCGATTCTCCGGCGGCGCTCTGGGCCATGCTCGGCCAGGAGCTCGTTCCGCCCGGCGAGGAGATCGAAAGCGCCGCCGTGCTGCGCAGCTTCCAGGCGCTTCCGTTGCACCTGCGCCGCGCGCTGGCGCCGGCGCTCGCGCGGCGTTTTCTCGCCGCCGGCGAACTGGAAACCGCCGGGCTGGTGGTCACGGCTGCCACGCGAAACCGCCCCGCGGATGGCGAGATCGGCCTCGCGCTTGCCGAGATCGAGGCCGCGCGCGGCGCCATGCCCGCCGCAGAGGCGCGGCTTGGCGGCCTGACGGCGGATCCCGGCCAGACGGGTGCCGAGGCTCTCGCGGCACTGCTCGAGATGCTCCATTCGGAGGCGCGCCCGGTGCCGGAGGAGATGGCTCAGCTGGCCGCCGCCCGCGCCTTCGAACTGCAGGGCACGCCGCTCGGCGGCAGGCTGCAGGCCGCCTCTGTGCTGGCGCTCGCGGCCCCCGGGGGCTTCGCCGACGCGGCGCGCGAGCTGGAGCGCTCAGGAGCCCGGCACGGCGCCGACGAAGCCGCCAGGCTGCGGGCCGACCTCGTGCGCGCGCTCGTGGAGCGTGCACCCGACCTCGAGTTCCTGCGCCTGGCGATGGCCGGGGGCGTGTTCGGCACCGATGGCCTTCCGGCCGATCTCGTTGCCGCGATCGCAGCGCGCCGTGCCCAGCTGGGCTTCCCGGCCGAAGACGGGCCCGCCATGCCCGCCATGCCCGCCACACCGGGCATCGCCGGCGCGCAGCCGGGCAGCCCGCCGGGCCGCGCTGACGTGGCGGGAGGCGGGCAGGGCTCGGGCGCGGAGGCCGGCGCGCCGCCCGTGGCCGACGGCGAAGCCCGGGGGGCACTGCCGGGTGGCGGCCGCGGTGCGGCCGCCGCAGAGCCGGGCAGCCCTGCCGCTGAAGCGCCGGGCGCAAACGCCGTGCCCGATGTTCCGCTGCCGGTTCCCCTGGTCGCATCGCAATCCAGGCCGCCGCCCGCGCTGGTGCGGGCAGGGCGGGAGCTTCTCGAGCGCGGCGAGGCCGAGCGGACGGCCGCGCGCCGCCTTCTCGAGCCCTGAGGGCGCGCCGGCCAGCGCCGCCGGCCGGTGGCGTGCCGCAGCGGCGCATCTCCCGTTCCGGCGGCCCTCGCCCGCGCGGCCCCGGCCCGCGGGCCGGCTCCCGGAGAGCGCCTTCGGGGGGCCTGCCGCCGCGAGAAGCCCGCGCGGCTGCGCGGCGGATGCCGGGCGGTGCCCCTTCGCCTGCCGGGCGGATCGGTGGCGCGAGCGGGCGTTGGCTAGGTGTTGCAGGGCAGGCTCCGGCCAGCACGGCGCCCGGCCTCTCCCCATCTCGGCAAGCGCGCTGCCCGTTCATTGCCTGCCGGACGGGGGCCGCGCCGGGCCCGGGCCGGTCTCGCCGCGGTCAGATGGCCACGCGATGTCAGGGGCGCTGCGCCGGGGGCCCCCCCTCGGTGCCCTGTCGCGGACTGCGCAGCTCGGCCGATAGCGCGTGGCCGTCGCGGCCCAGCGCGGAGGCGAGGGCCTCGAAGCTCTCGGCCACCCCGGGGCTGGGCCGCGCGATGAAGGCATCGAGTGCCGCGAAGGCTGCCACCGCGCGATCGAGCACCGGGTCTGCGCCGGCCCGGTAGAGGCCCGACTGCAGCATGAGCGCCGCGCGGTCGTGCGCGGCCAGAAGGCGCCGGGCCTCGGCGATCGCGGCGTTCTCCGCGCCCGTGGCCACGCCCGGAAGGCTGCGCGAGAGCGAGCGCGGCAGATCCACCGCCGGAAAGCGCCCGCGCTCCGCGATCTCGCGCGAGAGCACAACGTGCCCGTCGATGACCCCGCGCAGCATCTCCGCCACCGGGCCTTCCTCCTCGGTTCCGGGCGTCAGCACGCTCAGCAGCGCGGTGATGTCGCCCTCGGGGCCGGCTCCCGGCCCTGCACGCTCGCACAGCGCCGCCAGCAGCGCGGCCGTCGAGGCCGGAAAGCCGCCCAAGCCGGGCGCCTCGCCTACCGCCAGAGCGACCTCCCGGTGGGCCTCCGCCATCCGGGTGATCGAATCGACCGCAAGCAGTACCTGCGCGCCGCACTCCCGGAAGTGCTCCGCCACCACCATCGCGGCCAGTGCGCAGCGGCGGCGCAGGACGGGCGGCTGATCCGCCGTGGCGGCGATGACCACGCTGCGGTCGCGGCCCGCGCCGAGCCGCGCGACCGTCTCCGCGACCTCCCGGCCGCGCTCCCCCACCAGGGCGACAACCACGACATCGGCCTCGACTGCCGGAAGCAGCCGTGCCAGCAGGCTGGACTTGCCGGCCCCGGCCGGGGCGAAGAGCCCCAGCCTCTGGCCCCGGGCGAACGGCAGCAGCGTGTCGAACACCGCGAGGCCGGTGGCGAGGCGCGCGCCCATTCCGCGGCGCGCTGCCGGCCCCGGCGCCGGCGCATCGAGCGGCCGCTCGGCGCCACCGACCGGTAGGGCTCCGCCGTCCAGCGGGTGGCCGTGGGGATCGAGCACGCGCCCGAGCCAGGCCGCGCAGGGCGCCAGCCGCGGCGGCCCGAAATGCGCCGCCCTGTCTCCCAGGGCCACGCCCTCGGCCGACCCCTCGGGGAGCACGGTGGCGCCGCCGGGGCCGAGGCGCAGGATCTCGCCGTGCAGCGGCCGCCCCTCCCGGAAGAGCCGCACCCTGTCGCCCACGCGCGCCGCGTGATCGAGCCCCGCGACCGTCAGAAGGCCCTCGCGCACCTCGGCCACGCGGCCCACGGCGTGGCCGGCGCTCGTTCTTTCCAGTGCGCGCCGCAGGCGTGCGAGGCCGTTGTCCATCATCATCCTACCCCGTGGAAGGCCGCGTTCCCTGGCCCGGCTACGGTTTCTAAAGGAATGGGTCTTAAGGCTTCGCTTCGACGGATCGGAGGAGAAGCCCCGATGTTCAACGACCTCGAAGTGCTGCGGCTGTCCATGTCGATGGCGCGCCATGCCGGCGCCCGGCAGGCCGTGATCGCGCAGAACGTGGCCAATGCCGACACCCCGGGCTACCGCGCGCGGGATCTGCCTTCCTTCGTCGATTCGCTCGAACGGCCTGCGATGGAGCTGCGTGCCAGCCGCCCCGGTCATCTGACCGGCGCCGGGCCCTTCGCGGCCATGCTTCCCGCGCCACGCCCCGCCGACGGCCCCGGCGCGCCCAACGGCAACACCGTTTCGCTCGAGCACGAGATGCTGCGCGCCGTGGAGGCGCAGCGGGCGCACAACCGCGCCGTCCAGATTTACCAGACATCCCTCGGCGTGCTGCGCAGCGCGCTCGGCCGGCCATGAGCGGGCCCGTGAGCGCGTTTTCCTCTGCCATGTCCGTGGCCGCGAGCGGCATGGAGGCGCAGGCCAAGCGCCTGCGCCACACCGCCGAGAACGTGGCCAATGCCGATACCCCCGGCTACCGGCGCAAGACGATCGCCTTCGAAGCCGCGCGCCAGCCGGGATCGCCCGAGGGTGCCGTGCGCCCGGGGCCCGTGCGGCTCGACGCCGCGCCGCTCACACGGGTCTACGACCCCGGTCATCCGCTGGCCGACGCCAGCGGCCATTACGACGGGTCCAACGTCGATATCCTGGTCGAGATCGCTGACGCGCGGGAAGCGCAGCGAAGCTACGAGGCGAACCTGAAGCTGTTCGACCAGACGCGGGCGATGTCCTCCCGGCTGATGGACATTCTCCGCAAGTAGAGGAGCCCAGAATGGACGTGAAATCCTCTCTCGCGGCGTTGAACTACGCCGCAACCAAGCCCGCGACGGCGCCGAAGCCCGGCGCGGGCGATACCGCGCCGAACCCCGCGGCGGACCTCGCCCGATCCTTCGCGGCCACCCTGGCCGGGGGCGAGGCCCAGGCCCGCGCCGCCATGACCGGCGGCGCGGACCCCCACGCCCTCGTCCAGGCCCTCGCCCAGACGGAGCTGGCCGTGGAGACGGCGGTGACCCTGCGCAACCGCGTTGTCGAGGCCTACCAGGAAATCCTGCGGATGCCGGTTTGATGGAACAGGCGGTGTTCTACGACACGATGCGCCAGGGGCTCTGGCTCTCGGTGGCGATTTCCACCCCGATCCTTGCCGTGGCGCTGGCCGCCGGGCTCGTGGTGGGCCTCTTCCAGGCGCTCACCGCGATCCAGGAGATGACGCTCACCTTCGTGCCCAAGCTCGGCGCCATCGTCGCGGTTTTCTGGCTGTCCATGGGCTTCATGACGGAGGCGCTCACCGCCTATTTCCGCGGGACCATCGTGCCCCTCATCGCGGGGGGCTGAGCGATGGATGCCGCGGGCTACACCCTCATCGCGCGCCAGTCGGGCCTCGCGGCCGAGATGCGCGCCATCGCGAACAACATCGCCAATGCGGACACCACGGGGTTCCGCCGCGAGGGAGTCGTTTTTGCCGAACATGTGCGGCGGGTTGCCGGGGGCGAGCCCTCGCTCTCGATCGCCGCGGCCGAGGCGCGCACGATCTCGCCCGTCCAGGGCGCGCTCGCAACCACCGGCGGGCCGCTTGACCTCGCGATCGAGGGCGAGGGTTTCTTCCTCGTCGCCACCCCGGCCGGCGAGCGGCTGACCCGCGCCGGAGCCTTCGCGCTCTCGGCCGCGGGCGATCTCGTCACCCAGGACGGGCACCCGGTGCTCGACGCGGGCGGCGCGCCGCTCTTCGTGCCGCCGGGCACCGCCGATCTCGCCGTCGCCGCGGACGGGACGGTCAGCGCCGCGGGCCGGTTCCTCGGGCAGGTCGGCGTGGTCGTTCCGGCAGATCCGCAGGGGCTCGCGCGGGAAGCCGGCACGCTCTTCGCCTCCGAGGGCGGTACCTTGCCGGCCGAAGACGCGCAGGTTCGCCAGGGGATGCTCGAGCGCGCCAACGTGGCGCCCATCGCCGAGCTCACCCGCATGATCGAGGTGCAGCGGGCCTACGAACTCGGCCAGTCGCTCGCCGACCGTGACCACGAACGCCAGCGTGCAGCGCTGGAAACCCTCGGGCGCCGCTAGGAGGCCAATCGATGAAAGCCCTGCATATCGCCGCATCGGGCATGAGCGCCCAGCAGACGCGGGTGGAGGTTATTTCCAACAACCTCGCCAACATGAGCACCACGGGCTACGATCCGCGGCGCGCGGAGTTCGCCGATCTGCATTACCAGCAGGTCGCGCGGCCCGGCACCATCACCGCGGCCGACGGCACCGTTCTGCCCACCGGCGTCCAGCTCGGCCTCGGGGTGCGCACCGCGGCTGTCTCCGTCCTGCTGGCGCAGGGCGCGCTGCGCGAGACGGGCGGCGATCTCGACATCGCGGTGGAGGGGCGTGGTTACCTGGAAGTGACGTTGCCGGGGGGCGGCGTGGCCTACACGCGCGACGGCGGGCTCAAGCTCTCGGGCGACGGGCTCATCGTGACGGGCGAGGGCTTTCCGATCGCGCCGGAGATCGCGGTCCCGCAGGATGCGCGGAGCCTCTCGATCAGCCCGGAGGGCGAGGTCTATGCCTATTTCGCCGACCGCGTGGAGGGCCAGCTTCTCGGCCAGCTGACGCTGGCGGGCTTCACCAACCCGCGCGGCCTCGAGGCCCTCGGCGGCAATCTCTTCGCCGAGACGGAGGCCTCCGGGCCCGCCCTGCCCGGAACGGCCGGTGCCGACGGTCTGGGCGTGCTGCGCCAGGGCTTTCTCGAGCAAAGCGCGGTGGACCCGGTGCGGGAGATCACCGAGCTGATCCAGGCGCAGCGGGGCTACGAGCTCAACTCCAAGGTGATCTCCGCCGCCGACCAGATGCTGGCCGCCACGACGCAGGTGCGATGATGGGCGCGCGCGCCGCGATGCGCGGCCCGGGCCTCGCGCTCGCCCTGTGCGCCTGCTTCGCGGGCGCGCCGCACCGGACAGCGGCGCAGCCGGCCGGCACCGGGGAGGTCGCGCTCGGTACGGTCGTCGCGACCCAGCTGGTGCGCCCCCAGGCCATACTGCGGCCGGCGGATCTCGCGCTGGCTCCCGGCGGCCCAGCGGGCGGCTATGCCGACCCGGCCGAGCTTGTCGGGCTCGAAGCGCGGGTCGCGCTCTACCCGGGGCGTCCGATCCGGCGCGGCGACGTCGGCCCGCCGGCCCTCGTGGAGCGCAACGGCCTTGTGGAGCTCGTTTTCGTTCGCGGCGGGCTCACGATCCTGGCCGAGGGAAGGGCCCTCGGGCGTGCCGGCTTCGGCGAGATCGTGCGCGCGATGAACCTTGCCTCGCGCAACACCGTTTCCGGGCGTGTCGGCGCCGATGGCCGTGTGCATGTTGCGTACTGAGCGGGCCGCCGCCCTCGCCGCCGTGCTCGCGCTCTGCCTTCCTGGGTGCGCGCGCCTTTCCGAGGTGGGCCGTGCTCCCGCGTTTTCCGAGGCTCATGCCGGGCCCGAATCCGCCGCGATGATGGTGCCAGGCGGTTCGGCGCTGCCCGCGGTGTCGCCTCTGCGGGCGCAGCGCGCCTCGCTCTGGTCTGACGGGCAGGGCTCGCTGCTCTCCGCACCCCGTGCACAAACCCCCGGAGACATTCTCACCGTCGTGATCGAGCTGGACGACAGCGCCTCCATCTCCAACTCGACGAGCCGCTCGCGGAGCGGATCTGAGAGTCTCTCCGTGCCCGATTTCCTCGGCATCCCACAGCGCCTGCAACGGGAGCTTCCGCCCGGTGCGAGCTTCTCGCCCGCCGTCTCCACCAGCCAGCAGAGCGCCTCGGAGGGCGACGGAGCGGTGCGCCGGCGCGAGGAGCTCACGCTGCGGGTGGCCGCCACGGTCACCGGGGTGCTGCCGAACGGTGTCCTCGTCATCGAGGGGCGGCAGGAGGTGCGCGTCAACTTCGAACTGCGCGAGCTGCTGGTGAGCGGCTACGTGCGGCCGGAGGACATTTCGCGCCGCAACGAGATCACCCACGACAAGATCGCCGCCGCCCGCATCTCCTACGGCGGCCGCGGGCAGATTACCGACATGCAGCAACCGCGCTACGGCCAGCAGATCGCCGACGCGGTGCTTCCCTTCTGACACCAGACCGAGAGGCCAGTTCCATGAAAGCCCTGTTGCTGCTGATCCTGCTCGTCGTCATCGGCACCGCCGCCGGAGCGGCCGCGGGCCATTTCCTCGGCCCCGCCCTTGGGCTGCGAGAGGCCACCGAGATCGCCGCGCCCGCCGAAGGCGCCGGTGGCGATGCCGTGCCGGAGGCCTCCGCCGCGGGTGAAGACCAGCCGGTGGAATATGCCCGGCTGAACAACCAGTTCGTGGTGCCGGTGGTCGCCGAGGGCAAGGTCGAGGCGCTCGTGGTGATGTCGATCAGCCTCGAGGTGCTTCAGGGCACGCGGGAGGCGGTGTACAGCGTGGAGCCCCGCCTGCGGGACGCCTTCCTCCAGGTCCTCTTCGATCATGCGAACGTTGGCGGTTTCCGCGGGGCCTTCACGGCCTCCGGGCCGATGGACGGGCTGCGAAGCGCGCTTTACGAGGCCGGCCAGGCCATCCTCGGGCCGGCGGTGCGGGACGTGCTGATCGTCGATATCGTCCGGCAGGACATCGGCTAGGCTGCAGCCCGACCAGCCGGCCCCGGGCCGCGCCGCCGAGCGGAACCATGGAAAGCGACTGTACGGCGCTTCGGCACGGACGCGCCCAGGAACCGGCGTTCCCGTAACCCGGCGTTCCCGTTGCGCGACCCCTCGGGCGTTTTCACCCCGGGGAGGAGCGGCGGAGGCTGCCTCTGCCGGGGTGCGCGCCACCGCACCCAGACCCGGCACCGGGCCCGCCCGCACCGATGCCTGCCTCGTGGATGCAATGGGGAGCGGGCGGCCTTTCCGGCAGGCCGGGGAGACCGCCGCACCCTGCGGGCTCGCGTGCCGGCGGGGCCGCCGGCCCCGCCCCGCCAGAAAGGCCGGGGCCCCGGCCGCTCCGGCCGCAGGCACGTTCCCGGCGGGGCGGGGCGAGACCCGGGCCCCGCGGGACGGGCGTTCGGGCGGGGCGCGGCCTGCGCGCACGGCGCCGCTCACGG
>CAYXOX010000015.1:0-37119 GCA_964466745.1 uncultured Rhodobacterales bacterium
GAAACCGGGCAGGATGATGATGTACACCTCCGGGTGCCCGAAGAACCACAGGATGTGCTGGTAGAGCACCGGGTCGCCCCCGCCCGCCGGATCGAAGAAGGTCGTTCCGAAGTTGCGGTCGGTCAGCAGCATGGTGATGGCGCCCGCGAGCACCGGAAGCGCCAGCAGGATGAGCCAGGAGGTCACGAAGATCGACCAGGCGAAGAGCGGCACCTTGTGCAGGGTCATGCCCGGGGCGCGCATGTTCAGGAAGGTGGTGATCATGTTGATCGCGCCGAGGATCGAGGATGCCCCCGAGAGGTGCACCGCGAAGATGGCGAGATCCATCGAGGAGCCCGGCGCGCCGTCCGTCGCCAGCGGCGGGTAGAGCACCCAGCCGACGCCGGCGCCGGCCTGCCCGTCGGGCGCCCCTGGCGCGAGCATCGATGCGATCCCCAACGAGGCGCCCGCCACGAAGAGCCAGTAGCTCAGGTTGTTCATCCGCGGGAACGCCATGTCGGGCGCGCCGATTTGCAACGGCATGAAGTAGTTGCCGAATCCGCCGAAAAGCGCCGGAATCACGACGAAGAACATCATCAGGACGCCGTGATAGGTGATCAGAACGTTCCACAGATGGCCGTTGGGCGTGCACTCGCCCGCCGCCGCCGCCGTGAAGCGCGCGCCCTCCATGCACATGTACTGAACGCCGGGGTGCATCAGCTCCATGCGCATGTAGATGGTGAAGGCGACCGAAACGAAGCCCAGGATACCCGCCGTGAAGAGGTAGAGGATCCCGATGTCCTTGTGGTTGGTGGACATGAACCAGCGGGTGAAGAATCCGCGGTCGTCCTCGTGCCCATGCTCCTGAAGGGTGGCGTCGGCCATAAGCTGCTCCCTGGCTGTCCTTGCGTCGCGGGCCGGCGGCGGAAACCGCACGCGGCAACATCGCGAACTTGGCATGGGTTCTAGAGCGGGTGCCGTCGAGGGGCAATCCATCCGCCCGCGCGGCGATCAAATTGCCGCAGTCCGCGCGCGGCCCCCGGGGACCATGCACCGCGTCGGCGGAGCGCTCAGGCGACCGGCGCACCGTGGAGCATCGGGCAGCCGGAGGGCGATCACGGCCAGGGCCAGGAAGCGCGGCCTCGGCCCGCCTCGCCGAACACCCAAGCCCGACCGGGCGGACACGGCCCCCTTGGGCTGGGCAGGAGATCTGCCAGCGCGACGTCTGGGCTGCAAATGGACGCTCGGGCCGGAACGACGTATGGACGGCAGGCGCTTCGATCCCAGTTGAGCGGCGCCGCCGGAGGCTGCAACTATACCTGCGTCCGCAGCCTCTCGAACAGCGCGTCGTGCCCCCGGACCCCCTCGCGCTCGGTGCGGGCCGCGAGTTCGCGGATGGTCGGCAGCTCTGCCAGATAAGGCGCGGCGCTTGCGGCCATGATCGCGGCGTAAAAGGACCGGTCCCGGCGGATGGCAACCGGGGCCGCCATGCAGCCCGCGAATATGGAGCGGTCGTTGGCTGGCGGCATGTAGAACAGATGCGGATGGCCCATCATCCCGACCTGGGTGTTCGGCAAGGTGTTCTCTATGTAGTTGAAATCGTGGATCACGAGCCGCGCTGCCTCGGGCAGCCCCGCGCGCCAAGCATCGAGCTTGGCGCGGCGGTCGGCTTACTCCTCCGGGCCGTTCATCGCGACCTGGCAACGGATCAGCATGTGACGGGCCGCACGGTCGCCCATCAGTGGCAGATCGCGGGGCGGCCACCAGACGGCGCCCGCCAGCTCGAGCATGTTGCCGCGAACCAGCATGGCCGAGGGGCAGAGCTGATCGAGCAGGCCCGTGGCCTGGGTTGTCGGGTGGCGGGCGGCACCTCCTGTCGCCAGCACGAAACGATACCCCCTCCGCCGCCGGTGGAACCGCGTGGCAAGGAAGCTGCGGCCCAGACCGTCGGGATGCACGATACGCTCCAGCGGCCGGCCGAGCCTGGCCGCCAACAGGCCGGCCACCTCCGTATCCAGCTTCGAGCTGTTCGTGTTGGCGTAGGAAAACAGCCGCGCCTCCGGGGCCCCCTCCAGGTGCGGTGCGAGGCATGCCAGGACCATGCGGGAGTCATGGCCGCCTGACATGGCGATCTCGGCCGGACCGGCGCATAGTATTCCCGCACCGATCTGCGAGAGCCGCGCCGCGATCTGCGCGGCCAAGGCCTCGGTCGGCGTGCCAGCCAGCGCCTCCAGGACACCGGGCCCGGGCCAGAAGCGGCTTTCAGTGAAATCGTCGAGGCTGAGCGCATGGTTCGGCACCACCCCCCGCATGATCGCATCGGGCGTGTCGCCGAAACCGTAGATCCCCTTGTAGTCCTCCGGCAGCCCTTCGGGCGGCGCCTCGATCCCCGGAAGACGGGTTGCCAACGGCAAGGCCTCGGGCCGGTAGTAAGGAGTGGGCTGGATATACCGGGTCAGCGCCAGAAGGGGGCTCGAGGCCACGCACCAGGCTTGCGGATCGTAGACGAGGCCCATGGTGCCCGCGGGATCCGGAAAGACCTTTGCCAACCGGGGTGCATCGAAAACAACCACGTAGCGTCCGCCGCATCCGGCCGCGAAGCTGCGCGCCGCCTCGGCGAAACCCGGATTCCCAGCCGCCACGGGCAGGCGGTGCCCGGGGCGGACCAGCGCTCCGCTCGAATCGACGCCAAGACCGGCGAGCGCGCCCACACTGCGGCCTGCAGCGTCGGTCAGCTCGGCGACGGCAAGATCGGCGGAATGGTGAAGGGGCCAGCAATCGAGCGACTGGGTTTCGAAGCCTTCCGGCCCTCCGCATCGCGGCTGAGAAGGTACTGGAACCGGAAGGTTTCCGCGAAGTCGAAGCGCTGCGCGGCACAGGTCCGTTCGGCAAGGCTCTCTGTCATTCCACCGCCTCCGCCGCGCCCGCGGCGCCAAGCGCCCCGAGCGTGCCTGCGAAGGAGGTGCGCAACGCAGTGTCGAGATCACCCATCTCCACCGGCAGCCCGAGGTCAACGAGGCTCGTCACGCCGTGACCCTCGATCCCGCAGGGCACGATCCCGTCGAAATGGGACAGATCGGGATCGACGTTGATCGAGAGCCCGTGAAAGCTCACCCATTTGCGCAGGCGCACGCCGATGGCGGCGATCTTGTCGTCCCGCGGCGTGCCGTCGGGCAGCGGAGGTTTCTCGGGGCGCGGCACCCAGACCCCCACGCGCCCCTGGCGCACGGTGGCAGACAGCCCGAATTCGCCCAGCGCGGCGAGGATCCAGCCTTCCAGCCCGCGCACGAGGCGGCCCACGTCCCGCCCCCGCCGCGTCAGATCGAGCATCACGTAGACGACCCGCTGCCCGGGGCCATGGTAGGTGTACTGGCCGCCACGCCGCGCCGCGTACACCGGAAAGCGCCCCGGTTCGGTCAGGTCCTCCGGGCGCGCGGAGGTTCCGGCCGTGTAGAGCGGCGGGTGTTCGAGCAGCCAGATCGCCTCGCCGGCGGTGCCTGCCCGGATCTCGGCAACCCGGGCTTCCATCCGCGCGAGCGCCTCGGGGTAGTCCACCAGCCCCCGCGAGATGATCCATTCGGGTGCGCTGCTGCTGCCCGCCGGGCCGGGCCCGGCGGGCAGCAGCAGCGCTTCCGCGGCCTCAGAAATCGCGGATGCGGGCAACCACGCCACCGGCGAAGGCATCGAGCAACGCGTCGTAGAACTCCGATCGGCTGGGCTCGAGGATCTGCGCGTTTTCAGGCACGACGCCCAACTCACCGGTCTCGGCGGTGTAGGTCAGCGTGAAGCGTTCCCGCGGAAGGGCGTGGCCGCGTTCGCGAAAGGCCACCTCGCCGGTCAACTCGTTGAAGGCGCCGTTGCTGAGCATCGTGGAGCCGTCGAGCGCGACGCTGCCTATCATCACCTCGACGATCCAGCCCTCGGAATCGGCGAGATCGGAGATGCCCTGCGCGATCTTCTGGCGCAGGTCGCGCTCGAGATTGGGCCAGAAATCCAGCGCATTCGAAGAGATCGACGACGATTCCGACGTCACGCGGACATCGCTGACGGTGATCTCGGCCGCGGCGGGCAGCGCGGCTACGGCGAGCCCGGCTGCTATGGCTAGTGTCTTCAGCATGGCGTGTCCCCCAAGGATTCTGCGTTTTTGCTTCTTGCAGCTTAGCCGCTCTCACCCCCGGCGAAAACGGTGACGCGCAGCTTTTTTCCGGCCGGGCGCCTTGTCGGGGCCGGGGCACGGCGGGCCCGGTGCACCTGGCAGCACGGTGCGGGAGCGGACCGCGCCATGGAACGCTTCGTTTCGTGCCGCCCGCATCGCGGCGGGCCGCGCCGAGAAAAGGGGCCCGGCTCCCGGGCGCCCCCAGGCGCCGGCCTGCCCTGCCCGGGACTGCGGGCCGGCCGCGCAAGGCAGCCTTGCGCCTCGGGGCGGTTGACCTGCGCGGGATTCTGCCTTCAATCAGGGGTTCCCGCGCTTCCCCTTTCGCGGGTCGGCGGAGGGGGCGCCCAGCCCAGGATTGCACCTTAGCCATGGCACGAGATTTTCCCGCCCCCACGGAGGCGCTGCGCGAAGCGGTGCTGCGCCACCTCGCGTTTTCCCTCGGCAAGGATCCGCAGCACGCGGTTCTCTACGACTGGCGGATCGCGCTGAGCCTGGCCGTGCGCGACCGCATCGTGGGCCCCTGGTTCGCCGCCACGCGGCAAACCTACGCCGCCGGTGCCAAGCGGGTCTACTATCTCTCGATGGAGTTTCTCATCGGCCGCCTGCTGGAGGATGCCGTCGTCAACCTCAGGCTTGAGGAGGAAGCGCGCGGCGCCTTCGAGGAACTGGGCGTCGACTTCGAGCGCACGCTCGCCGACGAGCCGGATGCCGCCCTCGGCAATGGCGGGCTCGGGCGCCTCGCGGCGTGCTTTCTGGAAAGCCTCTCCACCCTCGGCGTTCCGGCCATGGGGTACGGCATTCGCTACGAGCACGGGCTATTCCGGCAGAGCTTCGCCGCCGGACGGCAGGTGGAGGCGCCCGAAACATGGCTGCAGCAACGGCACGCATGGGAGTTCGAGCGCCCGGAGGCGACCTTCGAGATCGGCTTCGGCGGCACCCTGACCGAGTCGGGGGGACGAAGCATCTGGACCCCGGCGGAGGCGATCCGGGCCGCGGCCTACGACACCCCCGTGATCGGCTGGGAAGGCACCTGGGCCAACACGCTCAGGCTGTGGTCGGCGCGGCCGGTTGAGGCCTTCGATCTCGACCGTTTCAACCGCGGCGAATTCGCGGCGGCGGCCGAGGGCGAAGCACTGGCGCGCACGGTCAGCCGCGTGCTCTACCCCGACGACACCACGGACGACGGCCGCGAGCTGCGCCTCAAGCAGGAGTTCTTCTTCACCGCGGCAAGCCTGCGCGACATCCTGCGCCGGCACGAAAGCCAGGGGCTTTCGCCGGAAGCGCTGCCCAGACATGCCGCGATCCAGCTCAACGATACGCACCCCGCGATCGCGGGGCCGGAACTCGTGCGCCTGCTGCACGACGAACGGGGCATGGCCCTCGACACCGCCATGGAGACGGCGCGCGCCTGCCTCGGCTACACCAATCACACGCTGCTTCCAGAAGCGCTCGAGACGTGGAGCGAGTCGCTGATGGCCCGGCTCCTGCCCCGCCACATGGCGCTGATCGAGCGGATCGACGCGGCGCATGCCCGCCAGTACCCGGCCCGCAGCGTCTCGATCCGCGAGAACGGGGCCGTGAACATGGGCACGCTCTCCTTCATCATGGCGCACCGCGTGAACGGGGTTTCGGCGCTGCACACGCAGCTCATGGGCTCCACCGTCTTCGCCGAACTCGCGCGCCTTCACCCCGACCGCATCGTGAACGAGACCAACGGGGTCACGCCGCGCCGCTGGCTGCACTCCTGCAACGGCCCGCTCTCAAGGGTGATCACGGCCGAGATCGGCGACGGCTGGGTGCGCGACCTCGAACAGCTCGAGCGCCTCGAACCGGCGATCGAGGATGGCCGTTTCGTGGAGCAGGCCCGCGCCGCCAAGCAGGAAAACAAGGCGCGTCTGGCCGCATGGCTCGCCCGCGAGCGCGGCATCGAGATCGACCCCTCCGCCCTCTTCGACGTGCAGATCAAACGCATCCACGAATACAAGCGCCAGCACCTCAACATCCTCGAGACGATCGCGCTCTGGCAGGCGATGCGGGCAGCGCCCGACGCCGGGTGGACCCCGCGGGTGAAGCTGTTCGCCGGCAAGGCCGCCCCCGGATACTTCTTCGCCAAGGATATCATCCGCCTCATCAACGACACCGCACGGGTGATCAACGCCGACCCGGCCACGCGGCACCTGCTGCAGGTGCATTTCATCGAGAACTACAACGTGAGCCTCGCCGAAAAGCTCATCCCCGCGGCCGATCTCTCCGAGCAGATCTCAACCGCGGGCAAGGAGGCCTCCGGCACCGGCAACATGAAATTCGCGCTCAACGGCGCGCTCACCATCGGCACGCTCGACGGCGCCAACGTCGAAATCCGCGAGCGCGTCGGCGCGGAGAACTTCTTTCTCTTCGGCATGACGGCCGAGGAGGTGGTCGACCGTCGCGCGATCGAGGGCCACGCGGCCAAGGCGATCGCGGCCGACGCGCGCCTCGCCGCGGCGCTGGAGGCCGTGCGTTCGGGCGTCTTCTCGCCGGAGGACCCGGGCAGGTATCACAACATCGTCGACAACGTCTCGGGCGCGGACTATTTCCTCGTCGCCTCCGATTTCACGGCCTACTGGAACGCCCAGCGCAACGTGGACGCCGCCTTCCGCGACGAGGCGCGCTGGCATCGCATGGCTGCACGGAACATTGCCCGCTCGGGCTGGTTCTCCTCGGATCGCACGATCCGCGGCTACCTGGCCGACATCTGGCACGCCGTCCCCCTCGGCCCGGCGGGCTGAACCGGCGCGCCGGCGCGAACATGCCGGCCCGCACAGGCGCCGACGCAGACACCTGGCAGGCAGACAATGCAGGGGCTCGGGGCGCAGTGCCGGCGACAGCGCGTCGCGTGCCGCGCCGCGATCGGCGGTGGCACAGGCATCCGGCCGCGGGCTGTTGCAACGCGGTGCAGGCTCTATAGGCTCCGGCGCATGAAACCTGCTCCCGAAACCGTGCCGCCCCGTCTGCCCCATGCCGCACCCGGAGCGATCGAGGCGCTCGTGTCGGGGCGGCTGGCCGACCCGTTCGCGCTGCTGGGCCCGCGCGGCGCCGGCGCCGGCCGCTCGGTGACGGCCTACGACCCCGGCGCCGCGAGGCTGGAAGCGATCTGCCTCGAAACGCCCCATCCGCTGGCGCCGGTCAAAGGCGCCCCCGGGCTCTTCTTCGGCGCCGTGCCGGGCGATGCGCCCTACGTCCTGCGCGGCGAAACGCGGACCGGCGAGAGCTTCACCTGCGAGGATCCTTACCGCTTCGGCCCCGTCCTCGGCGAGCAGGACGAGTATTTCCTCGGCGAGGGCTCGCACCGCAGGCTCTGGCAGGCCCTCGGCGCCCACGTGACCGTGCACGAGGGCAGTTCGGGCACCCATTTCGCCGTCTGGGCGCCCAATGCCGCGCGGGTCGCCGTCGTGGGCGAGTTCAACGGCTGGGACACGCGCCGCCACCCCATGCAGCAGCGCGGCGCGAGCGGCATCTGGGAGATCTTCCTGCCCGGCGTGGGAGAGGGTGCGCGCTACAAGTACGCCCTGCTCGGCCCGCAAGGCGAAGACCTTCCGCTGAAAGCCGACCCCGTGGGGTTCGGCGGCGAGCATCCGCCCTCCAACGCCTCGGTCGTGCGCGACATAGGCGGCTACGGCTGGCATGACGCGGAGTGGATGGAGGCGCGCGCTGCGCGCCATGGCACCGATGCGCCGATCTCGGTCTACGAGGTGCACCTGGCCTCCTGGCGGCGCCGGGCCGACGGGCGGGCGATCTCCTACCGTGAGGCGGCCGAGGAGCTGGTGGCCTACGCCTGCGAGATGGGCTTCACCCACCTCGAGTTCCTCCCGCTGAGCGAGCACCCCTTCGACGGCTCCTGGGGCTACCAGCCGGTGGGCCTCTTCGCGCCGACCATCCGCCACGGCCCCCCCCACGAGTTCCGCGACCTCGTGGACGCGGCGCACCGCGCCGGGCTCGGGGTCATCCTCGACTGGGTGCCGGGGCACTTCCCCACCGACCCGCACGGACTCGGCCGGTTCGACGGTACCGCGCTCTACGAACACGCCGACCCCAAGGAGGGCTACCACCCCGACTGGAACACGCTGATCTACAACTACGGGCGCAGGGAGGTGGCGAACTATCTCGTCTCGAATGCGCTCTACTGGCTGGAGGAATACCATGCCGACGGGCTGCGCGTGGACGCTGTCGCCTCCATGCTCTACCGCGACTACTCGCGCCGGCCGGGCGAATGGGTGCCCAACCGCCACGGCGGGCGCGAGAATCTCGAGGCGATCGAGATGCTGCAGCGCATGAACACCGAGGTTTACGGGCAGGTGCCCGGCATCCTCACGGCCGCCGAGGAAAGCACCGCTTTTCCGGGCGTGTCGGCCCCTGTGGACGCGGGCGGGCTCGGCTTCGGCTTCAAGTGGAACATGGGCTGGATGAACGACACGCTCGATTACTTCTCGCGCGAACCCGTGTACCGCAGGCATCACCACGGCCAGGTCACCTTCGGCCTGCACTACGCCTTCTCGGAGAACTTCATTCTTCCGATCAGCCATGACGAGGTGGTGCACGGGAAAGGCACGCTCCTCACCCGGATGCCGGGCAGCGAGTGGGAGAGGTTCGCCAACCTCCGGGCATACCTCGGCTTCATGTGGGGGCATCCCGGCAAGAAGCTGCTCTTCATGGGGCAGGAGTTCGCCCAGCGCGGCGAGTGGAACCACGATGCCTCGCTCGACTGGGAGGCCGCCGCAGCGGCGCCTCACGCGGGAATCCAGCGCCTCGTGCGCGATCTCAACACGCTCTATCGCGGCACGCCGGCACTCCACAGGAACGACTGCCGGCCAGAGGGCTTCCGCTGGATCGAGGAGAACGATGCGCAGGCCTCCGTCTTCGCCTGGGAGCGCCTCGGCGCCGAGAACGACGCGCCCGCGGTGGTGGTGTGCAATCTCACCCCGGTGGAGCGGCCGGCCTACCGGCTGGGCCTGCCGCGGCCCGGGCACTGGCGCGAGGCGCTCAACACCGACGCGGCGCTCTACGGCGGCGGCAACCGCGGCAATCTCGGCGGGGTCACCGCCGGCGGGCCGCCCGCCCACGGCCGCGCCCAGAGCGCCGAGATCATGCTGCCGCCGCTTTCGGCGATCATTCTGGTGCACGAGGGTTAGCCATCAGGCACGCCGCAGGGCGCGGCACTCAGGGGGGTAGAGGGAAATGCACACCGCCACACGGCTCACGACACGAACCATGGCCTTCGTTCTCGCCGGCGGCCGCGGCTCGCGGCTCAAGGAACTGACAGACAGGCGCGCGAAGCCGGCCGTCTATTTCGGTGGCAAGACCCGGATCATCGACTTCGCCCTGTCGAACGCCATGAACTCGGGCATCCGCAAGATGGCCGTGGCCACCCAATACAAGGCGCACAGCCTGATCCGCCACTGCCAGCGGGGCTGGAGCTTCTTCCGGGCGGAACGCAACGAGTATCTCGACATCCTGCCCGCCTCGCAGCGCGTCAGCGAGGACCGCTGGTATCGCGGCACGGCAGACGCGGTCACGCAGAACATCGATATCGTGGACAGCTACGACGTCGACTACGTGATCATCCTAGCGGGCGACCACGTCTACAAGATGGACTACGAGGTGATGATCCGGCAGCATGTGGAAACCGGGGCTGACGTGACGGTGGGGTGCCTCACGGTGCCCCGCGAGGAGGCTTCGGCCTTCGGCGTCATGGCGATCGATGCGGACGACCGGATCACGAGCTTCCTGGAAAAACCCGCGGACCCGCCCGGAACGCCCGAGGATCCCACGGTCACGCTGGCCTCAATGGGCATCTACGTCTTCAGCTGGGCGTTCCTGCGGGACCTCTTGCAGCGCGACGGCGACGATGCCGCATCGGCGCATGACTTCGGCAACGACATCATCCCCGAGATCGTGCGCAACGGAAAGGCCTGTGCCCACCGCTTCGACAGGTCCTGCGTCCGCTCGGCGCCGGGAGCGCCGGCCTACTGGCGCGACGTGGGCACAATCGACGCGTTCTGGAAGGCGAACATCGACCTGACCGATTTCACCCCCGAGCTCGACCTGTGGGACACGAGCTGGCCGATCTGGACCTATGCCGAGGGCGTGCCGCCGGCGAAGTTCATCCACGACGAGGAGAATCGGCGGGGCAGCGCCGTCAGCTCGCTGGTGGCGGGCGGCTGCATCATCTCGGGAACCGAGGTGCGCAATTCGCTGCTCTTCACCGGCGTGCACTGCAATTCCTTCGCCTCGCTCGAAGGCGCGGTGGTGCTCCCGGGCGTGACGGTGGGCCGCTCGGCGCGGCTGCGCAACGTGGTGATCGACCGGGGCGTGGAGATCCCGCGGGGGCTCGTCGTCGGCGAGGATCCCGAGGAAGACGCCCGCTGGTTCCGCGTGACCGAGGGCGGCGTCACGCTCATCACCCAGCCGATGCTCGATGCGCGGGAGGCCGCGCTGGGATGATCCGGGTTCTCTCGGTCGCCTCCGAATGCGCTCCGCTCGTCAAGACCGGCGGGTTGGCCGACGTTGCGGGCGCGCTGCCCGGTGCGCTGGCCGGGGAGGGCGTGGAGATGCGCACCTTGCTGCCGGGCTATCCGGCGGTCATGGCGGCGATCGAGGCAGGCGCCCGGACGGTCTGGACGGCGCCGCGGCTTTTCGGCGGCCCGGCGCGGTTGCTGCTGGCCCGGGCGGCGGGCCTGAAACTCTACGCGCTCGACGCGCCGCATCTCTTTGCCCGCGAGGGCCGGCTCTACCTCGGGCCGGACGGTGCCGACTGGCCCGACAACCCCGAGCGTTTCGCCGCGCTTTCCCAGGTGGCCGCCGAGATCGCCGAGAGCGCGCCCGCCGGCTGGGCGCCCGAGGTGCTCCACCTTCACGACTGGCAGGCCGGCCTCGCGGCGCCCTACCTGCACGACAGGCGCCTCGCCGGGCGCGTAGGCAGCCTCTTTACCGTCCACAACATCGCCTTCCAGGGGCTTGCGCCCGCCGGCCGCCTCTCGGCGCTGGAGCTCCGCAACGAGGGCTTCGCGGCGGAGGGCTTCGAGTACTGGGGCCAGATCAGCGCGCTCAAGGCCGGGCTCGTCTATGCGGACCGTGTCTCCACGGTTTCACCCACCTACGCCGCCGAGCTGACCCGGCCCGAGTTCGGCATGGGGCTGGACGGCGTGCTCCGGGCACGCGGCACGGATTTCTCCGGCATTCTCAACGGGATCGACCTTGCAGCCTGGACCCCGCCCTACAAGACCCCGCGCGGAAAGGCGCGCCATACGCGGGCGCTGCGGGCAGAACTCGGCCTGCCGGACGCGCCGGGGCCGCTCTGCGTGGTGATCTCGCGCCTGACATCGCAGAAGGGGCTCGACATGCTGCTGGCCGCGCTGCCCCGGTTGCTGGACGAAGGGGGGCAGCTCGCCCTTCTCGGCACGGGCGAGCCGGCGCTGGAGCGGGCCTTCCGCTCCGCCGCAGCCGCCGACCCGAGGGTCTCGGCGACCATCGGCTACGACGAGGCCTTCGCGCGCCGACTGATCGCCGGGGGCGAGGCGATCCTCGTGCCCTCGCGCTTCGAGCCCTGCGGGCTGACCCAGCTTTACGGGCTGCGCTACGGCACCGTGCCACTGGTGGCCTACACGGGCGGGCTGGTGGATACCGTGATCCCCGCCACCGCGGCCGGGCTGGCGGCGGGTGTCGCCACCGGGCTGCAGGTCTACCCGATCACGCCCGACGGTCTTTCGCGGGGCTTCACGCAGCTCTGCGCCCTCTACCGCGACCGGCCCACCTGGGAGCGGATGATGCGAAACGCCATGGCCCACCCCGTGGGCTGGGAGGCGTCCGCCCCTCGATACGCGTCGCTCTTCGCCGAGATCGCGGCCTCGAAGGCGGCCCGATGAGCGTGCCTTCCCTGCCCCAACGCCCCGAGATCCGCGCGGGGCGCCCGTGGCCCATGGGTGTCACCTACGACGGCGAGGGCGTGAACGTCGCCGTCTTCTCCGATCACGCGCGCTCAATCGAGCTTTGCCTCTTCGAGCCGGGCAGAAGCACCGAAAGCCACCGGCTGGTGCTGCCCGAGCGCGAGGGCGGCATCTGGTACGGCTACGTGCCCGGCCTCGTGCCCGGCCAGCTCTACGGCCTGCGCGCCCACGGCGATTATGCCCCGCGCAAGGGCCACCGCTTCAACCCGCACAAGCTCCTGATCGACCCGTACGCACGCCAGCTCACCGGCCACCCGGAATGGCATGACGCGCTCATGGGCTATACGCCGGGTGGCGCCGGCGCCGATCTCAGCTTCGATACCCGCGACAGCGCGCCCTACATGCCGCGCTGCGTGATCCAGCCGCCCCCGCCGCCGCCACCGCAGCCGGGCGAGCGCCCCGCCACCCCGCTCGACCGTACCGTGATCTACGAGACCCATGTGCGTGGGCTCACGAAGCGCCTTCCGGGCGCCGATGCACCCGGCACCTTCCGCGCGCTCGGCGACCCGCGCGTCATCGAGCACCTGAAGGAGCTGGGCGTGACGGCGGTGGAACTGCTGCCCGTTCACGCCTACCTCGACGACCGCTTTCTCGTGCGCCGCGGCCTGCGCAACTACTGGGGCTACCAGACCATCGGCTTCTTCGCGCCCGAGCCGCGCTATCTCGCCCGCGGCGCGATTGGCGAGGTGCGTGCCACGGTGGATGCGCTTCACGCCGCCGGCCTCGAGGTGTTCCTCGACGTGGTCTACAACCACACCGGGGAGGGCAACGAGCTCGGCCCCACGCTCAGCTTCCGGGGGCTCGACAACGCAAGCTACTACCGTCTGCCGCACCACGACCGGGCGGCCTACGTCAACGACACCGGAACCGGCAACACGCTCGACACAGAGCACCCCATGGTCCTGCGCATGGTGATGGACAGCCTGCGCTACTGGGTGCAGGCCATGGGCGTGGACGGGTTCCGCTTCGATCTCGCCGCCACGCTCGGCCGGACCGATCACGGCTTCGATCCGCGCGCGCCGCTGCTGGACGCGATCCGGCAGGACCCGGTGCTGGTCGAAACGAAACTCATCGCCGAGCCGTGGGACATAGGGCCGGGCGGCTACCAGCTCGGCGCGTTCCCGCCCCCCTTCGCGGAGTGGAACGACAAGTTCCGCGACGATGCCCGCCGTTTCTGGCGGGGCGACGCCGGCGCCGCACCGGAGATGGCCAAACGCCTGACGGGCTCCGCCCGGCAGTTCGATCACTCCGGGCGGCGGGCGACGAGCTCGGTCAATTTCCTCGCCGCGCACGACGGGTTCACGCTGCACGATCTGACGGCCTATTCGCGGCGCCACAACGCGGCCAACGGCGAGGGAGGGCATGACGGGCACGGCGACAACCACTCCGACAACATGGGGCACGAGGGCCCGACCGAGGATGCCGCGATCCTCTCGGCGCGGGCGGCGCGGGCGCGCGCGATGCTCGCCTCGCTTTTCGTGTCGCAGGGCACCCCGATGCTTCTCGGCGGCGACGAGATCGGCCGCACCCAGGGCGGGAACAACAACGCCTATTGCCAGGACAACGAAACGAGCTGGTACGACTGGGGCCGCGCCGATCTTGCGCTCATGGCCTTCGTACGCCGGCTGGCGGCGTTCCGTGCCGCCGAGCCGGCGCTGCGTCAGGGCCGGTTCCTCCACGGCGAGCCGCGCCACGACGGCCAGGTGGACCTCGTCTGGCACAGCGCTTCGGGCGGGCCGATGGCGCCGGAAGACTGGTCGGACCCGTCGCTGTGCTGCCTCTGCCTCGAAATCCGGCAGGCCGCGGGCCTGACTGCCGCCGGGGGGGAAGACGGCAGGCCGGTGTTCCTGGTGCTCAACTCCGGGCCGGCGGGCACGGTGCGCCTTCCCCCGGGCCACGGGCTCGGCTGGGAGCGCGCCATCGACAGCGCCGCGCCGGAGGCCGCGCCCTGCTTCGAGGATGGGCCGGAGGCGGCCATCGCGGCGCAAAGCTGCGTCGCCTTCGCCCTCGGCCCCGCCCGCACGGCATGACAAGCGCCGCCGACGCCCCGCAACCGCCCGAGCTTTCGGAGCTGGCCGAACGGCTCGGCATCCTGCCCGGTTACGTCGACCAGCTCGGGCGCTACCAACGCTGCCCGGCGGAAACGAAGCGCGCCCTGCTCGCCGCCATGGGCATCGAGTCCGCCGACATCCCCGGACGGCTCGCCCTGCTGCGGGCCGAACGGGCGGCCCGGCGCATGCCCGGCTGGCTTGTCTGCACGCCGGGAACGCCTCCCGCGCTGCCGCTGCCCGGTGCGGCGCCTTGGGAGCTTTGCCTGGAAGACGGCGAAAGCATCGAAGGCCGCGGCCCACTGCCCGGCTTGCCCATGGGCCGCCACCGGCTGGAGCGCGGCCGCGAGGCCTGCTGGTTGATCGTGGCCCCTCCCCGCCTGCCGCTGCCGCGGCGCGGCTGGGGCGTGTCCGTTCCGCTCGCGGGGCTGCGCTGCGACGCCGAGGGCGGCATCGGCACCTATGGCGACCTGATGCGCGCCGGGGTGCCCATGGCCGCGCGGGGGGCTTCCTTTCTCGGGATCAACCCCGTGCACGCGGGGTTTCCGCAGGACCCCTCCGCGCTCAGCCCCTACTCCCCTTCGCACCGCCGGCGGCTCTCGACGCTCTACGTCGATACCGGCGAGGCCGGCGCGCCGCGCGACGGCCCGTTCCTCGATCCCGCGCGGCAGATCGAGGCACAGACGGCGCGGGTGGCGCGGGCCTTCGAGTGCTTCGAGGCCGAAGCGAGCGACGCCGAGCGCGCCGCGTTCGAAGCCTGGGTCGCCGGGGAAGGCCCCGGGCTGCAGGATTTCTCGTGCCACCAGGCGCTTTCCCTGCGGCACGGCCCGTACTGGACGCGCTG
Source organism: uncultured Rhodobacterales bacterium (assembly GCA_964466745.1). Taxonomy (GTDB): domain Bacteria; phylum Pseudomonadota; class Alphaproteobacteria; order Rhodobacterales; family Rhodobacteraceae; genus CAYXOX01. Next base: position 15,010 of record CAYXOX010000015.1, read on the forward strand.
GCCCGCCGCGCTGCAGGCCGGTCCGGCGGCGGCGACCGCCCCGCCCGGGGAGAAGCGCCCACATCTCTGGGCCCAATGGGAAGCGCACCGGCAGCTCGCCGCCGCGGCAAGCGCGCTCGAGGCGGCCGGAATGCGCCACGGGCTCTACCTCGACCTCGCGGTGGGCACCGCGCAGGCCGGTGCCGAGACCTGGGCCGACCCAGCCCTCTTCGCGCGCGGCGTGAGCCTCGGCGCGCCGCCCGATGCCTTCTCGCCCGAACCCCAGCGCTGGGAGCTTGCGCCCTTCGAGCCGAATGCGCTCGCCGCGCGGGGGTTCGCGCCGCTCGCCGAAACGCTGCGGGCTCAGTTCCGTTACGCCCGGCTCCTGCGGGTGGACCACATCCTGGGGTTCGACCGGGCGTTCTGGGTTCCGCAGGACAGGGGGCTGCCCGGCGCCTACGTGGCCATGCCGCGCGCCGCGATGCTGGCGGTGCTGCGGCTCGAGGCGGCACGGGCGGGCGCCTCGGTGGTGGGCGAGGATCTCGGCAACATTCCCGCCGGGCTCCAGTCGGCGCTCGCGGGCTCGGGCATCCTCGGCACCCGGCTTCTCCAGTTCGAGTTTGCCCGGAACGGCGCCGCCCGGCCCGCCGCGGACTACCCCGAGGCCGCGCTCGCGGCATTCGGCACCCACGATCTGCCCACGGCGGCAGGCTGGGGCAACGGCCATGACATCGCGCTGCACCACGGGCTGGGGCGGATCGACGCCGCGGCCCGCGACCGTGCGCTCGAGGCCCGCCGCGGGCAGGCCGAGGCCCTCGCCCGCGAGGCGGGCGGGAGCGCCCCCCCCGCGCTGCACCGCCATCTTGCGCGCACCCGCTGCCGGCTGGCGCTCGTCCAGATCGAGGACGCGCTCGGGCTGGAGGCGCAGGCGAACCTGCCCGGAACCCGCGACGAATACCCCAACTGGCGCCGCCGCCTGCCCTGCCCGGCGCCGGCCCTGGCCGAAACGCCCGGCTTTGCAGCGGCGGCGGCCGCGATGAAAGAGGAAGGACGCACCCCATGATGCCGATGACGATCGAAACCGCGCCCATCGATGGGCAGAAGCCTGGCACCTCAGGTTTGCGCAAGCGCACGCCGGTGTTCCAGGGGCGGCATTACCTCGAAAACTACGTGGCCAGCATCTTCGCCGCCATCGGAGGCGTGCGCGGCAAGACGCTCGTGCTGGGCGGCGACGGGCGCTACTTCAACGACCGCGCGGCCCAGGTGATCCTGCGCATGGCCGCGGCCGGCGGGGCGGCGCGCGTGATCGCGGGGCGCGGCGGGCTGCTTTCCACGCCGGCCGCCTCGCATCTCATTCGCAAGCGCGGCGCCGACGGCGGCCTCATCCTCTCGGCCTCCCACAACCCGGGCGGCCCGGGCGGCGATTTCGGACTGAAGTTCAACGGCCCCAACGGCGGGCCGGCCGGCGAGGCGCTCACCGCGAGGATCTTCGAGGAAACCCGCCGGATCGCGCGCTACGACATCCTCGAGGCGCAAGACCTCGACATCGCGCGCACGGGCGCCTCGCAACTCGGCTCCACCGTCGTGGAGGTGGTGGACCCCGTTGCCGACTACGCCGAACTCATGGAATCGCTCTTCGACTTCGATCGCATCGCGGCGCTCTTCGCGTCCGGGTTCCGGCTGCGCTTCGATGCCATGCACGCGGTCACCGGGCCCTATGCGAAGGCCGTTCTGGAGGCGCGCCTCGGCGCCCCGGAAGGGTCGGTTGTGAACGCCGTGCCGAGCCCCGATTTCGGCGGCGGCCACCCGGACCCGAACCCTGTCTGGGCCGCCGATCTCATGGCGGCGATGATGTCGGAGGACGCGCCCGATTTCGGCGCTGCCTCCGATGGCGACGGCGACCGCAACATGATCGTGGGTCGCGGCATCTACGTGACCCCCTCCGACAGCCTCGCCGTGCTGGCGGCGAATGCGCGGCTTGTCCCGTCGCACGCCGGCGGGCTCGCCGGGGTGGCGCGCTCGATGCCGACCTCCCGCGCCGTCGATTCCGTGGCGGCGGCGGAAGGGATCGATTGCTACGAGACCCCGACCGGGTGGAAATTCTTCGGCAACCTTCTTGACGCCGGCCGCATCAGCCTGTGCGGCGAGGAGAGCGCGGGCACGGGCGCCGATCACGTGCGCGAGAAGGACGGGCTCTGGGCGGTGCTGTTCTGGCTCGACATCCTCGCCGCGCGCCGGGCCTCGGTGCGGGACATCATGCAGGACCACTGGCGCCGCTACGGGCGCCACTACTACACGCGCCACGACTACGAGGCGGTCGATGCCGATGCCGCCGAGGGCCTGATGTCCGCCCTGCGCGCACGGCTGGCAGAGCTGCCCGGCACCCGCGCCGGCGCGCTCACGGTCGCCATTGCCGACGAGTTTGCCTACCACGATCCCGTGGACGGCAGCATCAGCGAACGGCAGGGCCTGCGCATCGGCTTCGAGGGGGGCGCGCGGGCGGTGTTCCGCCTCTCGGGCACCGGCACCGAGGGCGCGACCCTGCGGCTCTACCTGGAGCGTCCGGAAACGGATCCTGCACGGCTCGAAGAGCCGACCGACGCGATGATCGCCCCGGTGGCCGAGGCGGCCGGAGCGCTGGCCGGGATTGAGGCCCGCACCGGGCGATCTTCCCCCGATGTAATCACGTGAGCGGGCCATGATCTGCGGCAAAACCGGGCAGACCTCCTCGTTCTGCCCAAAACGCGCGCAGATGCCTTGGTCCGACGGGCGCCACCCCGCCCGGCCGATTTCGTACGTTGCCGCTTTTCGCGGCCGCAGCTAGCCCGAAACGATCTTTTGAAGGCACCCGCACGCACCATGCCGAACGACACCCGGCCGCCGGCCCTAACTTCCCCCTTCGCCGATTACCTCGCGCGGCTCCACCAGGAGCTGAAGGGCCTCACGGCAGGGCAGGTCGCCGACTACATCCCCGAGCTGGCGCGCGCGCGACCCGAGAGTTTCGCGCTCGCCTTCGCGACCGTCGACGGCCACGTCTACACCGCCGGCGACGCGGAAACGCCTTTCTCGATACAATCCATCTCCAAGCCCTTCATGTACGGCGATGCCCTGCGCCGCCTCGGCATGGAGCGCCTGCTCACAAAGGTCGGCGTCGAGCCCACGGGCGAGGCCTTCAACTCCATCGTGCTCGACCAGAAGAACAACCGGCCGTTCAACCCGATGGTCAACGCCGGGGCGATCGCCGTCTCCGCGCTCGTAGACGGCGCCACGCAGGCGGAGCGGACCGAGGCGATGCGACGGGTGTTCGAGGAATTCGCGGGCCGCCCCCTGGAAATCGACGAGCCCGTGTTCCGTTCGGAGCTGGAAACCGGCCACCGCAACCGGGCGATCGCCTACCTCATGCTGAACACGGGGATGCTGGAGCGCGACCCCGAGGAGGTGCTGGAGATCTACTTCCGCCAATGCGCGGTGCGCGTCACCTGCGCCGATCTCGCCGTCATGGGCGCCGTGCTGGCCAACAACGGGATCAATCCCTTGACCGGCGCCGAGGTGTTGCGCCCCGAAAACGTGCGCGACGTGCTGACCCTCATGCTGAGCTGCGGAATGTACGACTACGCCGGCGAATGGTCCTACGAGGTGGGCCTGCCGGCCAAGTCGGGTGTCTCGGGGGGCGTGCTCGCGGTGCTCCCGGGCCAGCTTTCCATTGCCGTGTGGTCCCCCCCGCTCGACGAGATCGGCAACTCGATCCGCGGCGTGGCCGCCTGCCGCCGGATCTCCGAGGACTTCGGGCTGCACATGTTCATGAACGCGGCCTCCGTCGAAGACGTGGTGCGCCGTGAAATGCGGGCCAACCAGCTTTCCTCCCTGCGCATCCGGAACCCGCGCGAGCGCGACATCCTCGCCGCGGAGGGCCACCGCATCGCGGTGGTGGAGCTGCAGGGCGCGCTCTACTTCGCCTCGGCCGAGCGGCTCGTGCGCCATGTGGAACGGATTGCCCCGGAGATCGGCTTCCTCATACTCGATTTCCGCCGCCTGCACGCGGTGGATGCCGCCGCCGGGCGGTTCCTCCAAGAGATGGTGCACAAGATCCAGGCGCGCGGGATCGAGATCGCCTTCGCCGAGGTCGGCACACCCGGCACCGGCGGTCCCGGCACCGTGCCCGCCCTGATCGGCTCGCTCGCCGAGGGGACCGGCATCGCCGTGCACCTCAACGCCGACAGCGCACTGGAGCACTTCGAGGAGAAGCTCCTGGAAGACAGGCGCGAGCCCTTCGACAGCACGCGGTTCTCGCTCGAGGAGATCGAGCTCTTCGCGGGCATCGATCGAGCCGGGCTCAAGCTGCTGGAAAGCGAGATCCAGTCGATGCAGTTCACGGCCGGCGAGACCATCCTTCGCAAGGGCGATCCCGGCCGGCTTTTCTTCGTGATCGCGCGAGGGTCGGTGAGCGTCGTGCTCCCCACCGAGCAAGGCCCCGGTCTGCGCATCGGATGCCTTGGCCCGGGCCAGTTCTTCGGCGAAATGGCCGTGCTGGAGGGCGGAACCCGCTCGGCAGACGTCGTCGCCGACGAGCCGGTGATCTGCTACGGGCTCGCGGTGGACCGGCTGTTCGAGATGGGCGCCGAACACCCCGAGATCGTCACCTGTCTCCTCAAGAACATGGCGCGCGAATTCTCCTCGAGGCTGCGCCGCGGACATGCCGTGATCGAGGCGCTTCAATAGGCCCGGGCAGGGTTGCAGCCCGGGGCGGGGCGTTGCAAGGTGCCTTCAGTTACCGATGCAGCGGACGCGCAAATGGAACAGCCGGTAGTCGCGGTGCTGACTCTGCTCGTGCTGCTTCAGGTCAAGCACCTGGTGGCAGATTTCGTGCTGCAGAACGCCTATATTCTTGAAAACAGAAGGTTCTACGGGCACCCGGGCGGGCTTCTGCACGTTGGCGCTCACGTGCTGCTCTCGGCTGTCGTCTTCCTCGTGATGGGAACGCCCGTTGCCGTGCTGGCGGCGATGCTGGTGGCCGAAGCCGTGTTCCACTATCATCTGGACTGGGCGAAGGACAACTTCACCCACGCGCGTGCGCTCGGGCCGGGGCAGAGCCTGTTCTGGATCGCGCTCGGTGCGGACCAGGCATTGCACCAGCTCTCGTACCTGGCCCTCGCGCTCTGGTGGATGCACGCTGCCGGCGGGGTCTGAAGGGCGGCCTCGACTATGCGACGCCGGGGTGACAGAAAACGGTTACAATGCGGGTGTACGCCCCGCGAAACAACAGGAAGGCGCTCCCATGAAGATGAAGCAGGAAGATCTCGGCGACGACGTGCTGCTGGTGACGCTGGACGGCGCGTTCGACATCGCAGGGGCGGGAGACGTCGATCTGCCCTTCTCCGTGATCGCCGGCAGCCGCGACAAGGTGATCGTCGATTTCTCCGACGTGAGCTTTCTTGCCTCCATCGGCATCCGCGTGATCGTGAAGACGGCCAAGTCGATGGCGAACCGGGGCGGCAAGCTGATGGTGGCCAACCCCAACGACGCCGCCCGCAAGGTGCTTGCATCGACCGGCGTGGACACCATCGTGGGCGTGACATCGAGCGTCGAAGAAGCACGCGCAGAGCTGGCCTGACGGCGTGCCGGCGGCTATGGCGCAGCGCGAGGCCCTCCGGCTGGCCCCGGAGGTGTCCGAGGTGACGCGGATGAACGCATGGTTCGATCGTGCCGTCCGGGAGGCGGGGCTGGCCGAGGAAGCCGCCGGCGATCTCAAGCTCTGCCTGAACGAAGCCGTTGCCAACGTGATTTCCTACGCGTTCCCGCTGACCGAGGCCGGCTGGATCGAGGTGCGGCTCCGGCTCGACGAGAACGAGGCGCGCGCCGAGGTGCGTGACAACGGCATCCCTTTCGATCCGCTGGCCCGGGCCGACAAGGCACCCCTCACGGATCTCGCCACAGCCGATATCGGCGGCTTCGGCATCACGCTCATCCGCCAGACGGCGGACAGCTGCAGCTACGAGCGCGTAGACGGCGAGAACCGGTTTTCCTTCGCCTGCAGGGCCTGAGGCGCCAGGGCCGGTAGCCTGGCGCGTGGCGGAGCGCCCGCGCCATGGCGTGGGGCTGCGTGCGGAACACCCGTGCCGGACCGGGCAGTCGGGCTTCGGGCGGTGCCGGAAGCTCAGGACAGGCGGCGCGCCACGAGGCAGGTGATGTCGTCGGATTGCGGCGCGCCCGCGGCGAAGGTGTCAACGGCCTCGGTGATCCGCGTCAGCGCCTGTGCCGCGGGCGCAGCCGCATCCCCGGTGCGCAGAAGGCCTTCGAGCCGCTCCGGGCCGAAGGCCGCGCGCGCCGGATCGAAGGCCTCGGTGATCCCGTCCGTCGCGAAGACGACCGCGGCCCCGGGCGGAACCTCGACGGCGCGGCCCTTCCAGACCGGCCCCTCGAAGAGCCCGATCGCCGGGCCCGCGGCGCCGAGCGCATCGAGCTCTCCGCCCGGACCCACCACATAGGCCTCCTCATGCCCGCCGCTGGCATAGTCCATGGTGCCGGTGCGCAGGTCGAGGATCCCCAGCGCCACCGTCACGAACATCCCTTCCTCGTTGCCCTCGGCCAGAACCTCGTTGAGCCGGGTGAGCGCCGCACCCGCGGGCAGATCCTCGCGGCACACCGTGCGCAGGACGGTGCGGGCCACGCTCATGAAGATCGCCGCCGGGATGCCCTTGCCCGAAACGTCGCCCACCGCGAGCACCAGCCTGTCGGGACCGACGCTGAAATGGTCGTAGAAGTCTCCGCCCACCTCGGTGGCCGGGCGCATGAAGGCGGCGAGATCCACGCGCGCGTCGCCCGCAGCGCCATCGCCCGGCGCCGGCAGGAACATCCGCTGGATGCCGGCGGCCGTCTGAAGCTCGTGGGTTCGGGCGCGCTTCGTCGTGAGTTCCTCGGCCATCTCGTTGAAGCTCGCGGCGAAATGCGAGAACTGGTCGGCCTGCGCGCGGAGCGCATCGAGCATCGCGGGGTCGAACTCGCCCTTCGCCAGCGCGGTGGTCGCCTGGGTCAGCGTGGCGACGGCGGCGTTGGCGCGGCGGAAGCGCTGCCCAAGCTCGCCGATGATCGTCATGGCGGCGTCGGGTGTGCGGCGCATGAGTTCGCGGATGCTGCGCCGTTCGATCCGCAACAGGCGGCTGGCCTCGAGCGCACGGATGCTCGCGGTGCGGGTGCCGCGGCTGAACGCACCGATTTCTCCCACCAGCTCGCCCTTGCCGAGGGTGGCGACCGCGGCTCGGCCGAGCGGCGTTTCCACCAGCACCTCGAGGCGCCCTTCCAGCACCAGGTAGGCGTCGTCCCCCTCCGAGCCCTGCTCGAACACCGTTGCCCCGGCCTCGAACGGGTCCACCGGGCTTGCCGCCACCAGTGTTTCGAGATCGGGCTCCGCCATCGCGGCGAAGGTCACGTGGCTGCGCAATTGCGCGACGATCTCGCCGGTCGTGCGGGCGGCGGCGGGGTTCGGGGAAGATCGGCTCAACTCGTCCACGGGGCGGGACGCTAGCAGCGCTCCCCCGTCCGCGCAATCGCGCCATGTTCGCAGCGCGCAGCATTTCCGTGCATGGCGCGGGCGCCAGGCAGCGGCGTGCTGCATCGCGGCGTCGAGGCGGCGCCTCGTTACAGAACTGTCACCGATCCGACACGATTCCGAATCTGGCCGCGCCTAGCACGACGGCGGACCGAGAGGAGTTTCGCGTGCTGACAATCGAACGAGTGTCCAAGACCTTCGGAGCCAACACGGCTGTGGACTGCGTCTCGATCGGCGTCGACAGGCCCATGATGATCGGCATCATCGGCCGGTCGGGGGCCGGCAAATCCACCCTTCTGCGGATGGTCAACCGTCTGACCGATGCCACGGACGGCGCGATCCTCTTCGAAGGCCGCGACGTGACCGCCCTGCGCGGCGCCGAGATGCGGCGCTGGCAGTCGGACTGCGCGATGATCTTCCAGCAGTTCAACCTGGTTCCGCGGATGGACGTCGTGTCCAACGTGCTCCACGGCACGCTCAACCGCCGCTCCACGCTGGCGACGATGTTCAACCTCTTTCCCAGGGAAGACATCCACCGCGCCATCGAGATTCTCGAGCGGCTGGGCATCGCCGAACAGGCGCCCAAGCGCGCCGAGGCGCTTTCGGGCGGCCAGCAGCAGCGCGTCGCCATCGCGCGGGCGCTCATGCAGGACCCGCGGATCATCCTCGCCGACGAGCCCATCGCCTCGCTGGACCCGATGAACGCCCAGATCGTGATGGATGCCCTCCGCCGGATTCACGAGGAGGACGGCCGCATGGTGATCTGCAACCTGCACACCCTCGATACGGCCCGCCGCTACTGCGACCGCGTGATCGGCATGCGCGACGGGCGCGTCGTCTTCGACGGCACGCCCGAGCAGCTGACCACCGGGGCCGCCCGCGACATCTACGGCGCCGGCGCCGATTTTTCCGAGGCCGCCACCTCCACCGAGATCGGCGCGCTCGACCGCGGCGCCGCCGGGGCCGGCGTCATCCGCGAAGCGGGAGCCAGCGTCTGATTTTCCCACGACCCGCCCGAAACACCCGGGGCGCAGGCTTCCGGACGGGCGGCCAAAAAACCATGAGGAGAGACGAACCATGAAGAAGCTTGTTGCCGCCCTTGCGGCCACCACCGCCCTCGCCGCGCCGGCCGCGGCCCAAGAGATCACCGAGTTCCGCATCGGCATCCTCGGCGGCGAGAACGCCCAGGACCGGCTCGCCAACTACAGCTGCTTTGCCGACTACACCGAAGAAGCTCTCGGCGTGCCGGTGCGGCTGTTCACCCCGGCCGACTACAACGGCGTGATCCAGGGCCTGCTGGGCGGCTCGCTGGACATGGCCTGGCTCGGCGCCTCGGCCTATGCCGCGATCTACCTGCAGGACCCCCAGGTGGTGGAGCCCGTGCTCGTCAAGACCAACCTTGACGGCTCGTTCTCCTACCACTCCATCGGCTTCGCCCGCGCCGACAGCGGCATCGCGCAGATCGAGGATCTCGAGGGCCGCGTGTTCGGCTTCGGCGATCCGAACTCGACCTCCGGCTACCTGATCCCCTCGGTGGAGATTCCCCAGCAGTTCGGCGTGACGATGGAGTCCGGCGATTTCTTCGGGGAAGTCACCTTCACCGGCGGCCACGAGCAGACGATCGTGGCGGTCTACAACGGAGACATCGACGCCGGCGTGACCTGGGCCGATGGCCTCGGCGCCTGGGAAGACGGCTACAACTCCGGCGCGCTGCGCTCGGCGGTGGACTCAGGCCTCGTCGACATGAACGAGATGGTCGAGATCTGGAAATCGAAGCCGATCCCCGAGGGCCCGATCGTGCTGCGTTCGGCCCTTCCCGAGGACGTGAAGGCGACCATGGTCGAGCTCACGCAGAACCTCATCAACGTGGACGAAGACTGCACCTATGGCGTCGCCTTCGGTGAAACCGCCGGGTTTACCCCGATCGGCCACGAAGCCTACGAGACCATCATCGAGGTCCGTCGCCAGGTTCAGGGCAACTGATCGCCCGCCCCGCCGGCCCCGTGCGCAGCGCGCGGGGCCGGACGGGTTCCCCCCGGGGCCCGCTCGCCGAGGCGCGGGCCCCGCGGAGAGGCCGCAGAGGCAAGGCACCATGGCAGAGATGACAGCGGGCAGCGCCGGCACGGCCAACGTGCGAGGGCACTACATGGCGCTGGTGCGCCGGCGCCGGCTCTACGGCGGCCTGACCCTTCTGGTTTTCGCGATGCTGATGGTATCGGGCTTCGGGATCGCCGACGCGCGCAACGCCGGAGGGTTCTGGGATGGCTGGCGCAACATGCTGGACTTCCCCGCCGAAGTCGTGATGGAGGCATGGCAGAAGCGCGCCGAGCTTCCCGGGCTGCTCCTGCGCTACCTGCCCGACCTCGTGGAGACGCTGAACATCGCCGCGGTGGCCACGCTGCTCGGCTTCCTCGGGGGAATGTTGCTTTCGCTCCTGTCCACCCGTGGACTGGCGCGCTGGCCCGCGCTCATACCGCTCTTCCGCCGCATCATGGACATCCTGCGCGCAATCCCGGAGATCGTCGTTGCGCTGGTGCTCATCTTCATCCTCTCGGTGGGCCCCGTTCCGGCGATGATCGCGATCGCGCTGCACACCGCCGGCGCCCTGGGCAAGCTCTACTCCGAGGTGAACGAGAACGCCGATCTCAAGCCGGTGGAAGGCCTGGCGTCGGTGGGCGCGAACTGGCCGCAGCGGATGTATCTCGGCGTGATGCCGCAGGTTTCGCCCAACTACCTCAGCTACGCGCTGCTGCGCTTCGAGATCAACATCCGAGCCTCGGCCATCCTCGGCTTCGTCGGCGCGGGCGGCATCGGATACGAGCTGCGCAACTCGATGACCTTCGGACAGGGCCGTTTCGACGAGGCCGCCGCGATCTTCATCCTGCTCTTCGTGACCATCGTCATCGTGGACCAGATCTCGAGCGCGCTGCGGGCGCGGCTCGTGGGCAAGGGAGGCCACTGACATGGCCATGACCGAAAGCGCGCTTCCGGCGCACGATCCCAGGGAGGCGGCCGTCGCGCGGTTCCGGCGCAAGAAGCGCGTCGCACTGGCGGTGCCCGTGCTTCTGCTCGCCTATTTCGTCTACGTCTTCTTCGCCTTCGATCTGCCCGGGCTCGCCGAAAAGGCGCGCTGGCAGAATGCCCGGATTCTCCTCTCGGATACCTACAGCCACAAGATCCACGTGACGCGGGACAACCGGCGCGGCGGCATCACCGTCTCCAAGGAGGGCGAGCGCAACGGGGTCTTCGCCGAGGATGCCCTGCCCGGGTGGGTGAGCATCGAGGGCGAGACGGCCGAGATCACCCTGCCCCGCGGGCACTCGGTGAGCTTCGGCCCCGACGATACGGCCACCTACCGTCATCCCGAGTTCGGCCCGATCACCGTGTCGGCCGCCGACGGCGTTCAACTGGTGAACCTCGCAGAGGCGGATCTGCCCGATTTCGTGAGCTTCTCCTCGAGCCGGGTGGACATCCGCACCGGGGCCGGCCGGCTCACCATGACCCGCAGCCGAACGGAGGTGTTCCGCTACTTCTTCGGCTGGGAGATGTTCTGGTTCACGCTCGACAGCCCCTATTACGACCGCTCTGCCGCCGAGATCCTCTTCGGCCAGCGGATCGACCCGGAGCGCGCCAACATCGCCGGGGCGGTGCATGATTTCTGGAACAATCCGCTCTGGCGCCACAAGGACGTGATGTGGGCGATCTTCGAGACGATCCTCATGGCGTTCCTCGGGACCATGGGCGCGGCGATCGTGGCACTGCCGCTGGCCTTCGCCGCCGCCCGCAATTTCGCCCCCCTCGCGGCCGTGCGCTTCGGCGTGCGCAGGCTCTTCGATTTCGTGCGCGGCGTCGACGGGCTGATCTGGACGATCGTGCTCAGCCGGGCATTCGGGCCAGGCCCGCTTACCGGGGCGCTCGCGATCCTGATCACCGACTCGGGCAGCTTCGGCAAACTGTTCTCGGAGGCTCTGGAGAACGTCGACGGAAAGCAGATCGAGGGCGTCGCCTCCACCGGCGCCCGCCCGGTGCAGCGGTATCGCTTCGGGGTCATCCCCCAGGTGATGCCCGTGCTGCTGAGCCAGGTGCTCTACTTCCTCGAATCCAACACGCGGTCCGCCACCGTTATCGGCGCGATCACCGGCGGCGGCATCGGCCTCTTGCTGACCCAGGCGATCATCACCCAGAAGGACTGGGAGGAGGTCACCTACTACATCGTGCTGATCGTCGTGATGGTGATCGCGATGGACTGGTTTTCCGGCTGGCTCCGGCGCCGGATCATCAAGGGATCGGCAGGGTGAGCCGGATGCTTCAGCGGCCGGGCGGCCGCCCGTGAGCGGCGCGCCGCTCTCGCCCGACGGCCCGCTCGTCGGCCCGGGCAGCGAGATCACCGACAGCCGGCTCGGCCCCTACACCGAGATCGGTGCGGATTGCCTGCTGCTGAACGTCGAGATGGGCGCCTACTCCTATTGTCACCGAGGATGCGACCTGGCGAACGCACGGATCGGCAAGTTCTCCAACATCGCCAGCTCCGTGCGCATCGGCGCTACCGATCATCCCCTTCACGGCGCCAGCCTGCACCACTTCCTCTACCGCTCGTCGCGCTACTTCGAGGGCGCGTCGGACGATGCGGCCTTCTTTGCCGCCCGCGCGGCGCGCCTCGCCCATATCGGCCACGACACCTGGATCGGGCACGGCGCACAGGTGAGGCCCGAGGTGCGCGTCGGCGACGGCGCCGTGGTGGCCGCAGGCGCCATCGTCACGCGGGACGTCGCGCCCTACACCATCGTGGCGGGCATTCCCGCCCGGCCGCTGCGGGAGCGCATGGCACCGGCGCTCGCGGAACGGATGATGGCGCTGGCATGGTGGGACTGGCCGCACCAGACCCTCGCCGCGACCCTCGAGGATTTCCGCAGCCTCGGTGCGGAGGCCTTTCTGGAAAAGCACGGCGGCTGACGTGCCGCACCCGCGCCCGGGTAGAGCGCGGCGGCCGCACCGCCGCTCGCAGCGTCCTTCGCCGCCGTTCGCTCCGGCTCCGGCATGAAACCCTCGCGGGGGCGAAACCTGCCGCCGCCCTTGGCCTATTCCGGCTCCACGGTAAGCGTGACCCTGTCACCGGCGAACCAGGTGCGCCCGTATTCCACCGGCACGCCGCCCGGATCGACGTTCACGCTCACCGTGCGCAGGATCGGGGCCCCCTCGGCGATGCGCAGGTGATGGGCCTGCACCGGGCCCGCGCGTTTCGCCGTGAGCCGCGTGGAGGCGCGCACGTAATCCCCAACGCCGCAGGCCGCGAGCGCACGGGTGACCGATGCGTCACGGCCGAGCGCATCGGCAAGGCCCGGCAGCCTCGCCCGCGGAAACACGGAGCGGAACAGCGCGATGGCCTGCCCGTCCACCAGCGAAAGCCCCTCGTAGACGAGCACGGCCGCGCCGGGGCCAAGCCCCAGCGCGTCGGTCTCGGCCGGGGTACCGGCGCGGGTTTCCAACGAGAGCACACGCTTCTCCGGCGTACGCCCGGCAGCACGGATGGACTGGTGGTAGCGAACCCGCCGCCCCAGGGGGTATTCCGCCGGGCGGGCGGCAACGAAGACGCCGGCGCCGCGGCGCGGGTCCACCAGCGCCTCCTCGGCCAGCGCGGCGATCGCCCGGCGAACGGTGTGGCGGTTGACGCCGAAGCGCGCGGAAAGGGCGGCCTCGGTGGGCAGCCGATCTCCGGGCGCGTACCCGCCCCCGCCGATCTCGCGGCGCAGGCTTTCGGCGATGGTTTTCCACAGGGCGGTGCGGGGCATGTCACCAAAACTTCATGAAGGGACCGATTGCGCGGGAGCATCGCCTGCCGTAGTAGTTGTCTAGTTGTATAGTAAATTGGACAACTTGCCAAGATGTCTAGCAGCGCCATGCCGGAACCGGGCTCCGGGCCGCCCGAGGCAGCCCGGCGGCACGCCATGGGGCTGCTGGCGCGGGCCGATGCGGGCGCGCTCGCGCGCCTCGCTGCCGCCTTCGGGGAACTGCCCGAGGCAGAGGTGCTTCGCGAACCCGAGATCGGCACGGTGATGGTGCGCGGACGCGCAGGCGGTGCCGGAGAGCCTTTCAACCTCGGCGAGATCACCGTCACACGGTGCAGCCTTCGCCTTGCCGGCGGCGAGGTGGGCCATGCCTGGGTGCAGGGGCGGGACCGCGCGAAGGCCCGTACCGCGGCGCTCTTCGACGCGCTCCTGCAAACGCAACGCGCAGGCGACGTGCGGGCCCGCGTTCTCGCGCCGCTGGAAGACGCCGAACGCGAGAAGGCCGGCAAGCGGGCGTCGCGTGCCGAGACGACGAGGGTGGAGTTCTTCACAATGGTGCGGGGAGAGGAATGACAGCGCCGGCACCTCTGGAGGGCGGCTTCGCCGATGCCGGGCGCACGAGCGCCCGCGCCTTCCGCGCGGCGATGGAGGCCATGGCGCGGCCCGGCACCGTCAACGAGATCGAGGGCGCGCGGCCGCCGGCGCCGGTGTCTCGGGCGGCGGGCACGCTGCTGCTCACCCTGTGCGACGGCGACACGCCCGTGCATCTTGCGGGCGCCGCCGACACCGACGCGCTGCGCGGGTGGCTGGCCTTCCACGCCGGCGCACCGATCTGCGCGCCTGAAGCCGCCGCGTTCGCCTATGGCCGGTGGGAGGATCTGGCGCCCCTTCTCGGGCGGTACGCCATCGGAACGCCGGACTACCCGGACCGTTCGGTGACGCTCATCGTCGAACGCCCCGCCCTCGAAGACGGGATACCCTGCCGCCTCGCCGGCCCGGGGATCGAAAACGCCGACGAACTCGCCCTGCCCGAGCCGGAGGCGTTCCGCGCGAACCACGCGCGCTTCCCGCTTGGCTTCGACTGCTTCTTCACCGCCGGCACCCGATGCGCCGCGCTGCCCCGCTCGACCGAGGTGCTCTGATGTATGTTGCCGTCAAGGGCGGGGAACGCGCCATCGACGCCGCCCACGCGTGGCTCGCCGAAGAGCGGCGCGGGCCCTCGGACGTGCCGGAGCTGAGCGTCGCACAGATCCGCGAGCAACAGACGCTGGCCGTGAACCGTGTCATGGCCGAAGGCTCGCTCCACGACCCCGATCTCGCCGCACTGGCCATCAAGCAGGCGCGCGGCGACCTGATCGAGGCGATCTTCCTCATCCGTGCCTACCGGACGACACTGCCGCGCCTCGGCGCGAGCCGCCCGCTCAATACCTCGGCCATGGCCTGCGACCGGCGCATCTCGGCCACCTTCAAGGATCTGCCGGGCGGGCAGATCCTCGGGCCCACCTTCGACTACACCCACAGGCTCCTCGATTTCGCCCTCGCGGCGGAGGCGCAGGCCGGGCGCGTGCCCGACGCCGAAGGGACCGACGAAAAAGGTGCCGGACCCGACGCGCGGGGCAGGAAACCGCGCGTGCTCGATTTCCTGGACCGGGAGGGCCTGATCGAACCCGCGGCAGGGCGCGCGGCGCCCCCTGCGCCCGATCCGTCGGGCGGCGCCGCGGCGCCACCGCCGCCGCCCGGCGAGCCCACGCCGGACGATGCCCCGCCCGATCTCACCCGGGAGCCGCTGGAGCTTCCGGCCCCCCGCGCCTTGCGCCTGCAGGCGCTCGCGCGGGCCGACGAGGGGTTTCTCCTCGGTCTCGCCTTCTCCACCCAGCGCGGCTACGCGCGCAACCACGCCTTCGTGGGGGAGCTGCGCATCGGCGCGGTGCCGGTGGAGGTGGAGATTCCCGAGCTGGGTTTCCCCGTGGAGATCGCCACGATCACGGTCACCGAGTGCGAAACGGTCAACCAGTTCACCGGCTCACGCAAGGAGCCCGCGCAGTTCACCCGGGGCTACGGGCTCGCCTTCGGCCAGACCGAGCGCAAGGCGCTCGCCATGGCGCTGGTGGACCGTGCCTTGCGCTGGGAAGAGCTCGGCGAGGCCGACGAGGGCGCCCCGGCACAGGACGCCGAATTCGTGCTCGGCCATTCCGACAACGTGAAGGCCACGGGATTTCTCGAACACATCAAGCTGCCGCATTACGTGGATTTCCAGGCCGAGCTGGAGCTTGTCCGCCGCCTGCGCGCGGAGGCTCAAAAACCATCGCAGTCGGGGTCGCATTGATGCAAACACTCTTTAGAAGAGCGTCAAGCCAAGCCCTTTCCAAACCAAATAGAGGCCTGCGATCTGCACGGTTCCATAGAACACGATTGCGTATTGAAGCTGCCTTACCGCTTTTTGCGTACCGCGATGCCATTCGACCAGGTTCGCGTATTGCTCCGGATCCATTTTTTCCTTCTCCAGTTTTGACAGACGGAAGGTGTAAAGCGCGATGAGCCAATACACCTTCGCCTATCTCGACGAGGCCACCAAGCGGATGATCCGCCGCGCGCTGCTCAAGGGGCTCGCCATTCCCGGCTACCAGGTACCTTTCGCCTCCCGCGAAATGCCCATGCCCTACGGCTGGGGCACGGGCGGCGTGCAGATCACCGCGGCGGTGCTCACCCCGGAAGATACCCTGAAGGTCATCGACCAGGGCGCCGACGACACGACGAACGCCGTCTCGATCCGCCGGTTCTTCCGCAAGGTGGCCGGCATCGCCACTACCACGCTCACCCGGGCGGCCAGCGTGATCCAGACCCGGCACCGGATCCCGGAAACCCCACTGCGCGCCGGGCAGATCCTCGTCTTCCAGGTGCCCATCCCCGAACCCCTGCGTTTCCTCGAGCCGCGCGAGACCGAGACGCGGCGCATGCACGCGCTGGAGGAATACGGGCTGATGCACGTGAAGCTCTACGAAGACATCTCGCGCCACGGCGAGATCGCCACCGCCTACGCCTACCCGGTGAAGGTGGCGGGCCGCTACATCATGGACCCCTCGCCGATCCCGAAGTTCGACAACCCCAAGCTCACCTCGCCCGCGATCCAGCTTTTCGGCGCGGGGCGGGAGCAGCGGATCTACGCGCTGCCCCCCTTCACGCGGGTGGAAAGCCTCGATTTCGAGGATTTCCCCTTCCGTGCCGACAAGCCCGACGCGCCCTGCGCGCTCTGCGGAGCGCGCGACAGCTATCTCGACGAGGTGATAACCGACGATTCCGGCGCCCGTTTGTTCGTGTGCTCTGATACCGACCATTGCCGCGCAACGCTGGAGCAAAGCCCATGACACCGCTTCTCGACGTGCGCGGGCTTACGAAAACCTACGGGCCGCGGATCGGGTGCCGTGACGTGAGCTTCACGCTTCATTCCGGCGAGGTGCTCGGCATCGTCGGAGAGAGCGGCTCGGGCAAGTCCACCTTGCTCTCCTGCCTTGCCGGACACATCGAGGCGGATGCGGGCGAGGTGCTCTTCGCGACCCGCAGCGACGGCGTTCGCGACCTGCGCTGCCTCCCGGAGCCGGCGCGCCGGATGCTCGCGCGCAGCGACTGGGCCTTCGTTCACCAGAACCCCCGCGACGGGTTGCGCATGCGCGTTTCGGCGGGCGGCAACGTGGGCGAGCGGCACATGGCCACCGGCGCGCGGCACTACGGCCAGATCCGGCAGAGCGCCGAGGCCTGGCTTGCCCGCGTGGAAATCGCGCCCGAACGCATCGACGATGCCCCCGTCATCTTCTCGGGAGGCATGCAGCAGCGCCTGCAGATCGCGCGCAACCTCGTGTCCGCGCCGCGGCTGGTCTTCATGGACGAGCCGACGGGCGGCCTCGACGTGAGCGTGCAGGCGCGGCTGCTCGATCTCTTGCGCAGCCTGGTGCGCGAGATGGAGCTTTCCGTGGTGCTCGTGACCCACGATCTCGCCGTGGTGCGGCTGCTCGCCCACAGGCTGATGGTTATGCAGGGGGGCGAAGTGGTGGAAAGCGGCCTGACCGACCAGGTGCTGGACGACCCGCAGCAGCCCTACACCCAACTTCTCGTCAGCTCGGTGCTCCATGCCTGACCCCGTCATCCGGATCCGCGACCTGTCCAAGAGCTTCACCCTGCATACCCAGGGTGGCGCGCGCATCGAGGTGCTGCGCGGTGCGCGTCTCGATGTCCATGCCGGCGAGTGCGTGGCGCTGACCGGAGCTTCGGGAGCCGGCAAATCCACGCTGATGCGGCTGGCCTGGGGCAACTACCGCGCAACCTCGGGGCGGATCGAGATCTGCGGCACCGATCTCGTGCAGGCGCCCCCCCGCGAGATCATGGAGTTGCGGCGCCTGAAACTCGGCTACGTGAGCCAGTTCCTGCGGGTGATCCCCCGGGTGCCCACGCTCGAGGTGGTGGCCGAGCCGGCGCTGGCCGCCGGCGCCCCTCCCGCGGAGGCCTTCGCCCGCGCCCGGGCGCTGCTTGCACGCCTCGCGATTCCCGAGGCGCTGTGGTCGCTGAGCCCTACAACCTTCTCGGGCGGGGAGCAGCAGCGCGTGAACATCGCGCGCGGTTTCGCCCACCCCTGCCCCGCGCTCCTGCTGGACGAACCGACGGCCAGCCTCGACCCGGCCAACCGGGAGACGGTGCTCGCACTCGTCTCGGATGCCAAGGCGCAGGGCGCGGCCGTGCTGGGCATCTTCCACGACGCCGAGGCCCGCGCCCGCCTCGCAGACCGGGAGGTGGATGTCGCCACCTTCGCGCCGGGGAGCGGGGCGCCTGCATTCGCAGCCGGATGCCCGGCATGAGCGGCGGGCGCGGCAACGACAACGGCAACGGCGGCGGCGGCCCGGTGCCCGGGCGGCTGATCGCGGTGGTGGGCCCCTCCGGCGTGGGCAAGGACAGCGTGATCGACGGGCTTGTCGCCCGCGTCGCGGGTCTTGCGCGGGCCCGGCGCACGATCACCCGCCCGGCAGATGCCGGCGGAGAAGACTTCGAGGGCGTGACGCCGGAGGCTTTCGCCGCCCGCGCGGCAGCGGGCGCCTTCGCCCTCCGGTGGGAGGCGCACGGGCTCGCCTACGGCATCCCGCAGGAGGAGCTTGCGCCCCTCGCCGCCGGGCAGGACGTGATCGCCAATCTTTCGCGCCGGGCGCTTCCTGCGGCCCGTGCCACCGTTCAGCGCCTCGTGGTGCTGGCCCTGTCGGCGCGCCCCGAGACGCTCGCGGCCCGCCTCGGCGCGCGGGGCCGCGAGAACGAGGGCGAGATCACCGGCAGGCTTGCGCGCGACACCGGGCCACTCCCGGCGGGCCTCGTGGTGCTGCCCCTTGCCAATGACGGTCGGCTGGACGACACCCTTCGAGCGGCCAAGGCCGCGCTCTTCGGCAGCCCCCCCGCCCCCGGGGCCGGCCCTGCCGGAAAACCGCCGGAGCAGTTGCCGAGATGACCCACGAGACGATCCTTTCGAACGCGCGCCTCGTGTTGCCCGGCGAAGTGGTCACGGGAAGCGTCGTGATCCGCGACGGCCTGATCGCCGCCGTCGACACCGGGGTTTCCGTGCCGGCCGGCGCGGAGGATTGCGAGGGCGCATGGCTGGCCCCCGGGCTAGTGGAACTGCACACCGACAACCTCGAGCGGCACATGGAGCCCCGCCCGGGGGTCGACTGGCCCCACCCGGCGGCGCTCATCGCCCATGACGGGGAGCTGGCCGCCTGCGGCATCACGACGGTGTTCGACGCGATGCGTGTGGGCTCCATTCCGCGCGGCCGCATGGACTATGCGCCCTATGCCCGGGCGCTGGCGTCGGAGATGCTGGCGATGCGCGCCGCGGGCGCCTTCCGGATCAGCCATTTCCTTCACCTTCGGGCGGAGATCTGCTCGGAGACGCTGGCGGCGGAACTTGCGGAGTTCGGCCCGGAGGACCGCGTGGGCATCGTGAGCCTGATGGACCACACGCCCGGCGCGCGCCAGTTCACCGATATCTCCAAGCTGCGCGCCTACGCATCCTCGCGACAGGGGCTTTCCGACGACGAGTTCCTGGAGCACGTGGCCGATCTGCGGTCATTGAAGGACCGTGTGGGCGCCGGGCACGAAGCCGCCGCCGTGGCCGCGGCGCGCCGCTACGGCGCGGTGATCGCCAGCCACGACGATACGACCGCCGAGCACGTGAGGGTTTCCCGGGAACACGGCGCGGCCATCGCGGAGTTCCCCACAACGCTGGAAGCGGCGCGCGCCTCGCGGGACGCCGGCATCGCCGTGATGATGGGAGCGCCCAACCTCGTGCGCGGCGGCTCGCATTCCGGCAACGTCGCCGCCCGCGACCTTGCGGAGGCGGGCCTGCTCGACATCCTGTCGTCCGACTACATCCCCGGCGCGCTTCTCAGCGGCGCGGTGATCCTCGGACGTCTCTGGGGCGACATGGCGCGCGGGCTCGAAACCGTGAGCGCAGCACCCGCCCGCGCCGTCGGCCTCGGCGACAGGGGCACCATCGCGCCGGGGATGCGCGCAGATCTCCTGCGCTTCGTCGAGCACGGCGAGACGCCGATCGTCCGCGGGGTGTGGTCGCGGGGAACGCGGGTCGCCTGAACGCGGTCGGCGTCGCGCGTCGCCTCAGCCGTCCTCGAGGCGCGCCCGGTAGTGCTCCTCCATCGCGCGCGCCAGCGGCCCCTCGGGCTCGCGCCAGGCGTAGGGACCCTCCGGTGTGACCACGAGATCGCGCGCCGGATCGAAGCCATATCGGCCAAGCATGCGACCGCGGAGCCTGTAATCCCGGTTCGGGATCGCGCCGTGCCAGAGGTGCTCCAGGGTGCCGGGGATCGCCCGCGCCGAGGCCAAAAGCCCGCTCTCCAGCGCGCGGGCACGCCAGCCGGCCACCGCGGCGCGGAGCCCGGGCGGATGGCCGTGCAGCGCGTGCACCTTCTCGTGTTCGCCCGCCAGCGCCAGCAACATCGTGAGGTCGGCCAGCCCGGTCACGAGCACGTCGAGAAGCCCGCAGGAAAGCTCGCCGCGCCGCGCCACCCAGGCGTGCCCGCACGCCTCCGGCGTCGTCCCCCCGGGCTGGAATGCGCTGGGCAGCCCCCGCAGGGTGGACTCGCCGAAGCTGTAGCCCCCCGCCGCGATGCAGGCGGCCATGCTGACCTCCTGCCCCTGCACCTCCGCCGCCGGGCGGGTCCGGCCCGGTTCGGGAAGCGGGGCGTCGGGGCCGAGATGCACGAGCATTTCGAAGGGCTGCACCAGCCCGCCGGACTCCGCGAGCATCTCCCGCGCGCGCAGATGCCAGTCGGGATCGAGAAAGATGCCGTCGGCATCGAGCCAGGCGACGTAGGCGGCGGAAGCCGGCAGCGCCTCGATGCCGGTGTTGAGAAGCCGCTCCTTCTGCCACATCCGCGTCTCCCCGCGCAGCTGGAGCAGGATATCCGCATCGTCGGGGCCAAGCTCGAAGGCGCCCGCCGAGAGCTCGACCGTAAGCAGGGGAACGCCGAGGGCGGCGCGGAAGTGCCGGTAGTTCTCAAGCCGCCGCTCGTAGCCCGCAGGATTGTAGTAGGCGCAAACCGCCCAGAGTTCGCCGGGACCCATTCTTCCGTCCGTCGTGGTATTCACGGCGCCCTCATTGCTCCGGCGCGGGGGGGAAGGCAAGCCGCCGCGCGGCCCGGGCTTGAGGCGGGTGCCCTCGCGGCATATCTCCTCCCGAAGCCCTTCACCCGAAACGAGGTCCGCCCCCATGCCCATCGCTCCCCGCCCCGCCTTCGATGCCAACGCCAGCGCAGGAGGCCGGGATCTGGGCAAGCTGCCGGAATGGGATCTGACCGATCTCTACCCCGCCCCCGACGCGCCCGAGCTCAAGCGCGACATGGACTGGCTGGAGGAGGCCTGCACGGGCTTCGCGGCCGACTACGAGGGCAAGCTCGCCACGCTCGACGCGGCCGGCCTGCTCGAAGCCGTTCTGCGCTACGAGCGGATCGATACGGTGGCCGGGCGCATCATGTCCTTCGCCGGGCTGCGGCACTACCAGCACACCACCGACGCCGAGCGCGCGAAGTTCCTCTCCGATTGCCAGGACAAGCTCACCGCCTACACCACGCCGCTCGTCTTCTGGGGGCTGGAATTCAACCGGCTGGAGGAAGATCACCTCGCCGCGCTGCTGGACGAGAACGCCGAGCTCGCCCGCTACAAGCCCGTGTTCGACAGGATGCGCGCCATGAAGCCGTACCAGCTCTCCGACGAGCTGGAGAAGTTCCTGCACGACACCTCCACCGTGGGCGCCGCGGCGTGGAACCGGCTCTTCGACGAGACGATCGCCGGCCTCGAGTTCACGCTCGACGGCGAGAGCCTCGGCATCGAGTCCACGCTGGACAGGCTCTCGGAGCAGGACCGCGCCAAGCGCGAGGCGGCGGCGCGGGAGCTCGCGCGCGTGTTCGGGCGCAACGTCAAGCTCTTCGCCCGGGTCCACAACACGCTCGCGAAGGAAAAGGAGATCACCGACCGCTGGCGCGGGATGCCCACGCCGCAGACGGGCCGCCACCTTTCCAACCACGTGGAGCCCGAGGTGGTCCAGGCGCTGCGCGACGCGGTGGTGGCCGCCTACCCGCGGCTCTCGCACCGCTACTACGCGCTGAAGGCGAAGTGGATGGGCCTCGACACCCTGCAGGTGTGGGACCGCAACGCCCCCCTGCCGATGGAATCGGACCGCGTGGTCGGCTGGGAGGAGGCCCGCGCGACGGTGGACGCCGCCTACGCCGCCTTCGATCCGCGCATGTCGGAGCT
>CAYXOX010000016.1:0-35202 GCA_964466745.1 uncultured Rhodobacterales bacterium
CTGCCGCTTCGCCGAGATGAACGAAGTCTACGAGACCGCGCCCCTCGATCCGGCCAACCCGCCCGCGGCAACGGTGAACCGGTGGATCGTGGGAGAGACGGCAAGAGTACGGGCGGAGGTGGACGCGGCCCTGGAAGCCTACCGTTTCAACGATGCCGCAGGCGCGCTCTACGCCTTTGTCTGGGGCACAGTCTGCGACTGGTACGTGGAGTTCTCCAAACCGCTCCTGCAGGGCGAGGATTCCGCCGCCCGGGACGAGACCCGCGCCACGATGCGGCTGGTGCTCGACGAATGCCTCAAGCTGCTCCATCCGTTCATGCCCTTTGTCACCGAGGAACTCTGGGCCGCCACGGCGCCGCGCGAGGGCCTTCTCGCCCATGCCGCCTGGCCCGAGCATGCGCCGGCCGCGCTGGTGGACGGGGAGGCCGAACGCGAGATGCGCTGGGTCGTGGGGCTCGTCGAGGACATCCGCTCGGCCCGGGCGCAGATGCATGTTCCGGTGGGGCTGCGGCTGGCGATGCTGCACACGGGCCTGTCGCCCGAGGCCGCCGCGGCCTGGGAGCGCAACGCCGCCCTTATCCGGCGGCTTGCGCGTATCGACAGCCTGGAGAAGGTCGCCGCCTTCCCAAAGGGATGCGTGACGGTCCCGGCGGAGGGGGCGGTCTTCGGTCTGCCGCTCGCGGGCGTCATCGACATCGCCGAGGAGCAGGCGCGCCTGTCGCGAAGCCTCGAGAAACTCGAGAGCGAGGCAGGGGCCCTGCGCGGGCGCCTCGGGAACGCGCGCTTCGTGGCGAACGCCCCGGAGGAGGTGGTGGAGGAAACCCGCGAGACCCTCGCCGCGAAGGCCGCCGAAGCGGACCAGATCCGCGCCGCGCTGGGCCGGCTCGCCGAGCTCGGCTGATCGGCGGCGGCGCCCGCCGGAAAGGCGCGCGCGGCGCGATCTGCCCAGGGGGGAGCTGCGCGCCGATCACCGGCGCGCTTCCGGCGAACGAGGCGTTGCCCCCCCGCTCGCGCGCCCCTGCCGCAAGGGCCAGTCGGCCAGCCTTCATCCTGGCCCAAATACTCCCGCCGGAGGCACGCGCCGCGCGCAGCGTGTGCGCGTCCTTCCGCTGGGGC
The DNA here is from genome assembly GCA_964466745.1 of uncultured Rhodobacterales bacterium. Classification (GTDB taxonomy): domain Bacteria; phylum Pseudomonadota; class Alphaproteobacteria; order Rhodobacterales; family Rhodobacteraceae; genus CAYXOX01. Next base: position 1,117 of record CAYXOX010000016.1, read on the forward strand.
GCCCGGCACGGGCCAGCCCCGCGGGGCCGTGCATGTGCCCTACGGCACCTCGAGCAGCCGCAGGGTCGCCTTGCCCGCCGCCATCTCGCCCTGCGCCCGGTCGAAGCGCAGATACGCCAGTGCCTCGCCACCCGCGACGGTACAGAGCTGACCGGCCGGTTTCTCCGCGACCGTGATCGTCGAGCCTTCCTCGGCGTGCCCGTCCACGGACACGCGCGCGAGCCCCTTGCGCAACTCCGTCTTGTGCTTCATCCGCGCCGTGACTTCCTGGCCTACGTAGCATCCCTTGCGGAAGTCGACGCCGCCGAGCCGCTCGAACCCCATTTCGAGGATGTAGCTTTCCTCGAACAGTTCCCGCCCGGCTTCGGGCACCGCGAGGGCTACGCGCAGCGCGTCCCAGTCGGTTTGCGCCGGGGTGCCGGGCGCGGCCGTGTAGCGCCGCCAGCCGAGGCCGGGGTGGCGCGGATCGGCCAGCGCATCCGCGGGCATGCCGGCGCCCTTGTCCTGCCCGCGCTGCACGCAGAGCGAGGTGTCCCCGATCTCGACGCGCGATCGTAGCTTGTACATCCCCAGGCGCTGCGCCAGCGCCTCGGCCCGGCTCTCGTACACGTCGAGCAGGATCGCCGAGTCGCGCTCCAGCAGGAAGAAATCTGCGAGATAGCGGCCCTGCGGGGTGAGCATCGCGGCATAGACGAGTCCTCCGTCGGCGATGCGGTCGACATCGTTGGTGACGAGCCCCTGCAGGAAGCTCGCCCTGTCCTCCCCGGTGATCGCCAGGACGCGCCGGTCCGGCACCGCCTCGCCCACCGCTTCCGTGCCGCCCTCGGCGGTGCTGCCCGAAGCCCTGCCCGAAGCCCTGCCCGGTGCCGCCTCGCCCGATGTCGTCTCGCCCACGCGTGCCTCCTTGCCCGGCGGCGCATCGCCGGGCAGGGGCAATATAGGCATCGTTGCGGGCGGCGTCAGGGGGCGAGGCGGATCACGCGTCGCGGAACTGCAGCCGGTGCAGATCGGCGTAGAGCCCCCCGCGCGCCAGCAACTCCTCGTGGCGGCCGATGTCGGCCACGCGGCCGGCGTCCAGCACCACGATCCGGTCGGCGTTGCGGATGGTGGCGAGCCGGTGGGCGATCACGAGGGTGGTGCGCCCCGCCGCGAGGCGTTCCAGCGCTTCCTGCACCGCCGCCTCGCTGGCGGCATCCAGCGCCGAGGTCGCCTCGTCGAGCAGCAGCACCGGCGTGTCGCGCAGCAGCGCGCGCGCGATGGCCACCCGCTGGCGCTGCCCGCCGGACAGGTTCGAGCCGCGCGGGCCTGCCGGGCTGTCGAGCCCGGCGGGCAACTGCGGCAGGAACTCCGAAACGTTCGCCGCGTCGAGAACCTCGGCCAGGCGCGCCTCGGGCACGTCGTTGCGCCCGAGCAGGATGTTCTCGCGGATCGTCTCGTCGAAGAGTGCCGCGTCCTGGGTCACCACGGAAAAGAGCGCGCGCAGCTGCGCGAGATCGAGCGCGGCGAGATCCACGCCGTTCACCGTCACCCTTCCGCGCGCGGGATCGACGAGCCGGGTGAGGATGTTGAAGACGGTGCTCTTGCCCGCGCCCGAAGCCCCCACGAGCGCGGTCGTCTCGCCGGGCCGCGCCGTGAACGTCGCGCCCCGCAGCACCGGCAGGCCGCCGTAGGCGAGGTGCACGTCGCTGAGCGCGATCTCGGGCACGCCGGCGGGCCGCGGGACCGGGCTCGCCGGCGAGGTCAGCGTGGGGGCCGTCGCGAAGATCTCCTGCATCCGCTCGAGGCTCGCGGCCGCGGTCTGCCAGAGCCCGCTGATCTGGCCGAGCCTGCGCAACGGCTCGAAGGCCAGCGCCATGGCGGTGAAGAAGCTCATGAAGGCGCCCACGGTCTTCTCGCCTGCGATGATCTCGCTGCCGCCGTAGATCATGACCCCCAGAAAGCCGATTCCCGTCATCACGTCGATCAGGCCGGGGATCATCGCGCGCCCGAACTGCGCCTCGACCTCCGCCTCCACGCGCTGGCCGATCAGCGTCCCGTAGCGCCGCGCCTGGTAGCGCTCCAGCGCGTTCAGCTTGATCGGTCCGATCCCGTGGAACACCTCGTCGAGCCGGGTGGACATGCGCCCGGCGATTTCGCGAGCCCGCCGCGCCTTGCGCCGCACGTAGCGCTGGGCGATCACCGAAGGCAGAACCAGCAGTGGCGCGCCCACCAGGGCGACCGCCGTCCAGCGCCAGTCCACGGAAAGCGCCACCGCGAAGAGCCAGACGAGCGAGACGGCGTCGCGCCCCAGCCCGGTGATCACGCCGTTCCACACCTGGTTCACGGCGAGCACGTCGCCCTGCACGCGCTCGATGAGGTACCCGGGCGGGTTGGTCTGGTGGAACGCCGTGTCGAGGCTCATCAGGTGGTCGAGCATGTCGGCCCTGATCGCGGCCGCCGTCCGCTCCGAGATGCGCGTGAGCAGCACCTTCTGGATCACGCTCGCCACCGCCCGGACAAGGAAGATGCCGAGGATGCCGAAGCCCACCCACCAGAGCGCGCGCGTATCTCCGGCCATGAAGACATCGTCGAACATCGGCCGCATGGCCCAGGCGATCGCGCCCAGCATCGAGCCCTCGATCGCCATGAAGAGCACGGCCACCGAAAGCAGGCGCCAGTGCCGTTGCAGGTAGCCGCGCCATATCCACCCAAAGAGGCCGCGGGCCGGCGCGGCGGTGCCCGTCAGCGGCGCCATCTCGGCGTGCCCCGGAAGCTCGCGGAGACCGCCTCGGGATCGTACTCCTGCCTCAGCCAGTCTTCGAAGCCGATCGCCGTTTCCCGCTGGCGTTGCGCGTAGACCGCCAGCGTGTGGTCGAGGATGCCGGTCTTCGACCAGCGCAGGTGGAGATAGCGCAGCGCCAGGTGGCGGCGGGCCTCTTCCACGCTGCGGCCTTCCTGCGTCATCAGGTAGACCGCCGAGGCGAAACCGGCGCGGTCTGCGCCGGATTTGCAGTGCATCAGGAAGGGCCGCTCGACGGTGCGGAAGGCGTCGATCACGGCGAGAATGTTCTCGGCGGGCGCCGCCTTCCGGGCCCAGAGGCGCAGGTCCACAAGGCGCAGGCCCAGTTCGGCGCAGATCTCCTGCTCGAAGAGGTAGTGGGCGAAGCGGTCGGTGCCGCGCAGGTTGATCACGGTCCGCACGCCCAGTGCCTTCATGCGCTTGAACCGTGCCCGCGTGGGCTGGTTCGAGCGATAGACGCCCGGGGCGACGGTATCGAGATTGGTCCAGATGCTGCGCAGGAAGGCATGGTCCATCAGCTGGTAGTGCCACCAGGCTTGCCGCCGCTTCGCGGGCGTCGAGATGTCGTCGCCGAAGGAGCGGCGCAGGTTGCGCTCCCAGCGATCCAGACGATCTGCGATGTCCCTGAGCATGCCAGCCCCCCTTGCCCGCGGGGTGTAGGGCGTGGCGGTGGGGCTGGCAAGCGGCGCGGCCCCGGCGCGGATTGACGCTGCCGGCGCACCGATCTACGCCATCGGCGCTCCCCGTCCTGCATCGGAGGTTATCCATGACGCTCGCCAACGGCCGCGGCTACCTCGCCATCCCGGGTCCCTCTGTCGTCCCCGACGCGGTGCTGCGCGAGATGCACCGAGCGGCTCCGAACATATACACCGGCGAACTCGTCGAGATTACCGAGAGCCTCTTTCCCGATCTGCGCAGGATCGCACGGACGGAGGGCCAGGTGGCGGCTTATGTCTGCAACGGGCACGGCGCCTGGGAGGCGGCGCTCGCCAACGTGCTGTCGCCCGGCGACACCGTGCTGGTGCTCGCGACGGGAACCTTCTGCGAGGGCTGGGGCGTCGTGGCACGGGGCCTTGGCGCGCAGGTCGAGACGCTGGATTTCGGCCGCCACGCGCCGATCGATCCCGCCCGCGTGACCGAGCGGCTCAAGCAGGATCGCTCCGGCACGATCAAGGCCGTGCTCGCGGTGCAGGTGGATACCAGCACCGGGGTTCTCAACGACATTGCGGCCCTGCGCGGCGCGCTCGACGACGCGGGTCATGGCGCGCTGCTGATGGTCGACTGTATCGCCTGTTTTGCCTGCGACCGGTTCGAGATGGATGCCTGGGGGGTCGACGTCATGGTGGCGGCCAGCCAGAAGGGCCTCATGACGCCGCCGGGCATGGGGTTCGTGTTCTACGGCTCCCGCGCAGAGGCGGCGCGTGAAACGGCGGCCTGCGCGACGCGCTACTGGGACTGGCGCCCCCGCACGCGGCCCGAGGCCTACTACGAGTTCTTCGCCGGCACGGCGCCGACCCACCATGTCTACGGCCTTCGCGCCGCGCTGGACATGATCCTTGCCGAAGGGGTCGAGGCAGTGTGGAGCCGCCACCAGCGTCTCGCGGAGGCCATCTGGGCCGCCTGCGACGCATGGGGGCAGGGCGGCCCGCTCGCGATCAACATTCCCGACAGGGCAGCGCGGAGCCGGGCCGTCACCACCGTGCGGCTCGGCCCCCCCGACGCCGCCAGGCTGCGGGCGTGGACGGAAAGCAGGGCCGGGCTGACCCTCGGTCTCGGCATCGGCATGCAGGGGCCGGAGGATCCCGCCGGAGAGGGCTGGTTCCGCATCGGCCACATGGGCCATGTCAATGCCCACATGGTGCTCGGAGCGCTCGGATGCATCGAGGCGGGGCTCAAGGCGCTCGGGATTGCCCATGGCGCCGGGGCCCTCTCGGCCGCCGCGGAGGTCGTCGCCGGGGCCTGAGCGTGGGCGGCCGGCCCGGTCGCCGCTGCGCACCCGGGCCGCGGCTGCGCGTTCGCCCGGACCGTTTGCGCCCGGCCGCAGCATGGGCGCGTGCTCGCGCAACCGGGTACGCGACGACGCGCATCGCGTCCGCGAGCCAGCACCGCCGAACGCGCGTGCCCCGCAAGGTCTCCCCGGATGAAGGCGCCAGGACCCGCGCCGCCGCCGAGCCCGAGCCTCGGCTCCCGGATGCGTGGCCCACGGGCTGCTCGCGGCGCCGTGCCTCTCATCTTGGCGAGAATACTCCCGCCGGAGGCGTGCGCCGCGCCGTGGCGCGCCGCAGCGATCAGGCAGGTCGGGCGGGCGCTTCGTCGATCGCGGCGCGCACCTCCTCGAGGGCGGGGCCGAGGGCGGCCTCGAAGCGCGCGAGGTCGGCCTCCGGTGCGCAGGTCACGCGGATGCAGCGGTCCTCGGGCGGAGTGAAAGGCATCCTGAGGAAGATCCCGCGTCGGCCCAGCGCCTCCAGAAGCCGGCGCGCGAAGGCCCCGTCGCCCCGGCAATCGATGGTCACGAAATTGGCGGCCGAGGGCAGGGCTTGCAGCCCGTGGGCGCCCGCGATTTCCGCGATGCGCCCGCGCGCCTCTTCCACGGCCCGGCAGACCCTGGCGAGATGCGCCGTATCGCCCAGCGCCGCCAGCGCACCGGCCTGGGCGACGCGCCCCACGCCGAAATGCGCGCGTACGCGCTCGAAACCCGCGATCACCGAAGGGTGGCCGAGGGCGTAGCCCACGCGCAGACCCGCGAGCCCGTAGGCTTTGGAGAAGGTGCGCAGGCGTACGAGCCGGGTATCGGCGACATCGAGCGGAGGGATCGCGCCCGCCGGCGCGAACTCGGCATAGGCTTCGTCGAGGATCAGCAGGCAGGTGCCGGGCAGCGCGTCGAGCAGCGCCGAGATGACCCCGGGCGCCTGCCAGCTGCCCATCGGGTTGTCTGGATTGGCCAGGTAGACGAGTTTCGCGCCGGTGCTGTGCGCGGCCTCGGCAAGGGCCTCGGTATCCTCCCTGTCGTCGCGATAGGGGACCGCGTGAAGAGCCGCCCCGAATCCGGCGACGTGGTAGTTGAACGTCGGGTAGGCGCCGTGGGAGGTCACCACCGCGTCTCCGGGCCCCGCGTAGAGGCGGACGAGGTAGCCCAGCAGCCCGTCGATCCCTTCGCCGAGCACGAGGTTGGCCGGTGCGACGCCGTGGTGCTCGGCGAGGGCGATGCGCAGGTCGTGCCCCTCGGGGTCGCCGTATTTCCACCCTTCGAGGGCGGCTTCCGCCATGGCGGCAACGGCGAGCGGGGAGGGGCCGAACAGGCTCTCGTTCGCGCCGAGCCGTGCCGTGAAGGGGCGCCCGGCCGCCCGTTCCAGCGCTTCGGGGCCCACGAAGGGCACGCTGGCCGGCAGGGCAGCCGCGAGCGCCGAGAGGCGCCTGTCAGCACGGACGGTCTCCGGGGCGGCCGGAGCGGGCCGAGCCGGGATGGGTGGGTGCGGCGCCATGGTGCCGACTATTGCCGCCGGAACGCCGCTGCTGCAAGCCACGTGCGTGGCGCGCGCCGGGCGCGCGTCCCGCCGGGCCGAACGGCCCGTCGGGCGCCTCCGGCGGGAGTACTTGGGCCAAGATGAAAGGGTGCGCGCCCGCACCTTTGCGCCACGGGCGGTTCAGGCGCACGGGCGCGTGCCGAGGCAGCCCCGGGGCCGCCGTGCTCCGGGCCGGCTGCCGCCGGTCCAGCGGGCTCTGCGGTCAGGCGCGCTCGGAGTATTCCATCGTCTCGGTGTTGACGACGATCTTCTCGTCCTGGCCGACGAAGGGCGGCACCATCACCTTGACCCCGTTGTCGAGAATGGCCGGCTTGAAGCTGTTGGCCGCCGTCTGCCCCTTCACCACAGGCTCGGTCTCCACGACGGTGCAGATCACCTTCTGGGGCAGCGTGGCGTTGAGTGCCTCGGATTCGTAATATTCGACCTGCACGGTCATCCCGTCCTGCAGGAACGGGCGGCGCTCGCCGAGGATCTCGGCGGGCAGTTCGACCTGTTCGTAGGTTTCGCTGTCCATGAAGACGAGCATGCCGTCGGTCTCGTAGAGAAACTGCTGGTCCTTCTGCTCGAGGCGCACCCGCTCGACCTTGTCTGCGGAGCGGAACCGTTCGTTCAGCTTGGAGCCGTTGCGCAGGTTGCGCATCTCCACTTGGGCGAAGGCGCCGCCCTTGCCGGGCTTCACGTGGTCCACCTTCACCGCGGCCCACAGACCGCCGTTGTGGTCGAGCACATTGCCCGGCCGAATTTCGTTCCCGTTGATCTTGGCCATTGGCTCGATGCCTCGCTGCGCTTGTTGGCGGACCGCGCGAGCCTATATACCCCTGTAACGGCGGTTCGCAAGGCAGCCTATGGCGGCATGCTCCGAGCGCTGAGGTATGCGCCATGAGCATGGCTGCCATTCCGAAACGAGATACCACAATTGCTGCGAAAACGCCATATTGGCGGGCACGCCCCGCGTAAAAGAGCAAGAACAAGGACGACGAGATGAGAGATTTCGTTGACGGCACGGCGTTCAACAACGAACAGGGCAACCGCGCTCGCAAGCTTTTTGCCGCGGTCGTTCTCGCCGCTTTGGACGATGCCATCGCCGACGACAAGAAGTACGGCAACGGACCGGAGCAGATCGCCCGCTGGGCGCGCTCCCGGGACGGGCGCGAAGTGCTTTCGTGCGCCGGCATTGACCCGAACGAGCGGGTGGTGAGCGGGCTCATGGAGTTCGTTGCCAAGGGGGTGCGGACCTCCGTGGCGCTCTCGCGCGAGGAGAGCGAGCGCCGCAACGCACAGCAGGCGGAAGCGGCCTGACGGCCGCGGTGGTCGCGCACTACTTCGACGCGATCCTTTAGAGCTTTGATCAGACGCGCTCCGCAACTGCGGGGCGCGTCTCGTTTTGATCGGTCGTGCTGGACGGGTGCGCGCCACCGTGCGAGAGCGCAGCCGCTCTGCCCGCCGGGCCGGGCATCCTCGCCGGGTCTCGCGGGAGCGGCGGCCCGTGACGGGGTCTTGCCTGCGCGGCTACTCGAAATCCTGGCTGGCTATGGCGCGCTGGATCTCGCGGCGCACGAGCTTGCGCACGTTGCGGGTGATCCGTTCGCCGAGTTCCCCCATGAGTTCCTGGCGCACGATCTCGGCCACGAGATCGCGCAGGGCCTCTTCGTCGATCTCCAGCGTCCCCGAAGTCGCGAGGAACTCCTCAGGGTTCGTTGTTTCGTCCGGCTGACGCGCCCCCGGGGCGGTGCGGGCGTCGTAAACGCTTTCCCATGCGTCGGGCCCGTCGGCTTCGCCGGGCTCCGCTGCCAGCCCCTCAAGGCCTGAATCCTCCGTGTCCCAATCACCTCCGCGACGGCTCACGGCCGCCTCGAGCGCGGCGATGGTCGCTTCGAGCCGTGCTGCGCTCTCGGCGCTGGCTTCCACCAGCGGCATGTCGTCGGCGGGGGCCGCGGAGTCTTCGCTGCCCTCCCATGCGGGTTGTTCGAGCGGGTCGGGCACGGCCTCGGCAGCGGCTTCCGGCACGGGCTCCTCTTCGGGCGCGGGATCGGGGCCGGTCTCCTGCCACGCTTGCGCGCCGGGCTGGCCCGATTCCCCGTTCACGCGGTCGCCCCCTCGCGATGACTCCCGTGCATGTTCCGGCCCGAGCATGGGCCCGGCAGCGGGGAGCGCACCGTCGTCACCTCCGTCCGCCGCCTTCGCCCAGGGCAGCTCGCCCCGAGCGTCCACGTGGCTCGGCTCGCCTGCCTCGGCTGCCGTGCCATCATGATCGTCCCTGGCTCCGGCCTCGTCCGCGCAGCCGCGCCGCGCGCGGAACGGTGGGAGCTCGGCCTCGGGCTCTGCCCGCGGGGCGGCTTCGCTGCCGCCGGCGCCATGCGCGGGGGCGTGCCGCTCGGGCCGGTCGAGCCGCTCGGGCCGGTCGAGCGCCTCTTCATGGCGCGCCGCGGACCGGTACGCGGGTTCGCTGATGCGTTGCGAGGGGGTCAGGACAAGCTTCTCGGCGGCGCGCGGCCGTCCGTCAGAGGGCTTGCTCTCTTCCGATACGAGCCGGCGGATGGACGAAAGAACGTCCTCGATTTCCACGTTGGTCACCGGGTCCGACATACTGAGTACCGCTCTGCCCTGGGCCGAATTGCGTTTTGCCCTTCGAACCAAGTCTAGCGGCGTGGGGGCTTCGGGGCAACTCGGCCGGGCTTCAGCGGTTACCGATCGAGTCGAGAACCCGGTCGAGGGCGCGGCCCTGGGCACTCATGGCCGCGGGTGCCGATTTGACAAGCTCGTAGTATGCGGCGGGATCGTAGCGCTGCACGGGAAGTCCGAGGTGCTCGGCGGTCAGCAGGCCGGTGGCCTCCAGTACGGCGTAGCGCGCCACGAGCCTGTCCGAGAGAGCCGAGACCCGGTTGGCTTCGGCGTCGAGCAGTTCCTGTTCGGCATCGAGCACGTCGAGCGTGGTGCGCGCGCCGAGCTCGGCTTCCTCCCGCACGCCTTCGAAAGCGATCCGCGCGGCGGCGATCTGCCGTTCGAACGCCTCGAGCGAAGCGGCGGCCACGCGCAGGTTGGCATAGGCGTTGCCCACACCGAGCGCCACGTTCTGCTGGGCGATGTGCAGGCTGGCGCGGGCGGCGTCGCGCTGCGCCGCGAGGCGGCGGACCGACGAGCTCAGCGCCCCGCCCTGGTAGATCGGGCCCGACAGCTCCAGCCCGAGCGATTCGCTGCGGTCGAACTCGTCGTCGAAGCTCACCGAACCGCTGAGCGAAAGGCTGGGCCGCATGGCCGCCTCTGCCGCCTGCAGCGCCAGTTCGGTTGCGGCGATCTCGTGCTGCTGGGCGACGATGTCGGGGTGGATGCGCAAGGCGAGCGAGACGGCCTCGTCCTCGCTGGCGGGCAGGCGGGGGGAGAGCCCCTCGCCGCCGAGCGCCCCGGGCAGCCGGCCGACGACGGCGCGGTACTCTTCGCGGGCCCGCACCAGCGCGCCTTCGGCCGCGGCGAGCTGGCTGCGCGCGGAGGCGAGCCGCGCCTCGGCCAAGGACACGTCGGTGCGGGTGATCTCGCCGACCTCGAATCGGTCGCGCGCGGCGCGCACCTCCTGGGTGATCACGCGCACGTTGTTCTCGCGCAGGCGCACGAACTCGGCCTGGCGGCGCACGTCTGCGAAGGCAGAGACGCTCCGCAGCAGCACCGATTGCTCTATGCCGATCAGGCGCGCCCGGGTGGCCAGAACGGTTTCCTTCTGGGCATCCACGTTCAGGCGGCTGCGGCCGAAATCGTAGAGCAGCATCCGCCCGACCAGCGCGAGCGACGAGGTGACATCGCCATCGGACGACGTGCCCGACGGGCGGCGGTAAGTGGAAGTCGCGGTATAGCTGAGCACCGGCCGCATCGAGGCGACGGCCTGCGCCACATCCTCGTCCGCGGCCCTGAGGAGGGCGCGGTTCTGGGCGATCAGGCCGGAGGCATTGTAGGCTTCCGTCAGCGACTCCGCCAAAGTCTGGGCCTTTGCCTGCGGGATCGTGAAGGCCAGCGCGGCGACAATGGCGGCAAGCGCGGTGATCCGCGAAAACGTTGACGTCATGGCAGCGCCCCCCAGCGCAGGTGGATAACGAGGTGCCGGCGGTCCCTCAGAACTCGAACGCCGGCACTCGTGCGAATCCGGGCAGCACCGGAGCGCCGGCATTGAAGACGTAGCGCCAACTCACGGCGCCGTCGACCTTGTAGCCAATCCGCACCACCCCGAGGGCGCCCTCGACGAAAAGACAGGCGATGCGCCCGCCTTCGCGAAGCTGGTCGGTCAGCCCGTCCGGGAGCCGCTCCACCCCGCCCTCGATACAGATCGCATCGTAGGGTGCATGCTGCGGGGCCCCGCCGGTGAGCGGCCCTTCCACGACGGCCACGTTGTGTATTCCCTGTTCGGTCAGCGTCGCTTGCGCCTCGCCGGCCATGTCCGGGTCTTCCTCCAGCGCGATGACCATCTGTGCCAGCTGTGCGAAGAGCGCCGCCGAGTAGCCGAGCCCCGCGCCGATATCGAGCACCATCTCGCCCGGCTGGATGTCGAGCGCATCGAGCATCTTTGCCTGCGTGCGCGGCTCAAGCAGGACGCGCCCCGGAGCGAGGGGGAGGTTCTCGCCGAGATAGGCGGCCTCGCGCAGCGCGGCGGGCACGAAGCGTTCCCGCGGGATCTCCAGCATCGCCTCGATGATGGGGAACTTGGTTACGTCCGACGGGCGGACCTGGGTATCCACCATCACGGTGCGGCGTCGCGCGAAATCGGCCATGGCAACCTTCCGTTCGATCAGTCCCGCGACAGATGCCACATCCCGTGCAGGCGCCGCAACGGCCAGTCTGCCGCGCGGCGCCGCAAAGGTTGCCCATGGTGCTCGGCTGCCGGCGCTGCGCCGGCCCCGGCGCCCGAGGCGCGCCCGCGGGCCAGGCCATTGCCTGGCCCGTGGCGACGGCTATGATCGCGCCGCGCGGGCCTGACCTCGGGGATTGCCCTGCGGCGCGGACGTGAAGGGCCGGGAAGGCGGGGGCGTGACGCAGCGTTTCAACATCATGATCGTGGGCCAGGCCGGGCGCCTTGCCTACGAGGCGCTTCTCTTCGCCGCTTCGCTCCGGGCGATGAGCCCGGGTTTCGAGGGGCGGCTCGTAGTGGCCGAGCCCCAGCCGGGGCCGCTCTGGCCGCGCGATCCGCGCATTCCCGAGGGGGAACTGCGCAACTCCCTGCTCGGGCTCGGCGCCGAGATACTGCCGTTCGAAAGCCTGCATTTCGGCGCCGCCTACCCGTATGGCAACAAGATCGAGGGGTTGGCGACGCTTCCTGCGGGAGAACCCTTCGTTTTCTTCGATACCGACACGCTCGTCACCGGCGAGATTTCGGAGGTTCCCTTCGACTTCGAGCGCCCCACCGCGTCGCGCCGCTGCGAAGGCACCTGGCCGGTGCTCGAGCTATACGGCCCCGGCTACGACGAGATCTGGGGCGCGCTCTACCGCCGCTTCGGGCTCGACTTCGAAAGCTCGCTGGATCATGCCCAGCCCGACGGATACTGGCGGCGCTATCTCTATTTCAACGCGGGCTGGTTCTTTCATTCCTGCCCCGAGGTCTTCGGAGCCCGCTTCCTCGACACCGCCATCGGCATCCGGGACCACCCGCCGGCCGAACTCGTGTGCCAGCCGCTCTACCCCTGGCTCGACCAGATCGCGCTGCCGCTCGTCATCCACGGGCTCGGCGGAGGGCGGGAGACGCTGGCCGAAGGCCATCTTGACGGCGCCGTGACCTGTCACTACCGGCTGATGCCGCTGCTCTACGCCCGCGAGAGCGATCGCGTGGTGGAGGTGCTCGAGGCGGTCACCGCGCCCAACCGCATCAAGAAGGTGCTGAAGGGCCACGAGCCGTTCAAGCGGATGATCTACCAGGGGCGCGGCCGCAAGGCGCGCGCGCTCTTCGACAGGGAGCGGTTGCCGCGCCGTGAGCAGGCGATCCGCAACCGGCTGAAACGAGAAGGATACTGGCTGCGATGAGCGCTCCCGCAGGATCTTCCGGGCAGGCCGCCGTCGCGGCCCGGGCCGCTGCCTTCGCCGCAGACAGGCCGGTGGCGGGCCTGGCGCTGATGCTCGGGTTCTGCATGCTGGTGCCGCTTTCGGAAGCCTACGCCAAGCAGGCCGCCATGGCGTCGGTGCCGATCGTGGTGATCACCTTCGCGAGGTTTCTCGGGCAGTCGGTGATGATGGCGCCGCTCGTGATTCACCGGGCGTCGACATGGCGGATGCCACCCGGGCTCTGGGGGCTCATCATCCTGCGCAGCCTGCTCCATGTTCTGAGCACCGCTCTCATCTTTCTCGCCTTCCGCTACATGCCTCTCGCCGAGGCCGTGGCCATCGGCTACCTGATGCCCTTCGTTGTGCTGCTGCTGGGCTGGGCGGTTATGGGCGAGGCCGTGGGGCCCCGCCGCCTCGCCGCCTGCACCGTGGGCTTCATCGGAACGCTGCTCATCTTCCAGCCGAGCTTCGCCGAGGTGGGCTGGCCCGCGCTCCTGCCGCTCTCGGTGGCGGTCATTTTCGCCGTCTTCCAGCTGCTCACCCGTGCGCTCTCGCGCCGCGTCGGGCCTGTCCAGATGCAGGCGGTGGGCGGCACGGCGGTCACGCTCATGTTGCTTCCCGCGGTTCTTCTCGTTCCGGGGACGCAGGCCGCGCTCGAACCGTCGGCGCTGTGGGCCCTCGTCGGCGTGGGCGTGTTCGGTGCGCTGGGCCACCTCGCGTTCACCTGGGCGCTCAAGTTCGCCCCTGCCTCGACGGTCGCCCCGCTGCAGTACATCGAGATCCCGTTCGCGGTGCTGTTCGGCTGGTGGTTCTTTGGCGATCTGCCGGGCGCCCTTGCCAGCTTCGGCATCCTCGTGACGATCGGCGCCGGCGTCTATGTCATGCTGCGGGAGCGGGCCATCGCGCGGCAGCGGGCAACGCCCGGCTGAGCAATCCGAGTTCCGCCCGGGGCAGGATCAGCAACATCTCCGGCGAATCGAATTCCAGGGTCACCGGCCCGAGCGCCGCGTTGGAGGTCCCGAGCCGCCCCGCGGGCTGAAAGGCGATGCCGTCGATCGGCCAGCGCAGGCCGTCCGAGCGCCCCGTCACCGGGCCCATGGGAAACAGCGAAACGAGGGTGCCGGGCGCGAGATCGAGCGCCAGCCGCGGCGGTGCGAGGCAGGTCACATCCCGAGGGCCGAGCAGCAGCGTCGGCTGCCCCGGGTACTTCAGGAGCGTGGCGAGGGCGGCAAGGGCGTGGTCGACACGCCCGCCGGCGAAGCCCACCGCCACCACCAGCGGTGCCGTGATGCGCGAGAGCGCCTTCTCGAAATCGGTGGTGTCCTGCTCGGTCACGTGGAGCAGCCGCTCGGGCCCGAGCCGCTCGGCCGTGGCGCGCGAGATGGAGTCCAGATCCCCGATCACCCGTTCGGGCAACGCACCCGCCGCGAGGGCCGCGTCGGCGCCGCCGTCGGCGGCGACGAGCCGCGGCGCCAGCGCCAGCGCGGCGGCAAGACCCTCGGGATCAGCCGCGCCACCGCCCACCAGCGTGACGGCCCCCTTGGAGGTGACAATCCCACCGCTCATCGGGGGATCGTTTCGCATCTGATGGGAAGACCACAATCCGAACACACAATATTGCCCAAAAAAACGCTCCATCGTTCCCTTTCGCGAACCAATTGATGGTAAACACAAGGGTGCGGGGCTTGGAATGATTGACGAGAGTAGGCGATGGTCGGGTCGAACAAGATTCTCACGGTGTCGTACGGCACCTTCTCATGCACCCTCGAGGGGTTCGACGATTCCTTCGACATGATGAAGGCCATCGCGGAGTATTTCCGCGATCTGGCTGCCGATGATCGCTACTTCGGCGCCGAGCCGCCGACGCCCGATGCCGAAACCCTCGCCCGCATCGCCGAGCGTCAGAGCAGCCGCCGCATCGAGGCCTACGAGAGTGCCGGCGGCCTGGTGCTGCGCCCGGCGCCGAGCATGCCTTCGGGAACCATGCTGGCCCGCCCCGCGGAGCCGGCGGCCGACCCCGGCCCGGCCAGCGATGCGGACGGCGCCATGCCCGACACGCCCGAAAGCGTCGCCGCGAAACTGAGCCGTATCCGCGCCGCGGTTGCCCGCGGCACTGCGGCCGACAGCTACAGCGAAGACGAACACGCCGAGGAATCGCCGGCCCCGGCCGCCGGCGAGGCCGAGGTCCGGGCCGAGGACAATGCCGGCGATGGTGCCGAAGCGGCGCCGCCGGCCCCCGCGGCGGCCGCAGAGGGCGCGGTGGCGGAAACGGCCGCCGGACCGGGCGATGCCTCGCCTGCCGAGCAGGACTCGGCCGGGCCCGCGCAGGACGACCCGCACGAGGCGTCGCCCGAGCGCCGCGCGCCCGCGCGAGAAGAGCCTTCCGCGTCCGATGCCGTGGCATCGCACGCCAAGCGCACCTCCGAAGCCGAAGAGCCTCCGGCGGCACCGCGCGTCGCACCGGCGCCGTCGGCCGCGGCGAACGTCGCCGATGCCGTGGCCGCCGAGGAGGCAGCCCTCGCCGCGGAGCGCTCCGAAGACAGCCCGCAAGCCGGTGCGGCGGCAAGCGCCGACGCGAGCGAAACCGATGAAGAGCCCGCCGAACCCATCGCCGCGGAGTTCGACGGAGACGATCTCGACGACATGGCCGAAGACGACACGGCCGAAGACGAGACGGTGGAGCATGAAGACGGCGAACAAGCCGACGCCGCTCCGTCCGTCCACGCCGAAAGTTCCGCGGGCGTAGGGCGGGAAGATACCGTGGCGCCGCGGCCGGCGCGCATCCTGAAGGTCAAGCGTGCGGATCTCGAGCGCGCTCTCTCCTCGGGCACGCTGGAACGGCTGACCGATGAGGACGCCGAAGAGGACGGCGCGTTTCCGCTTCGCACCCCGCGCGCTGCGGCGGAAGAGGACGAGGACCTCGATCTCGATCTCGACGCACCCGAGCCTGCTGAGTCCGGCGCTACCCCGGCCGACCGCCCCTCCACCCTGTCGCGCGAGCAGGAAGAAGACCTGTTGCGCGAGCTGGCTGCGCTGGAAGCCGAGGATGCGGGCGGCACCGAAAGCGCCCGGCGGGCCGAGCGGCCGGCGTCCCCCCCGCGCGGCGAGGAGCCTGCGATCAGGCGGGCCGCGGTTTCCCCGACGGGCGAGGTGGACGTGGAGCGGCTCATCGCTGCAACCAACGCCGAGCTGCAGAAGCCCGAGAGCAGCCGCCGCCGCGAAGCGATCGCACATCTCAAGGCCGCGGTCGCCGCCACGGAAGCCGCGCGGCGGATGGGCGAGGACGAGACCGAAACCGGCGGCGACGGCGAAGCCTACCGCGAAGACCTGCGCGACGCGGTGGCAACCGGTCCGCGGCGCCCGTCCCAGCGGCCGCGCCCGGGCCCGCTGAAGCTGGTGGCGGCGCAGCGTGTGGACATTCCCGCCGTGCCGGCCGAGGCCCCGGCCGAGACGCAGGGCGTCGTGCGCCCGCGCCGGGTGTCCGCCGCACAGGATGCCGCCGTCTCCGAGCAAGAGGAGGGCAGCGATCGGCAAGACCGGCTCGGCCAATTCGCCGCGTTCGCCGAGGCCCGCGGCGTACAGGATCTGCCCGACGTGCTGGAGGCAGTGGCGGCCTTCCTCACCCAGGAAGAAGGGCTCGAGACGTTCGGCCGGCCGCGCGTTATCGGGCTGCTGCGCGATCACCTCGGGGCGGATTTCAGCCGGGAGGCCGGGCTCCGGGCCTTCGGAACCCTGCTCAGGGAGCGCCGGATCGAGCGCACGGAAGACGGGCAGTTCAGCCTCGGCCGGGCCAGCCAGTTCGCCGAGGGAACGCGCCGCGCCGGCTAGCCCGTCGATTGCCGGGGTGGGGTGCCGCGCGGAGCGCCTGCGCCGTTGCCGGGGAGGCGCCCGCTGCGAGCGGGCGGAGAGCCATGAGGCGTGGTCTTCGCGATCCTCGCACGGGCCCATGCCGTTTTCCCGAAACATGCCGGGCCCGGCCGGCGGCGCAGATCGGCCCGCCCGCCTGACGCCGGTGCGAGACGACCGCGACAAGACGCCGCCTGACACCGGGCCCGCGGCAAGGCCGCGCCGATGCTCGGCTTCGCGGCGCGCTATCTCGCGGCGGCGGCCTTGCCGGGGTTGAACACCCGGTGCCGTCCGCGCCCCTGGCGCTTGCTGGAGTAGAGCGCGCTGTCGGCATCGGCCAGCATCTGGCCAAGCTCCGGGCGCGGATAATAGTCCGAGAGCGTGGTGCCGGCGCTCGCCGAGACCCGGGCACCCTTGCCGGAAATGCGCAGGGGCTCCTCGATCCGTTCGATGATCCGCACCGCGGCTGCCTCGAGCGCGGCAAGCGAGCCCGGCCGCTGGATCAGCACGACGAACTCGTCCCCCCCGATCCGTGCCACGGTATCCTCGGCGCGGGTTTCTTCCACCAGCAGCCGGGCGATCCGCTGCAGCACCGCGTCGCCGGCCGCGTGGCCGAGCGTGTCGTTCACCTGCTTGAAGTAGTCGAGATCGAGATGCATGAGCGCGAAGCTTCGGTGCCGTTCCACCAGGCGCGCGAACACATGCTCCAGCGCCCTGCGATTTTTCAGGCCGGTGAGCGTGTCGGTGTAGGCCTGCTCCTCGGCGGCGATGCGCGCGCCCTCGAGCCGTGCGTTGAGCGAGCGCGAAAGCTCGAGCGCGGCCGATTTTGCCTCGACGAGGTAGAGCATCTCCACGGCGAGATCGGTATGGGCGAAATCGGCCGCCGTAAGGTCGTAGGTTTCGACGGCTTCGGCAACGTGGATGCCGAACGAAAGGTTGACGATGGCGCCCGCGCCGTCGTCCGGCACCGCCACGGCCTTGAAGCCGGTGAACGGCGGCTGTGCGAAGCGCAGGTGAAGCCGCGGAGAGCCCGCGGTGCGCAGATCGGCCACGGTTGCGATGCCCCGCGGCGAGGAAAGCTCGAAGGCCGAGAAGAAGCCGGCCCCGAGGAGCGGGCGATCGCCGGAGATCCGGCGCAGCGTGGGGCCGGCGTGTACGATCGTGCCGGCTCCGTCGAGGCGCAGGTGCAGCGGGCAGAGCGTGTCCATCAGCGCGCTCCGCGGGCTTCGGCCGGGCTGAGGGCGAAATCCCGTCCCTCGCTGAAGGCGCCGTCGATCAGCGAAATAGCAAGGCGTTCCTCGCCGTTGGACCTGCCACGGTGTTCCAGAAGCGCGAGCGTGCCGTAGTCGTCCGCCATGGCGCGCAGGGCGCCGAGCATGACATGGCCGAAGCCCGGCGGCCCGCCGCGTACGGCGAGGCTGTAGCTCTGGTCGCCGAACTCGTGCAGCTCCATCGCGGGAAGGCCCAAGTCGGGCACCGCCAGGTGGGCACGGTCGGCCAGATCGTCCAGCGAACGCAGGAAATCGGGAAAGGTCAGGCCGCCGAACCGCAGCAGGCGGCGCACGGCTTCGACATTGGGATGGGAAACGAGGTAGGCGCCGAGATCCTCGAGGAGCGATTCGCGCGGTTTCTCGAAATGAGCTGCCGCCGCGCGCATAACCGAGGCCGTGACGGCTGGGTCGTAGACCAGCATGGCCTCGAAGGAGGCGATGCCGAGATCGGTGCGCCCCATGACAGCCGACCATGCAGCCTGCCCGTATGTATCGCGCACGAAACACTCGATCGCGCGGTTCACCAGCCCGTGCATTCCGTTCTCCCATGACCCGGAAGGCAAGGTAGCCGGCCGCGCGTTACCAGCTTCTCAACACCATCAATTCTCACGATTTCGCTGGAGCGCAGCGATCAGGGCTCCGCTAGCGGCGTGCTGTCGCGGCCACGGGCGGCGCTTCCTCAGAAGTCGGTCGGGGCGCCGCCCTCCAGCTTGCGGCGCGCCACGAACGCGGCGAGTTCCTCGTGTATCGCCGCGTCCATCGGCGGCGGCTCGAAGCCGTCCACGATGCGCCGGAAGAGCGCGTGGGCGCGGGCGGGCGTCCAGGTCCCGCCGTCCTTCGCCCAGGCTTCGTAGTTGCGCCAGTCGCTCAGAAACGGCTGGTAGAACGAGGTCGCATACCGCTCGCGCGTGTGGGCCGCGCCGAAGAAATGCCCCTCGCTGCCCACCTCGGCGATCGCGTCGAAGGCGAGGTCCGCGGGTCCGGTGGCCGTGAGCGCCGGGTCGCAGTAGCGCTGGATCTGTTGCAGCAGTTCGCAGTCCATCACGAATTTCTCGGGGCTCGCGATCAGCCCGCCTTCGAGCCAGCCCGCGGCGTGGTAGACGAGGTTGGCTCCGGACTGCACCGCCGACCACAGCGAATTCGCCGTTTCCCACATCGCCTGGCCATCGGGCACGTTGGCAGCGCACACGCCGGACGCCCGCAGCGGCAAGCCGTAGAACCGCGCCATCTGCCCGGTCATCTGCGTGGCGCGCATGTATTCCGGCGTGCCGAAGGCGGGCGCGCCCGAGCGCATGTCGACGTTCGACGTGAAGGTGCCGATCGCGACCGGCGCGCCCGGGCGGATCACCTGCGCCAGCACCACGGCCGACAGCGCCTCGGCGAGCGATTGTGCCACGGCGCCGGCCATGGTCACCGGTGCCATCGCACCCGCCAGCGTGAAGGGGGTGACGATGAGGCCCTGGCCCCGGCGTGCGAGCCGCATCCAGCCATCGAGCATGGGCCAGTCGTGCTTGAGCGGCGAGGTGGAATTGATGTTGGTGTACATGCGCGGCGCGGCGTCGAACTCCTCCGCGCTCAGCCCCGCGGCGATGCGCACCATCTCCATGGCATCTTCCACCCGCTCGGGGCCCAGCGCATAGGCATGGGCCACCTTGTCGGTCAGCGTGAGCTTGTCGAAGAGCACGTCGAGGTGGCGCACCGAGGGGTGCAGGTCCTGCGGCTCGACGGGGTAGCCGCCGGCCGCGTGGATGCAGTTGAAGTACTGGGTGAGCTTCAGAAGGTCGCGGCAGTGCGCCCGGGTGCCGGTGACCTTGCCGCCGCTGGCGAGGTCCCAGTAGCTCGGCGGCGAGGAGACGTTGACGAAAAGCAGGTGCCGGCCGCCCACGGTGATCGTCCGGCCGGGGTTGCGCGGGGTGATGGTGAAACGGTCGGGCGCGAGGGCCACCGCCTCGCGCACCATCGCCCTGTCCATCCGCACGTTGCTGCCCGAGACGTCGGCGCCGGCGCGCGCGAGGATGGCCGCCGCCTCGGGGTGCAGGAACTCGATCCCGATTTCCTCGAGCACCCGCATGGCCGTGTCGTGGATCGCCGCCACGCCCTCCGGTTCGAGCGGCTCGACCGGCTTGTCCCTGATCTCGGGCGGCCCCCATGGCATCTGGGCGATCACGGCGCTGCCCCGCCGATGCGCGGCCCCGCTGCGGCCGCCGGCACGTTTCCGGCGTTCGGGTTCTGCGGCCATGGTTGCGCTCCTCTCTGCCGGCCGCCCACGGGGCGACCGAGCCCAGATAGGCGCGGGGTCCGCCGCGCATTCTAGGCTGGCAGCGACGGATCGGCGCCGTTTTGCGACAGGGAGTCGGGCGTTTCGCCGCGGCCTGAGCACCGCGCCCGGGGCCGCGGTCCTCAGGCCGCGGTCTCGGTGGGCCTGTCGAAGCCGAGCCAGAAGGGCAGGGCGCCGACATCGGGCAGCACCACGTCGGCCAGCGGCGTCAGGTCTGTCTCCTGCGCGGGGCCGGTGAGCACGCCGATTGCGCGCATGCCCGCGGCGCGTGCCGCGACGAGATCGGCCCGGCTGTCGCCCACCATGGCCACGCAGGCCGCCTCGATGCCCATGTGCTCGGCGAAAGCGAGCAGCGGCCCGGGATCCGGCTTCGCCCCGAAGCCGCTGTCGAAGCCGGCGACGAAATCGAAGAAGGGCGCGATCCCTGCGGCGTCGAGATGGGCCATCGTCGGTGCCTCGCCGTCGTTCGTGGCGAGGCCCAGCCGAAGCCCGCGTGCGCGCAGCTCGGCCAGGAGCGCCGCCAGTGGGACGGCCTCGACCATCGGCGCCTGCGCGGAAGACAGGTTGATCCTCGAGATCAGCGCGGCGGGCGTCAGCCCCGGCAGGTGGGGCAGCAGCAGCTCCGCGATCTGCCCGGGCGTGCCCGAGATCACGGGGCTGCCGCGCAGGAAGGCCGACCGCTCCAGATCGAAGCCGACCGCATGCGCAAGCCGCACCGCCCGCAGGCGATCGCCCCCGGCGAGCCCCTCGAGGAAGCCGCGTGCCCAGGCACTCCACGACCGGTGGAAGTCGAAGAGCGTTCCGTCCTTGTCGAACACGATGCCCTTGAGGCGCGCCACACGAACCCTCCCGTTATCCCGCGAGCCTGCCCCCTCGCAGGAGCCGCATCAAGTCTCCCCGCGCCGGCGGGCGACACGCTGCCCGGCCCCCTCAGGTCCAGTGCGTCTCTGCGCCGCCGGGCAGGCCGGCGCGCGCCTGCATCACGGCCTCCGGCGCCGTGCCCGTCTCGGAGGCGAAGGCGAGCACCCAGGCGTCGTCGAGGCACAGGAAATCGAGGACGGAAGCGAGGAACTCCGGCTCGGCCGCCCGTGCCCTGAGATCGCCGACGCTCGCCCCGGTCGCGCCCAGCCAGACGCCCAGCAACTCCTCGTTGCCGGCAAGCCAGGCGAGCGCCTCAAGGGCCACTACTTCCGCGAGATCCTGCCGCATGGCGCTTGGCCCTCCTTCGATCGGCAAGCCTTTCTTAACCAAATCGAACGCAAAGTTCATCTACCGGAAGCTTCGGGCGCTCCGCCTTGCGGCACACTCCGGCCAGCCGCCCCCTCGGAGGGATCCGCCGCCCATGACCGTGCGCGTTCTGATCATCGATCCCGTCGCCACCCGGCGCATCATTCTGAAGGCGCATCTTTCGCGGATGCCCTACGAGATCCGCCTCGCCGCGAACGCTGTCGAGGCCGAAGCCGTGCTCTCGGGCTTCGGTATCGACATCGTCATTCTCTCCGCCGAGGCCGAAGGCCGGGGGGGGCAGCCTTCGGCCGTGCCGGTCCTGAGATGCCTCGGGCGCCTCGGCGACGGCAGGCCGCGGTGTATCGCCCTCCTGCCGCCGGGCCAGGCTGCACTGCGCCGGGAGCTGCTAGCGGCGGGCGCAGACGACGTTATGCCCCGTGCCGATGCCGCGTCGGGCCTGCCCGCCAGGCTGCACGCCCTGCTGCGCGCCCGCGCCGCGGATCCGCTCGGCCTGCGGGCCGAGGCCAGGCTGGCGCTGGGCTTCGCCGAGCCGGCACAGGCACCCTTCGCGGCGCGCGCTGCCGTTGCGATCGTCTCGGGCGATACTGCCCGCGCCGTCTGCTGGCGAACGGCGCTGGCCGCGCGGATGCCGGGCGCGACCCTGGAGGTGCTCGGGATGCGCGAGGCACTCGCGCTTCCCGCTGCAGGCGGCCGCGCCCGGCCCGACGCGCTCGTGCTCGATGCGGGCGGCGGGCGCGGCCCCGACGGGCTGGAGCTTCTGGCCACGCTGCGCGGTACCGGGGCGGTCGGCACCGCCCGCATCCTCGCCGTCACCGGCCCGGGCGATCCCGCGCGGGCCGCCGGCGCGCTGGACCGCGGGGCGGATGCCGTGCTCTGCGAGGGCTACTGTGCCGGCGAACTGGCGCTGCGCCTCGAGCGGGCGATCGAGGAGAAGCGCGCCGAGGATCATGCCCGCGCCCGTACACTCGATGGGCTGGAGGCCGCGCTCACGGATCCGCTCACCGGGCTCGCCAATCGGCGCTACGCGGATCAGCGGCTCGCGACCCTGCTCGCCGAGACGGCGCGCGATGGCACGCCGCTCGCGCTGCTCCTTCTGGATCTCGACCATTTCAAGGCGGTCAACGACGGGCACGGCCATGCCGCTGGCGATGCCGTGCTGGTGGAGGTTGCAAGGCGCCTGCGCTGCGTCTGCGGGCCGGGCGATGTCGTCTCCCGCTACGGCGGCGAGGAGTTCCTCGTCGTGCTGCCGCGCCGGTCGCCGGGCCCGGCACGCACGCTGGCCGATGCGCTCCGCGCCGCGGTGTGCTCGGCGCCGGTCCGCCTGCCTGACGGGGCTGGCCTGCGGCTGACGGCGAGCGTGGGCCTCGCCATGGCCGCGGCTGGCCTGTCGGGACCCGAGGCCGAGGCGCGCGCGCTGTTCGACCGTGCCGACCGGGCCCTTTACGCCGCCAAGCAGGCCGGCCGCGACAGGGTGGAGGTGGCGCCGACCGCCACCGTCAGGGGCGGCGCTCCCTTTCCTCGGCCAGGCGCCGCTCCAGACGGTCCGCGAAGGCGCGCCGCTCGGCCGGGCTTGCCGCGCTGAGCACCGCGACGAGCGCGGCCTGGCCCCGCGCCGCGCGCTCGGAGCCGATTCGTGCCTGGCTTTCCAGCGCGGCGGCGAGGGCCGCGCTCTCGAACGGTTCTGCCCGCAGGGCCTCCAGCACCTCCGAATAGCTCTCGCGCAGGCGGCTTCTGTCTTCGCCGAGGCGCCAGCCACCGCTGCGCAACTCGCGCAGGAGGGCCCGGCGCTCCCCCCGTTCCAGCGCCCCCGAGTAGAGCCCGAAGCCGAGCGTGCGCGGCGGCGGTGCGTCGCGCCCTCCGGGCCAGCCATGCGACGCGGCGGTGCCGACGGCCAGCCCGACGAAGAGCAGGTTGAGCGCGAGCGAGGCGAACAAAAGCAAGCGCATCCAGCGCGGTGCGCTTTCGGGTGGCGTTGCGGCCGAGCCGGGAGCGCCGGCGGGCGGCCCCTGGTTCGGGCGGTCGGTCGGGGGCGATTCCGCTGTCATCGGTCAGCCCTCGCCTGCGAGCTGAGCGAGATCGAAGGCGGGCAGCATCTCGACGGCGGCTTCCGCCGGTTGGACGATGGCCTCGAAAGGTCCGAGCCCGGCAAGCCCGATGGCAACGCCCGCGAGGCTCGCCGCGGCGAGCCCCGCCGTGCCCGGCCAGCCCCCGAGGGCCTGCCAGACGAGCGCCGTCCACCCTCCAGTGCGCACCGGAGGCACGGCCGGGGCCGCCTGCTGGTTCGGCCGCTGCGCCGCGGCGGCCTCCTGCGCGAGCGTGGCAAGAAAGGCCGGACGCGCCTCGGGTGCGTGGCCGCGTGCCGCGGCGAACAGCGTTTCGAGCTCGTCGGGCTTCAGCGTCTTTCTATCCGTCATTGCTCAATCCCAGTTCGGCTTGGCGCCCGGCGAGGTCCCGGGCCAGTGCGCGCTTGCCGCGGGCCGTCAGACTCTCGACCGCCTCCACGCGAATGTCCATGATCGCGGCGATCTCGGGGTTCGAGAGGCCCTCGAGATGACGCAGGCTCACCGCCTGGGCCTGCCGCGGGGGAAGGGCGGCAAGTGCCGCGTGGAGCGCCGCTGCCCGCGCCTCCTCCTGCATCCGGGCCTCCTGGCCGGGAGCGGCATCGGCCGGCTCGGGCGCGGTATCCAGCCGCGCCGTGCGCCGCCGCCGCCGCAGGCGGTCCACCGCGAGGTTCGACGCCACGCCGATCGCCCATGTGGAGGGCCGGGCACGTCCGGCCTCCCAGCGCGGCGCGATCTGCCACAGGCGCACCATCGCCTCCTGCGTGACGTCCTCGGCCTCGGCACGGTCCTGCAGCAGGCGCGCGACATGGACGAAGACACGCGCCCCGACGCTTCGGGCAAGCTCTGCCGCCGCGCCGGGCTCTCCACGGGCGAAGGCCGCCATCAAGGCGGCCTCCCGTTCCGCGGAGGGGGCGGTTTCCGTCGCCTCGGGGAGTGCCGACGATTGAGCGGGCGGGCTCTGCATGCCGTGCATCGCTATCCCTTGCCGTCGGGGCCGGCAATCGGCTTGCCGCGCCCGGGAAGGGCGGTGCGCCGGGGCGATGCCCGCCGATGCCGCCATCGCCGGTCACCGCCAGCGCGGGCCGTGCCGCTCGCCACGCGCCTCGAACTCGGCGGCGCTGAGCCGGCCGTCGCCATCGGCATCGAGGCGGGCGAACATCTCGCCGGCCCCGGGGCCCCGGCGCTGGCCAGAACGGCCGAATTCATCGCGCGCGATGCCGCCGCTCCCGTCGGTGTCGAGCCGTTCGACCATCCGCTCGAAGCGCTGGCCGCGGCGCATCTCGGCATGGGCCTGCAATTCGGCGGCGGAGATCTCGCCGTTGTCATCGGTGTCGATCGCTGCGAAGCGCTCGGCGCGGCGGGCCTCGATCTCGGCCTCGGTCACGAAGCCGTCGCCATCTGCATCGAGCATTTCGAAAGCGGCGCCCCGCTCGCGGTTGTGGGGGCCCTGGGCGCCGTCGCCTCCGCGGGCATCGGCGGCGGTGGCGAGTGTCAGCGCGGTGGCGAACGCAAGCGCCGGGCCGAGAAAGTGTGCGGTGGTCATCCTGTATCCTCTTCGCTTGTTTGGTTTGCAAGCGCCGCTGGCCGTGACGCTCACCGGGTAGAACGCGAGGCACCGCGATTTCCGTCGCGCGCAGGCAGATTTTTTTCGGGGGGCGCCGCCGGAGGGTGGTCGCGACCGATGGGCACAGGGCGCAGATGCGCCCTTTCCCGTCGTGCGGCGAAGGTGCAGGGACGATCTGCACGACGAAAGCGAGCGAAATGCCGTCTCACCACCACCCCGACACCGATCCCTATTCCGGATACTCTGCCGGTTCCGCCGCGGCGCCGGTTGCGGAAAGGCCGGCCAAACCGGCCATGCTGCGCGGCTGGCGCCGCCGCTGCCCCTGCTGCGGCAAGGGCGGGCTCTTCGCGGGCTATCTCAAGGTGCGCGAGGCCTGCCCGGTGTGCCGCCAGGAGCTGCACCACCACCGAGCCGACGATGGCCCGGCCTACCTGACGATCCTCGTGGTCGGGCACCTGATGGCGCCGCTCATCCACGTCGTTTTCGTGGCCTTCCGGCCGCCGCCCCTGGTTCTGGCGACGGTCTTCTCGGTGGGCTGCGTGGCGCTGGCGCTGGTGCTTCTGCCGCGGCTCAAGGGGGCGATCGTGGGGCTGCAATGGGCCAAGCGGATGCATGGCTTCGGCGCGGCCTGATTTCAAAAAACCGGGCGGTTCGGCCATGGCCGAAAGTCGCTGTCCCTTGGTGGCTGCGCCTGCGCGGCTGCCGCTTTCGCCATGATCGAAACGGTGCCGGTGCGCGATGCCGCCACGGTGATCGTGCTGCGGACGGGGCCCACGGGGCGCGAGGTTCTGATGGGGCGGCGCGGGGCTGGCGCTGCGTTCATGCCCGGAAAGCGGGTATTTCCGGGCGGTGCGATGGAGGCAGCAGACGCCGCTGTCGAGCTGGCCGAGCCGCTGGCCGAGCCATGTGCGCGCCGGCTGGCGGACGGCGTGGGCGATGAGCTGGCGCGGGCGCTCGTCGTCGCCGCGATCCGGGAGCTCTGGGAGGAGACGGGGCTCGTTCTCGGGCGTCGTGGGCGCTGGGCGTCGCCGCCGCCCGGCTGGGAGGGGTTCGCGGCCACTGGCTTTCGTCCGGCCGCGGGGGCTGCGCGGTTCGTCTTCCGGGCCGTCACCCCGCCGGGGCGGCCGCGCCGGTTCGACGCGCGGTTCTTCCTCGTGCCGGCCGAAGCGCTTGCGCCCGGCGGCGAGAATTTCGCGCGGGCCGACGGCGAGCTTGCCGATCTCGGCTGGCTGCCGCTGGCGGAGGCCCGGCGCCAGGATCTGCCCTTCGTGACGGAGCTGGCCCTGGCCGAGGCGGCGCGGATCGACCCGCTGGTCGCGGCGCCGCCACCGCCCTGCATCCTGAACGAGGAAAGCGGTACGCGGGCATTCAGGCTGGAGCCCTGATCGGCATGCCGCGCGCAGCCTTGCGCCGGGGCTTTGCCCGGCTCTTGTGCCCGCGCGTCAGCCCGCCGCCGGGCGTTGCAGTGCCCGGGGCACCCCGCCGGCCTGCGCCGGGATGTCGATGCGCCAGCTCTTCTGCGGGGCGGTGCGCGCCCGCCGGCGGTGCAGAATCCAGCCTTCGCCGCCGGGGGCGTGCTCGGGGAGCATCTCCCAGCGGGTCTCCACCCCTTCCGCGCCGCCTGCGCCGGGGGTGAGCAGCAGCCCCAGCGGCGGGCCGGCGCCCTCGGCGGCCCCGGTTTCGGCGGCGAGGTGCAGCCGGCGCACGGGGGTGAGCCGCGGGTATCCCGGCACCTCGGCCACGCAGAGCGGCACGCAGCCCGCCCGCAGCGCCTCCTCGAGGCTCCACAGGAGGTCTTCCGGCCGCTTGGGATGCACGAACAGGAGGCGCGCGGGGTCGATCAGCCGGCGTACCCCGTCCATGTGCAGCCGCTCCGGCAGCCAGCGCGGCGCGATCCAGAGAACGGGGCCGCGCATCCGGGCGGCCAGCATGAGCGCAGCGGTGCGCCGGGCGGCGCCGCAGATCTCGTGGACCCGCGCGGGGGCGAGGACAAGATCGCCGATGAAGGGCTGGCCAGGCGGCGGGCGGTGCGGGCCGCGGCCGATCCGGCCGGGCAGCGCGGAGGAGCCTGCCAGGGCGAGGCCGGGAATCTCCGGCAGGGGCGGGGTGGCGGCGCGTGTGGTCATGGGCAGGGATATACAGTGTTCCGCATTTGTTCTCAATCCCCGCGTCGAGTGGCGTACTCGCCGGCCACCGGCCCTTCTGTCGCCCTCCCCGCGCCTCCGGTGCGGTTCCGGTGCCACGCAGCGGCACGCGCATTCCGCTCCGGGCTTGCCCTCGCCGTTCCTGCGGTTAGGTTCGCGCCGGTATTTCATCCCGACGATCGCAAGGAACTCCCGAAGATGCGCATGATCCCGCTCGGCCGCACTGGGCTCGAGGTCTCCGAACTCTGCCTCGGCACCATGACCTGGGGCAGCCAGAACACCGAGGCCGAAGGGCACGCCCAGATCGACATGTCTCTCGATCACGGGATCAACTTCATCGACACGGCCGAGATGTATCCCACGACCCCGCTCGCGGCGGAAACGGTGGGCCGCACCGAAGAAATCATCGGCACCTGGCTGGCGCGCACCGGCCGCCGCGACGAGGTGATCATCGCCACCAAGCACACCGGCGCGGGCTTCCGCTTCATCGAGCGCGGCCCCATCAGCAGCGAAACCATCGTGCCCACCGTGGAGGCCAGCCTGCGGCGGCTGCAGTGCGAAACCATCGATCTCTACCAGTTTCACTGGCCCAACCGCGGCAGCTACCATTTCCGCCGCGCATGGGACTACGATCCCTCCGGCCAGCAGAAGGCCGAGACGCTCGCCCATATGGAGGACGCGCTCGAGGTGCTGGAGCGGCTGCGCGACGCCGGCAAGATCCGGCATTTCGGCCTGTCCAACGATACGGCCTGGGGCACCGCGCAGTGGCTCCGCGTGGCCGAGGAGCGCGGGTGGCCGCGGGTGGAATCGATGCAGAACGAGTACTCGCTGCTCTGCCGGCTCTACGATACCGACATGGCGGAGCTTTCCGTCAACGAGGATGTCACGCTGCTGGCCTACTCGCCGCTCGCGGCGGGGCTGCTGACGGGCAAGTACCGTGGCGGTGCCGTGCCGCCGGGCAGCCGCGCCTCGATCAACGGTGATCTCGGCGGGCGGATCACGCCGCGCGCCCATGCCGCCGTGGACGCCTATCTCGATATTGCCTCCCGCCATGGGCTGGACCCTTCGCAGATGGCGCTTGCCTGGTGCCAGACGCGGCCCTTCGGCTGTTCGGCGATCTTCGGAGCGACCAGCATCGAGCAGCTCGAAACCGCGCTGGGCGCCGCTGACATGACGCTTTCCGACGAAGTGCTCTCCGAGATCGACGCCGCTCACCGCGCGCATCCGATGCCGTTCTGAGCACCTGCCCGGGGTGCCGCGCTTCGGCGCGGGCCCGGGGGGCGGTCAGGCCGAAACCCTGGCGCGCAGTTGCGCCAGGGTTGCCGGAAACTCGCGCGCCGAAATGCTCGCCTGCCGGACGAGCCCGTCGAAATGGGTGGTGATGGCGCGCACGCGCTCGATGTCGCGGAAGGCGATGTAGCTGCGCCCGAGGTAGATCACCGCGAAGAGCGGCCCGAACACCGTGACCGGGGCCGAGAAGAGCCTGCGCGCATCGAAGAGAAAGACCCGCAGCCGCGGGTAGAGCTGGTCGTGCAGCTCGGCGAAATGGTCGAGCTGTGTGCGGCGCAGCTCGGCCGAAAGGCCCGCGTAGTAGCCTTCCGCGCCCGCAAAGCACTCGAGTTCGTGCACCGGGATCGCGATCTCGTAGTCCGAGTCCGAACGGCGCATCCAGTCCAGCCTGTCTTCCGAGGCGCCGATGGCCTGTTCGGTGGTGCGCCCCAGGAAGGGGGTATATTCCCACGCCAGCATCGGCCGTGTCTTCATGAAGTCGGGCAGGCTGGCCGGAACGTGGCGGATCTTGTAGCCGGCCGCCTCGCGGTGCCAGGCGAAGATCTGTTCGTCCACCATCGCGCGCGGCGCGTCGGTGACGCTCAGCGCGGCATCCATCAGCGCGGCTGCCTGCTCGGGGCGCTCGGAGAGGCCGAGGAGCCAGTCCGCCGACACGCCGAGCGCCTGGGCGCAGGCCCCCACGACCTGCGCGTTGGGCAGGCGCGCCTGACCCTCGGCGAGCGCCTGGGAGATGGTGGAACGGTCCACCGCGACGGCACGGGCCAGCGCGCTCTGGCTCATCTCGCGCTCGGCCATGGCGGTGCGCAGCCGCTGCCGGAACAGTGCTGAGCGGTCGCGCTTGTCGAGTATATCCACTATTGGTGATTCTTCTCTGCAGACGAGATGATATGTTTCGCATACCTGCAATACATCACCACCGGCAATGCTGCTAGCCTCCGTTGACCGTGCGGCGCTGCGCACTTCTCTGAATTGTCGGCAGAAATGGCTGAACCACCGCATACGCGGGGCGTCTTGCCCGCTATCGAATGGCCAACGCTCGGGCTCATCGTCGGGTGTTACGGCGCCTACCTGCTGGCCACGTCCTGGCTGGCGGCCGTGGCCTTGCCGGCCGCGATCGTTCTTGCGGCACTGGCCATCGCGCTGCACGCCTCGCTTCAGCACGAGGTCATCCACGGCCATCCGTTCCGTTCCCGCCGGCTCAACGAGGCGCTGGTCTTTCCCGCGCTCGGGCTGGTCGTGCCGTTCCGACGGTTCCGCGACTCGCATCTCGCCCACCATCTCGATGCCGTGCTCACCGACCCCTACGACGACCCCGAGAGCAACTACCTCGCCCCCGAGGACTGGGCGCGCCTGCCCGGACCCCTGCGGGCGGTCCTGCGGGCCAACAACCGTCTTGCGGGGCGCCTGCTGCTCGGGCCGATCGTGGGTCAGGCCAGGTTCATGGCAGCCGATCTCCGGGCGGCGCTGGCGGGAGACCGGGCGGTGATCGCGGGCTGGCTCTGGCACCTGCCTGCGGTGGCGCTCGTGCTCGCCTGGCTTGCCGTCGCCCCCATGCCGGGCTGGGCCTACCTCGCGGCGGTCTACGCGGCGCTCTCGCTCCTGCGCATCCGCACCTTCCTCGAGCATCGCGCCCACGAGCGCGCCCGCTCGCGGACCGTGATCGTGGAAGACCGGGGGCCGCTCTCGTGGCTCTTTCTGAACAACAACCTGCACGTGGTGCACCACATCCATCCCCGCGTGCCCTGGTATCGCCTGCCGCGCCTCTACGCCGCCAATCGCGAGCGCTACCTCGCGCGCAACGACGGCTACCGCTACGCAAGCTATGCAGACGTGTTCCGCCGCTATCTCTGGGCCGCGAAGGACCCGGTGCCCCATCCGCTCATGGGGTCGTCTGCCAGCGCGCCGCCGGCCGCTTCGGCCGTGCCGGCAACGCGCGCGAACCTCGCTCCGGGCGCCACCGGCGCTCGTTCGCAGGCGGCGCCGGGGCAGCTCTCCTCCTGACGCTGGACAGGGCTCCTCGCGGGGCGTAGCGGCTCTCCATGGAAGTCTGGATGGCCATCACCGTGGGCGCGGCCTTCGTGCAGAACCTGCGCTTCATGCTGCAGAAGCACCTTGCCGAGGTGCGCCTCAGCGCGTCGGGCGCGACCTTTGCCCGCTTCTTCTATTCCGCGCCTCTCGTCGCGGCCGCGCTCACCGCCTGGCTCTGGGCGAGCGGCGCGCCGATGCCGATGCTCACGACGGGCTTCTGGGCCTTCGCGCTTGCCGGGGGGCTCGCGCAGATCGTGGCCACGGTCTGCGTGGTGGCCATATTCGCCCACCGCAACTTCGCCGTGGGTATCACCTTCAAGAAAACCGAGGTGCTGCAGACCGCGCTCATCGGCTTCATGGTTCTGGGAGAACGGGTTTCGCCCGGCGCGCTGGTGGCGATCGCCGTGGGCCTCGCGGGGCTCCTGCTGCTCTCCGATCCGCCGCGCCCGGAAGGCCCGCTCCTGCGGCGCGTGTTCAACCGCGCCGCCGGGCTGGGGATCGCCTCGGGCGTGCTCTTCGGGGTCTCCTCGGTGGGCTACCGGGGCGCGGCTCTGGAACTCGGCCTCGACAGCCCCTTTCTCGCGGCCGCGGTGACGCTTGCTTGCGTGACAGCAACACAGGCCGTTGCGCTCGGGGCATGGCTGGCCTGGCGGCAGCCGGGCGAGATCGGCCGCGTGCTCGCCTCGTGGCGCGTATCGGGCCTCGTGGGGCTGACAAGCATGGTGGGGAGCTACGGCTGGTTCACGGCCTTCGCGCTGCAGACCGCAGCCCATGTGAAGGCGCTGGGGCAGGTGGAGCTGGTGTTCTCCTTCCTCGCGGCGCGTTTCGTGTTCGGCCAGCGCACCACCCGCCGCGAGGGCCTGGGCGTGGTGCTGCTGGTGGTCTCGATACTGCTGCTGGTGCTCGCGCTGTGATGCAGCGCCGAAACGGCCGCGGCGCGGCCTTGCCGCCGGAGTGCGGCGCGGGGCATATGGGCGCGCAAGCAAGGGAGCCCGCCGGATGATCCTCTACCCCGCCATCGACCTCAAGGACGGGCAGGCCGTGCGCCTGCTGCGCGGCGACATGGCCGCGGCCACCGTCTTCAACGACGATCCGGCCGCCCAGGCGCTGGCCTTCGAGGAGGCGGGCTGCCAGTGGCTGCACCTCGTGGACCTCAACGGGGCCTTCGCCGGCGAGCCGGTGAATGCCGCCGCGGTGGAGGCGATCCTGGCGGCGTGCACGGTGCCCTGCCAGCTGGGCGGGGGTATCCGCGACATGGGCAGGATCGAGCACTGGCTCGACCGGGGAATCGCGCGGGTCATCCTCGGAACCGTGGCCGTCGAGGCACCGGACCTCGTGCGCGAGGCCGCGGCGCGCTTCCCCGGCAGGATCGCCGTGGGGCTCGATGCGCGCGGCGGCCGCGTTGCCACCCGTGGCTGGGCCGAGGAAACCGACATGGACGTGACCGAGCTCGCCCGGCGCTTCGAGGATGCCGGGATCGCGGCGATCATCTACACGGACATCGAACGCGACGGGGCCATGGGCGGGCCCAACATCGCGGCGACAGCGGCGCTGGCGCGCGCCGTGAGCACGCCGGTGATCGCCTCGGGCGGGGTCTCCTCGCTGGCCGATCTGCTGGCGCTGCGCGCCGCCGGCCCCATCGCCGGGGCGATCTCGGGCCGCGCGCTCTACGACGGAAAGCTCGATCTCGCCACCGCGCTCGAGGCGCTGGCAGGATGACTGCGCGTGCCGCCTTCGAGGCCCGTCTCGCGGCACTGCCGGAGGTCTTGGTCAAGCCGAGCTGGGGCGAGGCGGCCCATTTCGTGAAACCGGGCTGTGCGCTTCCGTCGGGAGCGTATTTCGCGACGATCAAGGAGCGTGACGGCCCGAACGACGCGGCTTCGAGGCTCGGAGACGGGCGCTGGCGGATCTCGCTCGGCATCGGGCGCGCGGCTTTCGCGGAGCGCTTCGGGACGCCGCCGTCGCGCCCGGCGCGCGGCGGAACCGTGGAGGGAGGCTGGCCGTTCGACATGGCCGACCGGCTGATGCCCCATCCCGTCTATGGATGGATGGGATGGGTCGCCGCGGTTTCGCCGGGCCCGGCCCTTCTGGCCGATGTCTGGCCGCTCGCCGAGATTGCCCACGCGCGTGCCCTGGCGGCTGCACGGGCGCGTCTCGGCAAGCTGCGCGGATCGCGCGGCCCGGTGACTCCGGGGCCCGATCCGGTCTAGACCGGCGCGAGGAGGCCACACCATGCTGAAGACCCGGATCATTCCCTGCCTCGACGTGGCTGACGGCCGCGTGGTCAAGGGGGTCAACTTCGTCGATCTCGTGGATGCCGGCGACCCGGTGGAAGCCGCCATCGCCTACGATGCGGCCGGCGCCGACGAGCTGTGCTTTCTCGACATCCATGCCACCCACGAGAACCGCGGCACCATGTACGAGCTCGCCACCCGCACCGCCGAGCACTGCTTCATGCCGCTGACCATCGGCGGGGGCGTCCGCAGCCCCGAGGACGTGCGCGCGCTGCTGCTGGCGGGCGCCGACAAGGTGAGCTTCAATTCCGCCGCCGTGGCCGACCCCGACGTGGTGGCCCGCGCCGCCGACCGTTTCGGAAGCCAGTGCATCGTGGTGGCCATCGATGCCAAGACCGTCGCTCCCGGACGGTGGGAGATCTTCACCCATGGCGGGCGGCGGCCCACGGGGATCGATGCCGTGGGCTTCGCGCGCAAGGTGGCGGCCCGGGGCGCGGGCGAGATCCTGCTGACCTCGATGGACAGGGACGGGACCCGCCAGGGGTTCAACCTGCCGCTCACGCGCGCGGTGTCCGACGCGGTGGAGATCCCGGTGATCGCCTCCGGCGGCGTGGGCACGCTCGATCACCTCGTGGAGGGCGTGACCGAGGGCGGGGCCAGCGCGGTGCTCGCCGCGTCGATCTTCCATTTCGGAACCTACACCATCGGCGAGGCCAAGGCGCACATGGCGGCCGCAGGCATCCCGGTGCGGCTGGCGTGACACCGCGCCGCCCGCGCCGGAGCGCGCGCTGCGGCGCGGGGCGCGGGTGAGTATTTGGGCCAAGATGAAGCAGGAGACCGTGCCATGGGCATCGACGCCGGGCTGGAACGCCTCGAAAGACTGATCGCCGACCGCGCCGGAGCCGCTCCCGACGCGTCCTGGACCGCGCGGCTGCTCTCCGCGGGGCCCGAGAAATGCGCGGAAAAATTCGGCGAGGAAGCGGTGGAAGCGGTGATCGAGGCGGTGAGGGGCGATTCCGACCGGCTGGTCTCGGAAGCTGCGGACGTGCTCTACCATCTGCTCGTGATGCTCGCCTCGCGGGACGTGCCGCTTGCACGAGTGATGGCGGAACTCGAGCGGCGCGAGGGCGTTTCGGGGATCGCGGAGAAGGCCGGCCGGGGCGGCGGGACGCCGCCGGGACCCGGCTAGGCGGCGCGGGGCCGGGAGGCAGCATCTACAGGTGAAACGCTGGCACGGCGCAGCGCCGAAAAAAAGCGCCCGGGCGAGCCGGGCGCAGGTGTGGAACGAGGGACAGTCAAACCGGGCGCGGGGTTCCGCACCGCGCCCATGCACTTCTAGCTAGGTGCTTTCCCGGCAATCGGAAGACGCCTCGCCGATCCGTGATCCCGGCGCGCGTGCGCCCGGAGGGCCGGGCGCGGGATGGCGATGCCTGCGGCGGCATCCCGGCCGGCGGGGCCGCGCCGGCGGTGATCCGACCCGAAGACGGCGGTGCCGGACGCGCCGCCGCCGCCCGGGCCGGCCGCGCCTCTATGTCAGCGTGCCCCGGGGGCGATCAGGGATGCCAGGCGAGGAAATTCGCGATCAGGCGCAGCCCCGCGGACTGGCTCTTCTCCGGGTGGAACTGCGTGCCGACCCGCGTGCCGGCCGCCACGATCGCGGTAACCGCCATGCCGGCGTAGTCGGCATGGGCGAGGAGTTGAGCGGTGTTTTCGACGGCCATGTGGTAGGAATGCACGAAATAGGCGTGCTGCCCCGTCTCGATGCCGTCGAGCACGGGATGCGCAGTATCCACGACGAGGTC